>CAJOFD010000006.1 GCA_905233585.1 uncultured Bacteroidales bacterium
GCCTCCCTTAAAATCCAATATGCCTGAAGAATAATTGCATATGGCACCGCCTTGACTAACAGCAGAATTCCTATTCATAGTTGTGGTTCCATAAACTCTAAATGTGGCATCCCAATTCATAATACCACCTCCCATAGATGCTGCATTATTATCATTAATAGTTAAATTGCCATAACAGGTAAAAATAGCCACATCTCCATCACCATGATTAAGAATAGCACCGCCATCGTTACTGGTACTAACATTTGAAGTAAACACAATATTACCTGGATTGTTTGCATTTGTTCCAACCAGCACAGTCCCCTTGTAATTAAAAATAGCACCGCCTCTTGCTTTAATAGAATTACCTGTAAATGTATTTGTCCCTAAGCAAGTAAGAGTACCATAATTGGTTACAGCACCTCCACCATAACCATACGAACTATATGTATAAGTAGATACATTATTGGAAAAAGTACAATTGTTAATTGTGGCAGCGTAGCCTCTTTCAACCCTCAAACACATACCATAAGATGATGATTTGATATTTTTTATCTCACAGTTTGTCAATACAAGTGTTGAGGTGCTTGAAGTAAACATTGCATTTGAAACAGAGATACTATTTCCATCTAAAATAATATCTGTCATATTCAAATTTCCGTTCACCGTTATACGTCCTGCAGCATTGTTTCGTTTTATAGTACGTTTGGTACCACTTGAACTACTCACCACATTGATAGTTACCCCTGCCGCAACCGTGGCTGCACTATTGATAGTAGCATTATTGTTGGTAACGGTAAGTGTATATGTACCACTTGTACAAGCATTGATAGCCGTAGCAAGGTCTGAATAAGTGCCTGTACCACTACCAGACCTCGTAATCTGGGCTTTTATAGTACCTTGATAACTAAAACACAAAATGGTTAATACCATTAACAAAAAACATCTACTTTGTCCATTTATAAAAGATTTCATCTTTTTTAGATATTTAAATAATAAACATTATTAATTTATAACATAATAATATGATAAAGAAAAATGACATTTTGTTGCCTTCATAGGCTTTTTATTCCCATTTTTTATGTTCAAAATTGCCGTTTGAGGGCTTTTCTCTCATTCTTTCTTATGTTGTAATCTCTATATTTTTCTTATTTACTGATTTATAACAAATAAAACGCACTAACAAAAATGCAAATATAGCCTTTTTTTTTTGATATATTTCCTATTCTTTTATAAGAAAATACAATCCCGCTGTAAATATAGGAGCGGAGTACAACAAAAAGGGGTGATGTACATCACCCCTTTTTGTTGTCATTTTATTTTATGCTTTTTGAAATAGGTGTCGCTACTGATAATCTCGATTGCCTTCTGATATGTATTATCGGCTTCCAGCCAAATTTTTGTTGCCTCATTGGAGGAATAGACGTGCCGTGCAATCAAAGTTTTTATTTGCCGTTTGATATATGCTTCTGTATCAAAACCGCTTTGGCGTTGCTGATGAAGACGAATTTGCTCTGCGATATAAGCATTAAATGCATTTTGGAAGTCCGTATTTTTTGTCAAAGATTCATAGGTAGAAAATTTTGCCTTTAGACTGTCTTTTTGTGTATCCAAAAAGTTTTTCAGATATATGCTAATATCAAAATCCATCGTATTGTTCGGAGTAATCCCTTCTTTTTCCGCATAAGCATAAAATTCATCTAATATATCTTTGCCTACTTTGAAATTTTTATAAAAATCATCAAAATCTCTGTACTTCTGCTGCAGGGCATTTTTGTTTTTGTCCAGATAAGCAAACACAAATTGATTAAAAATATTGTTTCTGTACAATTTCAAATAGAAATCAGAAGCGATAGTTGTATCTATGGGAACAAAAATATCAGGCATAATGCCTCCGCCACCATAGACAACCCTTTTGTTTGCGGTGTAGAATTTCAAGGAATCGGGGAAATGAATGCTGTCGGCATGTGTCAGTTCACCAGCGTTGTATCTTTTGATAGCGTCAAGGCTATAATCTTCTATGCCCTCGTATGGTTTTTGAATACATCTGCCGCTGGGGATATAGTATTTTGAAGTGGTAAGCCGCACGGCAGAGCCATCACGCAAGGCGATTTGCGATTGCACCAAACCCTTACCAAAAGAACGACGGCCAATAATCACCCCTCTGTCCCAATCTTGAATAGCCCCCGAAACAATTTCGGAAGCCGAAGCGGAATATTCATCTATCAAAACCACCAATTTGCCGGTCTCCATCAACCCGTTGCGACCTGTTGTATATTGCACTTGTTCGCCATTTTGATTGTTTTTGGTATAAACAATAACTTTATTATTCTCCCTGATAAATTCATCGGCAATATCGATAGCGATATTCAGATAGCCGCCCGAATTGCCGCGAAGGTCAAAGATAAGATTTTCCATACCCTGTTTTTGCAACAAAGTCATGGCATTGACTAGTTCTTTGTGAGAAGTCTGCGTAAATCCGTCCAAACGGATATAGCCCGTTTTGTTATCCACCATAAAATAACTTTCAATGCTATTGATAGGGATTTTGTCCCGAATAATGGTAAAATAGAACAACTTGTCTTCGTTGCCCCGCTTGATACCCAACAAGACTTTGGAGCCTTTGGGGCCACGCAGTTTTTTATATACCCATTCGTTGGTGCAAATTTTGCCTGTGGCGGCGGAATCATCTATGGTTACGATTTTATCACCCGGCAAAACGCCGACCAATTCACAAGGGCCGCCCTTGATGGTCTGCACTACCGTCAGCGTATCTTTGAAAATCTGATAGGCAATACCCACACCTTCAAAATTACCCACCAATTTTTCATTCATTATATTAAAATCTTTTTTGGGAATATAAACGGAATGAGGGTCTAATTGTTTGAGCATTTCTACAATACCTTTTTCAGTAAGATTGACAAAATCGATGGTGTCCACATATTGAAAATCGACCATCCACATCAATTGTTCCATCTTTTTCACCTGTTCATTGTGGGTCTGTATTCTATTCGCCTGTCCGCAAACAGATAGGGTTCCGAAAACAAAAACCAGCACAAATGCTATTAGTAATCCTTTTATACTTTTCATTTTCTGTCTTTTTTTATTAACTCAAATCAAAACGTTTGCAAAGGTAACACAAAAATCAATTCAAACATCTATTAAAAAGTAGTATCTTTGCAC
This sequence comes from uncultured Bacteroidales bacterium, assembly GCA_905233585.1. Lineage (GTDB taxonomy): Bacteria > Bacteroidota > Bacteroidia > Bacteroidales > WCHB1-69 > UBA1205. The sequence continues at coordinate 3,163 of CAJOFD010000006.1, forward strand.
CACTTTAAAATTAAACCAAAAAGACAAGATACAATGAAAAACCTATTAACCGTATTATTTGCCATAGGCGTTTTAATACTTTCGGCACAAACCATAGAAAGCGATTTTCAACAGACAAGATTCATCAAGGCTTCGGGCAAAAGCACCGAATCGAACGGAAAACTCAAATTCCAAAACCCCGACAAATTAAATATGACTTATACCAACCCTGCGAAAGATTATTTTATCATTGACGGGAAAACGGTGAAAATAAACCTCAAAGGCAAAAAAGCCACCATTGACACAGACAAAAACACCGTAATGCGAACACAAAAAAACACCCTTCTCAATTGCATCAAAGGCAATTGGAAAGAAGCCGCCTCCGACAACAACGCCGATATTAACGTTACCGAAAAAAGCAAAGAAAAAAATGTTACCATCACTGCAAAAAAAGCAAATCTAAAAGGCTATTCCAAAATAACTCTCACCTACAGAAAAACAGACAATATGCTCACAGAAATGATTCTTGAAGAATTTAACGGCATTGTCAATACCTATAAAATGAGCAATATCAGCAAAAAATAAACTTGTCTCAATACAGTGAAACAAACCGGTTGAGCAGCGAGAACTATAAATTGGAAATTTAAAAGACGATGTGTTCATCGTCTTTTTTTATTTTATAGTCTGCCAGCCTATCGTCTGTCTTCCTCCTTAAAAGTCGGAACAATATGCACATATTTTAATTAATGGTAAAAAAAGAGCCGCCATACTATGGCAACCCAAAATAATTTACAAATTTAAATACTTAATTGTCTTTGTGAAAAATAAGCGTATCGTATCTGGCATGATAGCCCGAAAAAATACCCGTAACATTTTCGCCCTCTATATTGGTGGGATAATGTTTGGTTATTAAAAATGGATTGCTACCCAAAAAGATGTCTGTCTGCAATGGAAACCAATATTTCAAAGTTGCCGTATCTGTCAAGGTGGCACGCAAAACAATCGTATCACCAGGTTTAAAATAAGAACGCGAATAATCTTCTCTTACCGAATCGGTCATGCCGGAGATATTAAAATTGCTCAACGGCGAACGGGAAATTTCGTAGGTGATTTGTTTCCCGTTAAAAGTCAAATCATCAAAGGTGCCCAAGCGTATCGGCGAATAGGCAATATCCAAATGTGTTATTTTGCAAAAAAAACGATAGCAATCGTATGTTTCCGGTCTGTCTTGAAAGATAATTCTCATCGGATAAAAAGTGTCATACACCGCCGTATTGACAGGGAAGAACAAAGAATCTATCAGCATCGGCTGTTGCGGAATCCGTGCTTTGGCGGTAAAAACCTGCCCGCTGTCGTCTTCTACATAAAGACTGTATTCTTTTCCGGCCTTCCCTTTGATAGTCTTGCCTACGTATGCCGCCCCTACTATGCCGAAAATATGTTCGGTAGTAAATCCCAAAGCCAATTGTTCGCTGTTGCCGTCTTCATCGGTGATATATACTTTGGCATTTTTGTCCGCGGATGCCAACACCTCTTCTGCCCCGATGGTGGAATAATACGACAGCGAATTGGAGACCACCACCACGGGATATTGGTCGTTTTCTATCCACCCTTCTATGACTTTGGTATTTTTCTTGCCCGGCAATTTCATGCCAATGGGGGTTTCGCAGGCCCAGAACAAAAACAAACAAATTATCACAATACTCCACAATATTTTTTTCATCGTTTAGTTGAATTTGAAGTTATATGAAATAGAAGGCAGAATCGGGAACAATGACATCTGGTAAGCCTGATTGCTTATTTTCATATTGCTTTGTTCCATTCGCGTACTAATAGAAATAAAAAACGGATTCTTGCGGTTATAGACATTATAAACCGAGAAGTTGAGTACATGCTCAAACCGTTCTGTACGTTTCATAATCCAATTTACGGCAATATCCATTCGGTGATAAGGAGGCACTCTGTAAGCATTTTTATCGCTATATTGTACCACCATATTATATCCCATAAAATAAAAACCGACAGGCACGGTCATGGTGTTGCCCGTAGCATACACCCACACCACCGAAGCCGTGAGGTTGGGCAAAATATCGTATGAAAGAGAAATGGACACATCGTGTCTACGGTCGTTTTTGGCAAAAAACTCCTTGCCGCCATTCAACTCCGGAAAAGTATATTTTGTCCACGAAAGCGTATAACCTATCCAACCTGTAAATTTGCCAATAGTTTTGTTTATCAAAAATTCAACGCCATAACTATACCCATCGCCTTGAGTAAACTGCATATCCAAACTATTGGAGGCTTGTGTCAATGGCGAATAGCCCTCCCGATATTCGGTAACATTTTTCATTGTTTTATAATAGGCTTCCACCGAACATTCTATCATATTATTCTTAAAATTTTTATACACACCCATAGAATATTGATTGCCTATCATAGGTTTTACCGCTATGGAACTTGGCATCCACACATCGGTAGGCAACGAAATGGAAGACAATGCCACCTGATGCAAATATTGATAGTTATGTACATAAGACGCCTTGATGGACAATGATTTGTCTATCAAAAAACGCAAAGAAAGGCGGGGTTCCAAGCCCCAATAGTCTTTCACTTTCTTGCCCATGGAATAAACCACAGAATCTTGTACCCGCCCGAATTGGTCGGCAGTATATTGCACATATTTGCCCACATGTGCAAAATATGAAGCCCGCAAACCTACATTCAAACGAATAAAATCGCCCAAATCAACCTCCTCATTGGCATAACCTGCCACTTCATGGGCAAAATAATTTGGCGAAACAGGTATATCCAAATCCGAACCCGCCTCTGCGGCATACGAATTGGGAATAAAATGATGAAAGATATACGACATGCCGAATTTCAAAGTATTGTTCGCATTGACCATATATGTCAAATCTGATTTCAGGCTATAATCTCTTATTCCCGATTTGATGGTCATGCTATATACATCAACCGACATATCTGTCCCGAAATCATAATCGCTGAACAACACCGAAGTATTTAGAAACAGTTTGCTGGAAATATTGTAATTCCACCGAAACGATGCCGAAGCATTTCGCCATGTAAAATGGGCATTCATAGCCGACTCCGAACTTTTAAATCCGTAGGTGTCCATTCCATAATAACCGCTGAGAAATATCCGATGTTTATCGTTGATAATCCAATTGGTTTTGGCATTAAGGTCATAGAAATAAAATTTCAAACCCTTTAAAGGGGAATCTTTTTTCAAAAACGGTTGAATAAGGGCATCGATATAGGTTCGGCGAGCCGACACCAAAAACGAAGCCTTGTCTTTCACTATAGGTCCTTGGGCTGTCAAGCGGGCAAATATCAAGCCTATGCCCCCTTCCACCTGATATTTTTTCATATTGCCCTCTTTCATATTTACATTCAAAACTGAAGCCAATCGGCCGCCATAGTTGGCAGCCATTCCCGATTTTATCATCTCGGCAGAACGAATGGCATCGGTATTGAAAATAGAAAAGAAACCGAACAAATGTCCCGTATTGTAAATAATAGCCTCATCTAACAGCACCAAATTTTGGTCTAAACCGCCACCCCGCACGTGATACCCTGAAGAGCCCTCACCCGCACTTTGCACCCCCGGCATCAACTGGACCGTTTTGATAACATCTACTTCTCCGAAAAACGAAGGCATCTTTTTCAACGCCTCCACATTCACCACCTGCGTACCCATAGCAGCAGCCCTGACATTATCATCTGAGCGGGTGGCACTGACAACAACCTCTTGCTTGGTATAAACAATAGGTGTCAATTCTATATCTTTTCTGATAGACTTGTTCAAATTTATATTTTCCTGAAAAGAGCGATAACCCACCGCCTGTATTTTGAACAAATATTCTCCACTTTCAACGGTGATGGAATAATAGCCGTATGTATTTGTCGCTGTACCTTTATTGATATCAACAAAATATACATTCACCCCCGAAATGGCCTCTCCGCTTTTGGAATCTTTCACATAGCCGCTAATGGTATATTTCTGGGCAAATAATATTGTTGAACACAACAATAATAATATTGACAAAACAGATCGCTTACTCACCTATATGTTTTATTTTACCAATCTTATAACGATACTATCCGTCTTTTTAGTATTTTTAACAAAATTTTTAACGACCGTGTGCTATTATCAATAAAAAAACTATCTTTGTAAAAAAAAGACAAATTGACAATGTTACTCAATAGCATAAAAGACAAAAAAGTAGTCTTGGCCTCGGGGTCTCCACGCAGAAAAGAGTTGTTGCATGAAATGGGCATTAACTTTGAAGTATGCGTATCCCAAGGCGAAGAAATCTACTCCCCTTTGATGAGCACCACAGAAATAGCCGCTCATTTGGCAACACAAAAATGCCAACTTGTCGCCCAACAGTTTCCGGCAGACACTATCGTTATTGGAGGTGATACCATTGTGTGTTTGGACGGAGAAATATTAGGCAAACCTTCTTCCGAATCAGAAGCGATGGAAATGCTGGCAAAATTGTCCGGCAAAACCCACGAAGTAATCAGTGGCATTGCCATTGCCTATCAAAACAAAACATACAGCAACTTTGATGTGGCAAAGGTGCATTTTTTGCCTTTGACAGATGAAGAAATTGCCTATTATGTATCACATTTCCGTCCTCTGGACAAGGCCGGAGCCTATGGCATTCAGGAATGGATAGGTTTGAAAAAAATAGACCGTATCGAAGGGTCTTTTTATACCATTATGGGTATGCCAACAGCCCTGTTGGCACAAATGCTGGAACATATTCTTCAATAAAAAAGAGCCACACATTGTGTGGCTCTTAACATATTATTCAATTTAAAACAAATGATTATGGTTCTCAATGAAGTGAAAAGAGATTAACATAATCGATTGTAATCTCTTTTCAACAAAACAAAAACAAAAAAAATGTGTACTTCTTTTACTTATTCTTCTGGTTCGAAATCGGATTTGCCGACACCACAAAGGGGACAAGTCCAATCGTCAGGAATTTCTTCAAAAGGTGTACCGGGGGCAATGCCGCTATCAGGATCGCCTACTGCAGGGTCGTACACATAACCGCATACTGAACAAACGTATTTCATACTTCTCTTTTTTATAAATGATTGATAATTTTATTTTTCTTCTTGAGCGTGTGGAGCATTTTTAGGAGCCGTTCCACCCTTTACCTGATGATAGTAAGCATAGGTCAGCGGTTCATGGACATCGTCAAGCACACTGCTGTCCAACACCTCCCCTATCAACAAAATATGTGTACCCACATCTACTTGTTGTATCAATTTACATTCAAACCAAGCCAAGGCATCGGTAGTAACAATCGGGGTATTGGTTTGTGTTCCCATCACAAATTCGCAATGAGCAAACTTGTCAAAATCTTTGCCGGAGCGAAAACCGAAAGTCCCCATCGTGGCAGGCGTGTAATGCTGTTTCAACACCGAAACGGCAAAAGCCTTATTTTCACTTACCAACGACAGGGTAAAATTGTTTTTATTACAAGCCACGGCTATTTGATTGGGTGAGGCTGTTACCTGAAATGCTGTAGTAGCCACAAATGCATTCTTTGTTACGGTATTGCCCGCACTTACTATATAAACGCCATAAGTTAATTTTTCAAAAGCCTTTATATTCATTTTATTGTCAAATACAAAAAAATGAGGAGTTACTAAAATCTCCTCTATTTAAAGTATTAAAAAAATAAAAAATAATATTTTTATTTTTTTGCTAAAAAATCTTTCACTTGGTCTGTTGGAACAATACTTTCTTTAAAAGTATAGGCACCTGTTTTAGGAGAACGTTCCATACGGACAACTTTTGCAAAATCTTTACCTGTTGATTTTTTCAGTGTTGCAACAACTTTCTTTGCCATATCTCAAATTATTTTATTTCTTTATGAACTGTAACTTTTTTCAAATAAGGATTGTATTTCTTCAATTCCAATCTATCCGGCGTATTTTTACGATTTTTGGTCGTAATATATCTTGACATACCCGGCACACCAGAGGCTTTTTGCTCTGTACATTCAAGTATAACTTGTTGTCTTGCTTCTTTATTTTTCTTTGCCATTTTTACCTATATTTTTGAGTTTGCAAAGGTATAATTTTTTTCTTTACAAAATTCATTTTTTTTGAAAAAATATATTCTATTTTTCATTATATAATAATATCTAACATTCTTTTGCTTATCTGACAATGCACAGAACACTATGTTCAGAAAAAAATTATTGCAAACATGCTCCTTCTGTCTTTATCCTTGCATAGCCAAAACCCGACCATTAATTTCTTGCAAAGAATAACCCTGCACCATAAAGAGGCACATTGGTTATTCTCTCTTGTTCCCGATATGCACTCATCGAAAAACGAACGGCACGCATCGCTTCTTTGTTTTGAAGTATGGTTTTTAAGGATTGGGATTGAAGATTCTCTTTCGCTTTCACTTCAATAGGAACAACTTGTATATCTTGTTGAATAATAAAATCTATCTCAAGACTACTTGTTTCCCGACTATAATAGAACAATGATTGGTCTATACTTGCCGCAAGTTGGGTGCAAACGTAGTTTTCGGTAAACATACCCTTTCCCTCCTCCATATTGTTAGGTAACAAAAGCATAGCAGATGGAGTATTTGTCAAGGCTCCCAATAAGCCGACATCAAGCAGATATAGTTTGAAAGCAGCAAAATCCTCATAGATTTTCAATGGAATAGCATCATGGGCAGAGATAAATGCGGCAACCGCACTCGGCATACCTCCTACAAAATAATACTCACGTAACAATTGTATCAATGTTGAATGAAAACCTTGAAGGATATTCCAATCTTTAAGCAGCAAGATGTCTGCCATCTTATCATTTCCTTTCGCTCTTAAAAATTCATCAAACGACATAGGATACATTTTAATCAAATCCACTTTGCCAACAGGAAACGATTCTCCATGACGCATGGCAATGCCAAGTAACGAACCCGCTACACAAATATAATATTCTGGAGCATTCTCACAAAAATACTTCAGAGACGATAAGCCTCGCTGAAGTTCTTGTATCTCATCAAGGATAATCAAGTTTTTTTTCGGAAGAATCACCTCTTTTGTTATAGCACTAATAGTAAGAATAATCCTTTCTGTATCATAGTTCTCTATGAACAAATCCTTTACAATTGTATTATTATCACAATTAATATATGCAACATTCTTATAATATGTCTTTCCGAATTGTTTTAGAATATATGTTTTACCTACCTGACGTGCCCCCGAGAGAATCAATGGTTTTCGGAACAAAGAATCTTTCCATGTAATTAACTCTTTTACAATATTTCTATACATATTTTTCTACTTGTTTTTCAAATGCAAGATACAAAAAATAGTGTTACAACTAAAAAAACACACTTTTTATAGCGACTTTTTAAGAAAAATTACATTTTTTTATAGCAACTTTTGAAAAACGGGAAGCAAAAAAATGGCTGCCATAAAGGCAGCCCATCTACACTATTTATTTAACCATTAAATCCTTATTTTAGGGCTATTTTTCTGACACAATTGCCCACTTTGACAAAGTAAATACCTTTAGGCATATCCGCTACATTTATTGTGATAGCGTCTGTGGCATGATTGATACGTTTCAGAACTTGACCCAATGTGTTTACAATCTGAATGTCTGTCGGTTGCTCCAAACCTGAAACGGTAATTTGCTCCTTGGCAGGATTGGGATACAACCTGACAGCCGAATTTTCATTGGAAATCTCTTTGATACCCGTTGCGGATTCGGTAAAATGGGCAATCAATGTCATACCTTCTTCCCAAACAAGCGTACGCGGATTATCGGTATTGTTGCCGTCCTTGCGGGTCATGGTCTGACCGTTGATGCGGTCTTCCCAATAAGCAAACCTATAGCCCTGCTTAGGGACAGCCAATACGGTAACCTGCGGATTATCAGGAGTCGGTCTGCATAACATTTGAACATTTCCTTGGTTGGTATCATAAGATTGAATAAGCAAAATAGGCATAAAATAGGCTGTTATCGACCTGTCTTGGGACATTATTAATGTTCTTAGATTATTTGTATCTCCATCGTTCCAACTCATAAATTGATAACCAGCATTCGCAGTAGCAATTACAACGGCACGGGGATTTGTACATGTAACAGGTATCGTTACCATAGCGGTACCCTTGCTTATATCTGCTGAAGAAACAGATAGAATAAATGTACCATTTTCTGCGACATTAGTAAATATTCCATCTAATGCGGTTTTATATGCGGATAATCTTCCGCAAGGAACCTTTACCTCTACTTTGTTTTTCATAGCATAATCAAAACTACTTGAGGTAAGCCCAGGTGGATTTTCTCCATAAAAAACAATCTGCCGTAATGCAGTATCATAATCGAACGCCATTGCACCTATGTTTGCAACCTTTGTACCAAAAGATACAGACTGCAACGCGGAGCATTCCGCAAAAGCCACAGTCCCTATATTCTCAACCGAATTGGTCATATTTACGGAAATTAGTTTCGTACATTTTACAAAAGCATGCATAAAAATGACTGATACAGAATTTGGAATAGTGTATTCGCCACTTTTCCCTTTTGGACATTCAAATAAGGTATCTCCTGTCTTATTAAACACCACACCATCTACTGATTGCAAATAAGGATTTTCTGCGGAAACATTAATAGCGGTTAGATTGGGACAGTCGCGATAAACCATAGGACCGCTATTAAAATTATAACGAGCAGATTTACCAATATTTATAGTAGTAAGACTCTGACAACCATTAAAATTATCTCCTCCTATATATTCTACTGAATTGGGAATATCTATGGTTGTTAATTTTGAACAATTTACAAAAACATAATCCTGTATTCGTTGTAAAGAATCATGTAAAGAAACAGAAGTTAAATTGGAACAACCAGCAAAAGCACTATCTGCTAATATTCCTACAAAATAAGTATTTCCTCCATAGGAAACAAATTTAGGAATCATCACGTTTCCCGAATATGAATTGGGACCATTGTGGGTAACAGACACCCAAATACCTGAATATTTATAATAAATCCCATCTACTTCAAAATCGTATGCCCAAGCGGTGCGGGCAAAAAGCAACAACATTGTTGCCAAAACAAATGTCTTTATTTGTCTGTACATATTTCTATATTTTTATTTATACAACACATAATTTCTAAAGAAATTGACCAAAGCAACAATAAACATAGCCAAAGCCAAAAGTGCTAATAAGATAAAGCCGATAAGAAGTGCAATAAAATGTTCACTATAATCTCTGTCTGTAGTGGTTGTTCCATCGCTCCAATGAGTTACTGTTTTATAGGTGCGTCCAGACCCCATAATACCAAAGGCTGCTAAGGTAAGAGCCGTCATTAATTTGGAACGATTAGAATTGTCTTTACCTGAACTTTCTTGTTTATATATCATCCAATATGTTTTTCTACTGGCAAAATAATATCCAAGAGGCACTAATATAAATGCAGAATCCATCCCCCCTGATATGCCCAATAACAAAACAACTACAATAGAACCTATAATCAAATACGTTTTACTACCTGTGAACTGACGTTTATTTAACATTTTAAATACATCAACATATTTATTGTATTCATTAATACATTCTTCATTTGTTAGAGCAATTTCTATAATCTGTAACAATACATTTCTATAGTCTTCCATCTGTTGTTTGCTGGTTATCATAAGTTCAGTTTCTCCATGCTCATTTACCACAGGAGTCAGACTATTGCGAACATTATCCAACATTTGCAGTACCGTTTCGTTTTCCTCGTCTGTTGAAGCAAGAGGCAAGCCCATTTTTTCCCGATATTGCTCAAAATCAGCCGACGTCTTTAATACAATTTTTCGATTTTTGAAACATAATACATAAATTATATATACAAAAGGTGCACCCAATATCGCTGCCCATATAATAGCTAAAACCACTCTCCATATAGTCATCCATACAGAATCCGTATCTTTTTGTACCCCTGCGGTTGAAGATATTGTATTAGCCGCTCCTGCGGATTCGTAACTGCATGAACGGGTTTCTTCAGCATTATTCAAACCCAATGAGGGATAATTTACCGTACGAAGCACCCAGTTGCCGTTATCGTCAAACTTTTTGTACGAATAGGTGATATTCTCTGTCTTTTTCGTCTCCGCATCCGTATATTTAATTGTTGTAAGCCAACCATCGGCATCATAAACAAATTGAGCGGTACCCGTTTCCATTTTTTCATCTGTATCCTCATTCACATAAGAATATTTTTGTTCAACAAGTTGTCCCTCTGTAGAATAAATATATTCTATCTCCCGCAAACCGTCACCTTCCACCGAAGAAACCTTAGCAATACGGTTGTTTTCGTCTCTTTCCAAAGTATATCGGGCTCCGAAATCTTCAGACTCCACTGCAACCTGATTGACAATCGTCAATTTGCCCTCCTTTGAAAATTCCAGATTATAAGTACTCCATAAGTCCCCTACATCGTTGATAGAGGATTCTACCTTTGTTACATTACCCTTTAATCCGAAGGTGGTAGCCCTGTCGCTTTGAGAAACACCCGAACATGAATAAAAAACTATTGCCAGTGCAATCAGACTGGTTTTTACTAAATTTCTTTTTAAATTTGTTTCCATAAAATTTTATTTTTACTTTTCTCCCATAAAGATTGCAAAAGTAAAATATTCAACTATGTTTCAACGAATTACAGTATAACAAAAATATTACATAAATGCAACAAAATTGTTACACCTTTCTATTGGGAGGAGAAAATACGAGTAGGGCGACCAATAGATAATATTGGTCACCCTATGCAAGAAAAAGACTAAATGATCAAGTATAAATATATTCTATTCTGTCTTTATATGTATCAGATTGTAGAAGAAGGGAAAAGATTACCTATAGCATAAAGAGGATAAATATCAACATCCGCTAATTGTGCAAAATTCTCCATAGATGTACGGACCCCCCTTGCAATTTGTTTGAGTTGCATAAACATACGCATACTTTTCATCCCCCCCTTTGCTCCAGCCTTTACCTCTATAGGACAAACAATATTATTCCGTTCTATTAAATAATCGACTTCAGCAACAGCATTTTTTTCTTCCCTACGCCAATAAAACAACGCTGCTGGCAAGAAACAAGATTGTGCCTTAATGATTTCCAATCCGACAAACACCTCTGCTAAAACACCTCTATTTATAATATCCATATCGGAAGCAAGAAGTATATTGGCAACATCTAAATGCAATAAACGTTGCATAATACCAGTATCAAACAAAAACATTTTTCTGTATTTTTCATTCATCTCAGCCCCAAGCGGAATTCCATTGCCTGATGTATGAGTTACGGGAATTATCAACCCTGCCATACAAAGCATATTTACAGCCTCTTTGATAACATCGATCCGAAATTCTCTATCTACATGAGAATAAACAAACTTACCTGTATTTTGTTCTGCTACGGCATAGAGTGCCTTTTGTAACAAAATAGGATTAGCACGCTTGCGATACTTTTTAAAATCATCTGTATATGAAACTATTAATGTATCCAACACTTGTTGGCAGTCTCGTATATTTTGTGTTTCCACATAAGTGGCAATCACTTCCGGCATACCGCCAAGCAATAAAAATTGTCGTAACAATTGTTGGGCTTTTTCATGAATAGGTTGCGACAATGGATATTGAGGAGAAGCATTTTTGATGGCTTTACACAAAGAAGCATTGCCTGTTGCCTGCAAAAACTCATTGAAACAAAATGGATACATAAATATAGATTGTACACGCCCGACTCCAAAAGAAGGCAGTTCCGCCAAGGTAAACTCAAGTAAAGAACCCGCTGCCACCACATGCAAACTAGGATATTTTTCATAAAAATATCTCAACATATTGATAGCCTCCGGACAAGCCTGTATTTCATCTAAAAACAAGAGCGTTTTTTTCTCAACTATCGGAATATTCATCAATACAGACAAATGCTCTGCAATCTGCTGTGGAGACAAGCCCTGCTGAAATAAGACATGAAAATCGTAGTGCTCATTCAAATCAATTTCTACGTAATATTCAAATTGTTTGGCGAGGTGGCGAATAGCGTACGTCTTCCCCACTTGCCTTGCCCCTCTTATTAATAGCGGTTTATGATGCAATTGGTTTTTCCATTGTATTAATACCTTGTCTATTTCACGTTCTATATACTCCATAAATCCAATTTTTCACACTGCTGCAAAGATAACATTTTTTTATTATATATCAAATAAATATGATTATTTTTCGTAAAAATCCAAACATAAAACATGTCAAAAAACGTAAAAATCCAAACATAAAACATGTCAAAAAACGTAAAAATCCAAACATAAGAGTAAAATTCTCCTATGGCAAACCACTCTCGCATGTACCATTGGTCAGTCTTGGATTTTGCATTTCAGATTGGCGGAATACAAGGCAAAAAAATCATAATCCAGCACCTTAGAAACACGATAAAGCAACTCTGTATCAATACTATACGAATTAAACATACGATAACAAGCCATACGACTAATATTCAGTTTGTTAGCCAGCCACGACACACCGCATTCTTGTCTTTGCAATTCATTGTATATTGCCTTACCTATATCTATATGTTGGTCCATAATAATCTTAAAAAAACAAGCATAAAAAAACCGTGAACTTTCTGTCGAAGTTCAAGGTTTCTGGACACACCTATCTATAAAACAAGAAAGCCCACGGTATTCCCATGAGCGTTTCTGCTTATCTTGCCTATAGATAGTCAAATTTGTCCAGAATTTGAACTTCGCAATAAAGCAAAAATCGCTATTTTGTTATATCTATATTAAAACTATCGTATCATATTTTCTTTTACCATTTGCAAAAATACATTTTTTATTAATGTTTGGACTTGTCCATTACATTTTTATATACATTAAACAATTGTTTTCCAATATATTCACAAGTATACTGCTGCCCAACTTCACGAATGTTTTCCACATCAAAATCATGATAATGGTCTATCATAAAATTTAAGGCTTCAAGCAAAGCCTTTTCATCTGCAACAGGCACAAAAACACCTTCTTTGTCTGATACTTTTTCGGCAATAGCCTCAATGTGAGTGGATACAATAGGACACCCGACTGCCAAACTCTCCGAAATAACCACAGAATCAGTCTCATAATTGGAAAACAACAGAAAAACATCGCTCTGATAAAACCAATTGCATACTTCTTGCGGTGTTTTTTCTCCTAAAAATTTCACTTTATCTTCACCCAAATCCAATGTTTTGGCATAGGCTCTCGTCTGCTCATAATCTATTCCATTGCCTATCATTACAAACTCAAAATCATCACGTTGCTTAAATAATTGTTGCACAACACGCAACATGCCGCACATATTTTTTGAACATTCTTCAAAACAAGATACATGCAATATGCGACATTTCTCATGAGGCAGTTTTGTTTGTCTTTTGTAGAAAAAATCATCTACCACATTGCGAACTACCTGATAATTATTATTTTTCAAGCCACGCCGGATCATCGATTGTTTCAAAAAATCAGACACAGCCATCACCGCATCGGCTTCTTTCACCACTTTTTCTGTTATCCTTTTTCTAAAAAAACCCTTATAGGTCTTATCTTCAGGCAAATATCGGCACCATTGTTCCATAACAACATAGGGAATATGATATTTCTTTTTTAGCAAGTAGGCCAAAACACCGCTTTTTGTCAATATATTGGCTTGACAACAAACGGGTTGGGAAGTTTGTTGCAACAACATCTTATAGGCTTTTCTATAGGCTCGCCAATAATTCAACAATTGTGACAAACGGCGGAAAAGTTTATTTTGACAAAACGGAAAATAAACATAAATTTCCCTGACTCCATTTGTTGTTTGAGTGATACAATCAAATGTTTTCACATTTTCATCTGCTAACAAATACAAAACAGACACCTCTGCAAAACGTGCGACTGCTTCTGCATGTTTTCTCACAAACAAGCCCAACATATTATCATATCTATTGGGATACCAAGGTGAAAAGAAGAGAACATGTGGTTTATTTTGCATTTTTCAAAATAAATGATTTAGATTTATATTTGGAATAAAAAAGTTTTCGTGCAAAAATAACATTTTTTTAAGTTCTTTTTCAAATTTTTGAGATATAAAAAAAGACCGCTGTATTTTGGCGGTCTTTTGTGAAAAATGTAAATCCTTATTTTTTGAAATAGCGGTTAAATAAACCTTCAAAGCCTTTGCCGTGACGGGCTTCATCTTTTGCCATTTCATGTACGGTGTCATGAATAGCATCTAAATCCTGTGCTTTTGCATTGCGGGCAATTCTCATTTTGTCGTCACATGCCCCCGCTTCTGCATTCATACGTTTTTCGAGATTTGTTTTGGTGTCCCAAACAATATCACCGAGCAGTTCCGCAAATTTGGCGGCGTGTTCTGCTTCTTCCCAAGCATAACGTTTAAATGCCTCTGCAATTTCAGGATAGCCTTCTCTATCGGCTTGGCGACTCATCGCCAAATACATACCGACTTCTGAACATTCGGCATTAAAATGAGCGTTCAAATCCTTTTTCATTTCTTCGGAACAATCTTTTGCAATACCGATAACATGTTCTGTAACAAAATTCAATGCTCCGGTTTCTTCTAACAATTTGAATTTACTTTTGGGCACTTTGCATTGTGGACAAAAATCTGGTGCATCATCGCCTTCGTGAACATACCCGCAAACGGTACAAATAAATTTCTTTTTCATTTCTGCAAATTATTTGACATTAAAAATTAGTTTTATTTACATATATAGTATTATTTTTTCTAATACAAATATACCATGTATATATTTTACAAAAATATAAAAATATTACATATAAAAGTATTCTTTTCGAAATTTTTATAAAAAATATATTCACAAGCCAACAAAATAAAAATTGCATTTCAACGTTATTAAAATAAAAATCAATCAAATGGAAGATTTTTTCAAACATCAGTCTTGCAGTATAACTATTTGCGACAAACAAGGTATTGTTCTTTATATGAACGAGCGTGCCGTCAATACTTTTGGCGACAAACGGGGTGAAAATCTTTATGCCTGCCACCCTCCTCACGCCATCGCTAAAATCAATCAAATGTTACTTGACGGTAGTGACAACTGTTATACCATAGAAAAAAACGGGGTAAAAAAAATGATATTCCAAACTCCATGGAAAAACAATGAGGGAGAGATTTGCGGATTGATTGAATATTCTTTCGTTATTCCGTTTGAAATGCCTCACTATGTGAGAAAATAAGTTTGCGGTGAGAAGGCTTCTCTACATACTGATTATCATAATTTTATCAACGTCTTGCCATAAGCCTAAACCCGAAGAGCAATTCCATACTACACCCTATAATTTAACAATTCCGCCTTTTTTCCCGACTAAAACCAACATTCCACAAGACAATCCGCTGACTATAGAAGGCGTTAAATTGGGACGGTATTTATTTTATGATACCCGTTTGCGGGGCTATCTTGGTACAAATCAAGATTCTATGATGAGTTGTGCATCGTGCCATTTGCAAAAAAATGCTTTTGTCTGCGGCATTGACCACCCCAAATACATCAACGGCAAAACTTTCGGAATAACAGGTATTCCGACCAATCACAATATGATGCCTTTGTTCAATTTAATATTCAACAACAATGGTTATTTGTGGAATGGATTTGTCAATCAATCCAATGCTGCTTATCAAAATTTGGAAGATATTGTCCGAATGGCAATCTTGGCAGAAGATGAAATATATACTACCGAAGAACGTTGCACCAAAGCCATTGCAAGTATAGCCATCTATCCGCCGATGTTCAAAGCAGCATTTGGAACTGAAGATGTTACGATGGACAGAATATGCAAGGCAATTGCCCAATTTTTAAGAACATTGGTTTCCGCCAACTCCAGATTCGACAAATACATTCGCGGGGAGTTGCAACTTTCTGATGATGAATTGCAAGGTTTTGTTCTTTTTACCACCGAAGAAGGTGCGGATTGTTTCCATTGTCACGGTAATGACGGAAATTTATTGATGACAACCAATTTGTTTTATAACAATGGATTGGATTCTATCTTTACAGATAATCACGACAGGTTTTCCGTTACCCGACAATCCAAAGACCATGGGGCATATCGGGCTCCATCTTTACGCAACATAGCCCTCACGGCACCCTATATGCATGACGGAAGATACAAATCATTGGAAGAAGTAATTGATTTTTATAGTGATAGTGTAAAAAATACACCTTATACCCACCCGCTTATGCACCACGCTCATCAAAAAGGCGTACAACTTACTCCAATAGAAAAACGTCAACTCAAAGCATTTTTGAATTGTTTGACAGATGAGGATTTTATACAAAATCCCGATTTTTCAAAACCTGCTGAACTACCTTAATTTTTCAATAGATGAATGCCTATTCCACATTGTAAACAATGCCTTGGTTTACAATATGATTCATACAATTCTATCAATGCTTGGGATTGTAAGGCATTGTTAAAATCTTTGCGTAAGCAAGTATAATATTTTACTATCTGATTATTTTCCAATGGAATTGATTCATACAACGTAATCACCTTGTTTTTTAAGCCAGTGTCATTTTGCCAAGATGCATAGGCAAACAAAAACGGTAATATGGCATTTATAATCAAAGAATTAATCGAAGATTTCCCCAATCTCTTTTTTGATTTTTGTTTGGCAGGCACATCAAAACGGAAATGTGTATCCCAATAAGCAGAAGCCGTTACAGAAAACAATCTTTCAATATCTTCTATTGTATTCATCTCCAATATCTTTGACAATAAGGCTGTTGACTGATGTACCAAAGCCGCCATTTGAGCCAAACGGATATGCGGTTGCCCGCTAGGATACAAACGTGCCCAATGCCACATGGCATAATCACAAGCAGGCTGCAATTTGAATTTGGATTGTAAAAAACGATATTCTTTCTGTAATTGTTGCGGATAATCATCTGCAAAACTGCCCTCCAACAGACCGGCTTGCCCTAAAAACAAAGACTCTATTTGCAAAAGAGAATCTTTTTGTTTTGCTAAAATATTCAAATTCAACGATTTTGCAACCATCAACATCGGTTCTGCATTTGTTTTAAAGCCAAAAGATTTCGCTATGATATGATAAAAGACTTCTTCCTTATGAAAAACATTGCTTTTAAGTTCTTTTTCAATATGTTGTGTACGTTTTTCCAATCTATCCAACATCAATCTGTCTAACCACGCAAAACAACGAAAAGAATCCACTTCTGCAAAACGATTTTGACAAACTATCGTATGAGTTGATTCCATATATTGTCGATATTCTGTTATCAATGAAGTATTGATGAGATTTTTCAGTTCTAAAGTTGGAACAGCAACTCCATTTTTATCATAAACAGGCACATCATACTGATATACAACATGTAAAACAACATTATTGTAGGCATCATCTTGACTATGCTTATGTTTATTCCAATCAGAAGATTTGATATGTAATTCTACCGAACCAGCCCATAGGGTGTGGGCAATTCTAATTTTAGCACGAAGAAAATCGGGACCGCTATTGTTATTTTCCTCGCCAATGCTTAATATATCTACTGATTCACCTTCAATAGTTTGCAAAGAACAACTATTGAACAGTCTGTATTTCCAAATATATTGTAGTAATTTTTCATCCATAAGAATCTATTTTTTATGGAAATGCAAGGCGTTGGCTTGAGACAGACAAGTTACCGTCAAATCGTTGATACAAACATGTTGGGGCATAGCAACCAAATAAGCAACAATATCGGCAATATCATCTCCTGAAAGCGGTTGATACCCTTTATAAACATTGTCCGCTTTTTCCTTATCGCCATGAAAACGGACAAGAGAGAATTCTGTTTCGGCAGCTCCAGGGCATATCTGACTGACTTTTATTCCGTATGGCAACATATCTATACGCATTGCTTTGCTAATAGCATCTACCGCATGTTTGGTGGCACAATACACATTTCCGTTGGGATAAACATCTTTGCCCGCCACAGACCCGATATTGATAATATGACCGCATCGGCGTTCTATCATCAATGGGGCAATCAAACGGCTGACATAAAGCAAACCCTTGACATTTGTATCTATCATACGGTTCCAATCATCAAAACTTCCCTCTTGAATAGTACCCAGACCTGCAGCCAGACCGGCATTGTTCACCAAAACATCAATCTCTTTCCATTGTTCCGGCAATGCATCTATTGCATTTTTCACAGCGTCTGCATCTCTGACATCATAATTGGACACCCGGACATCTACGCCCTTGGCTTTTAGTTCTTTTTCCAAATCCGACAAACGTTCTTTTCTTCTGCCGGTAATAATCAGATTGTAACCTTCTTTTGCCAAACGGCGGGCTATAGACAAGCCAAAACCGCTTGTCGCTCCTGTAATATATGCTATCATAATTGTTTTTCTTATACTGCTCTGCTTTTATAAAATAAAATTGTTACCGCATTAGTTACAAATGCAAATATGGAAATTCCCAACAAATAAAAACGCATGTCAAACAAAGAACTTCCTTTCAAGATAATACTTCTTAATATTGAAATATAATGAGCAATCGGATTGACTAAATTGATAATTTGTGCCCAAGTCGGCATACTTTCCAATGGCGTGAACAAACCGCTCAAAAGAATAAAGGCAATGAAAAAGAAAATCAAAACAAACATCGATTGCACCTGATTTTCAGCAAAAATACTAACCATAAAACCTAAACCCAACATGGCTAACAAAAAAATGGCTGTCAAAAGCAACAAAGCTGCAATAGACCCTTGAACACTAATGCCAAACACACCATACATGATTAATAATCCGACGGCAAATTCAACCATACCAATCAACCAAAATGACATCATTTTACCTGTAAAAAACTGCATTTTGGTAATAGGAGTAATATTTATTTGTTCTATTGTACCTAATTCTTTTTCCCTTACAATATTCAAGGTAGAAAGCATGGCACCTATCATACTCACCAGAACGGCTAATATACCCGGTACAAAAATGTTCTTATAGTCCATTTTTTCATTAAACCAATAACTTGTCATTACAGTTATTTGCTGCCCGTCATAGGAAGCATTCCCTTGTTTGGAAATTGTTTGGAAATAATCTGTAAACAATTGCTGCAAATACGCGACACCGATAGAGGCTTTCATACTATTCACAGCATTGGCAGTTATATTTATATCAGGTTGTTCTCCCCGATAAAGTTGGGCTTCACAATTAGGGGGGATTTCGATAAGAATATCCACTTTGTTTTTTTTCATAGCCAATTCCCCGTCTTTTGCCGAACGGATATCGGGAACTAATTTAAAATATTGCGAGCCTAAAAATGCACTTTCTATTCCTCGGGAAAAAGATGTTCTATCATGATCAACAATGGCGATATCCAAACTTTTTATTTCCATATCTGCAGCAAATGGAAATATCAACATTTCTGCTAATGGCAAGAAAGTAACCAATTTCCACAATATAGGATTGCGGAAAATCTGTAACAATTCTTTTTTTATTAAAATTAATATAGTTCTCACTTCCCCCAAAAAATGATTTGGCAAGAATATTCTTGCCAAATCAAATAAAAGTTTTTATTTTTAGTATTCTCTACAGGGGATTTCGCCCTTTATCATCAGAATAACATTATAAGCTAAGGCTTCATTTTCGTTTTCACCCGGGAATACTTCTATTGGAGCAATATGTTGCACTCTTTCTTTAATCTTGGCAACAAATGGTTTGCCATATGCCATTCCACCTGTTAAAAGGATTGCATCAACTTTGCCTTTCAACACTGTTGAAGCAGCACCTATTTCCTTACAAATTTGATAAGCCATAGCGGAATCGTAAAAATCGGCTTCTTTATCACCAGCCTTAATTCTATTTTCTACTTCAAGAGCATCGTTTGTGCCAAGATAAGCCACAAACCCACCCTTGCCTGTAACCATTTGCTTCAATTGATCTTTTGTATATTCTCCGCTGAAACAAGCATTGATAACAGAAATGACAGGTAATGAACCGCTACGTTCAGGAGAAAAAGGACCATCTCCGTTCAAGGCCTGATTAACATCTATAACTTGACCGCCTTGATGTACGCCTATACTAATACCCCCACCCATGTGAACAACAATCAAATTCAAATCTTCGTATTTTTTATTGTTTCTTTTAGCATAAATACGAGATACCATTTTTTGATTCAAGGCATGGAAAATAGGATTACGTACAAATGCAGGGTGTCCGCTTATTTTAGCAATTGGAGCCATTTCGTCCACAACACCGGGGTCTGCAATATAGGCAGTATCTAAACCAATAGATTTAGCAATATCCAAGGCTATCAAACCACCAAGGTTACAAGCATGTTCACCAGCAATACCTATTGTTAAATCATGCACCATTGCATCATTTACTTTGTAAATGCCAGAGGGAATACTTTTGACCAAACCACCTCTACCGATTACATAATCCATTTCATTAACATCAATATTATTTGCTGCCAATTCGTCAAATATCACCTGTTTACGAAAAGCATATTGGTCTGCTATACGTTTAAACGACTTTATTGTTTCCGAACTATGTTTGATGTTTTTCGAAAAAATCGTGTTTATCCCTTTGACTTCATCTGCAACAGTTGTATCCAACTCCATTACAGATGTTTTTGTTGAGGTTGAACCCGGGTTGATAACCAAAACTTTTGCTTTCTTTACGTTATCTGCCATATTTTCTTTTTTTATAGTTTGTATTAATATTAAAATTCTATGTTTGTATGAAATTCTTTGACAAAAGTATAAAAAAAAATTTATTTTTAAGGGATTTCCCCTAAAAAAGTATTTAACCGTTTTCGGCTTATCGATATTTTAATAGTATATTATTTATCAAATATTTAAGTTTATTTTAAGATAAACTATTAACAAAAAAACGCTTAATAAGATTTATTTTGATGCTATTGGAAAGATTGTTCTTTGACCATTTGAGCATAAAAACCATTTTGTTCAAGCATTTGTTTATGTGTTCCTTGTTCCACCACTTTCCCGCTATCCAGCACCAAAATATGGTCAGCATTCACAATGGTGGACAATCGATGAGCAATAATGATACAAGTCTTATTTTCAGACAACCTGTCAATAGCCTCTTGCACCAGTTGTTCAGACTGGGAATCCAAAGCAGAAGTAGCTTCGTCCATAATAAGAATGGGAGCATTTTTCAATAAAGCCCTTGCTATGCTCAGGCGTTGCTTTTGTCCTCCAGAAAGTTTATTGCCCATATCACCGACATTGGTGGACAATCCCTCTTCTGTTTGCAATACAAAATCATAAGCATTGGCAGTTTTCAGTGCGGCAATCACCTCATTTTCCGATGCAGGAGTATTCAGTTTTACGTTATTGTAAATAGTATCATTAAACATAATACTATCTTGCGAAATAACACCGAACAAAGCACGCAAACTATCTATTGATAAATTCTGAATATTTTTCCCGTCAATAAGTATTTCGCCTTGTTCTATATCATAATATCGCAACAACAAATCCACAATAGTTGTTTTACCCACACCCGATTTGCCGCAAACAGCCACTTTTTGCCCTTTAAATATGGTAAAATCAACATCGGTTAAAACTGATTGTTTTTTGTAACCAAAGACAATATGTTTAAACTCTATCTTATCTCGAAAATCGGCAATAGTTTCACCCACATTTTGTTGCGTTTCAGCTACGGACAACAATTCCTCTATTCTATCCATGGAGGCGGTTCCCTTTTTTATATTCGCCAACGAATCTACTATTGACTTAATCGGATTGATTATCTGAGTGAATAAAACAATATAAGTAATAAACATTTCGGCAGAAAATGGATTTTGCTTATCCAACACCGCCACCGAACCCGTCAAGAGAATGATTACAACCATAATTGTTCCTAAAAACTCGCCTGTAGGAGAGGATAAATCTCTCATTCTTGCCGTTTTTATAAACAATTTAGTATATATTTGATTGATTGCTGCAAATGTCTGTTGTCTATTGGCAATCGCATTAAAGGCTTTGATAACACGCAAAGCATAAATGGACTCTTCTATCCTGCCCGTCATATCAGCCTGTTTTTCTTTCAAATCTTTGGAACTCGACTTCAACTTGCGTTGTATTTTACTAATAATAAAACCAACCAACGGAAAAGCCACAAAAACGAATAAGGTTAATTTTATATTTATAAAAAACAATGCTCCAATATAGAACAAAATCACCAAAGGATAATTCAACAAACTTTGCATGGCCTCTAATACTGACATATCCAATTCCTGTACATCATTTACAGCACGGGAAATAATATCTCCTTTTTTGTGTGTGGCAAAATACGAAAGTGGCAAATGCAAAATTTTTGTATAAAATCTCAACCGATATTGCTCCACCAACGACACACGAATATGTGTATATAGCCATAGCGATAAATAAGCAAAACATTTACACAAGAAAAACGATACAAAGACAACAGACAACAACAACAGCAAGGCGGGAACTATACCATAAGCCGTTTCAAATTGTTCCAAATAATATTGTGCCATCTGCAACAAACTATCCGAAGACATACTCCAAGTAGGTTTTTCAACGATGGTTTCTTGATTAAATATCAAAGATAAAAAAGGAGCCAATACGGAAATGGAAAACAATGACAGTATGGTTGATAGTATATTGCACAATACCACTATCAACATTTTGAACAAATGCGGTTTGAATAAACTTGATATTTTTTTTGTATCACTCATCAATCTTGTTTTAATTCAAATTGTTCTCCGTTAAACACATAAACGATTGTTTCTATCGTTCCATCTGAATTTTTCATCGTATAAACAAGTTGCTGTTTTTTATAATCGAACTTACTAAGCACATTCATATCTTTGGGATACAACATAAAACAATATTCTTCCAATGAAGAAAAACCGATATAATCAAAATGTAAAGTATCGTTTTGCAAAGCCAACACCGTTGAACCCTTAAATTTTTGAGAACCATTCATATCTCCCTCAAAATTAACAAGATATAAATTTTTATCTATCCGACTATTTAATTTGTAAACAGCCGTGATTTTACTTGCCTTAAAATCTATATCGTGTGTATTTTGTCCTTGTTTATTAAAAGCGGTTCTTAGTTTTTTGTCTTTTGTAAAATACTGAAAAACATTTATATTTGAATTAAACGGAGCACCAATATTTTCATTCCAACTATAAGCACGCAATTGTTTGTCTGAAGAAACAGCCGTAGAAAGCATCTTATGTTTTAATGGATTATAAACACTTTCTATATCTTGCAAAATATTTTGCATATAATGTATGGCCATATAGTTTAACGAATCCGTTACATTATACGCATCTATCTGATTAGTATCCACTACACGTGTTAAAGAATCCAATATGGCATACAAAACCTTTCTTTTTTCAATAAAAGTTGTTTCGGGTATTTCATATTCTTCTATACGATTACGTACTTCTATAGGATTATTACCGGCAACAACAACAATACCTTCTGTGGTATCTTCTCTGGCATAACGATGAATATCTATGGGGTCTTCTATTGTATTTTCTTGATTTCCACAAGCATTCATCAGAATCAATATGACTAAAAAGACAAATAAATTTTTGCACATACTTCTTCTTAGAAACAAAAATAAAAAACAAAAGTACAATTTTTTCAGTAAACTTATCTAATTATCTAACACTCTTAAAATTGAAAATATATAAACGCCTGAAAATCTGCAATATTAAATTGATACAAAATAAAAACAAACACCACAACTGCTATCGCCATCAGTGGCAGGGGCAAACAAGCAAAATTATATCTATACCAACGCTTCCACCTTTCTGGCAACCAATGTATTATCATGCCAATTGCAAATAAAACAAATATACTATAATATTGTGTTACAATCTGTCCAATCAACGACCAATTCCAATGTCCACCAATTTGAGCCACCATATTTTGAGCCGTTTCCCATGCTTCCTTATTTGCTGTTGCCGGATCCAAATTGGAACCCGAACGGAAAAACAAACGTGTAAACGTTATAAAAACGAAAGTTGTAAAAATAGACCATGCCCTATTGATAATTGGCAATGTCCCCCCTTTCGTCAAAAGACAATACAAAAAAGAAATAAATGTACCTATAAACAAAATACCTGTCCAAATTTCACCAATAACAAAAATTGGACGGGGAAATAAAAATTCAAAAAAAACAAAAATTGCAAATAAACTTGCCGTTATTAAAGTTTTCTGCCAAGCAGTACGATTACGCCATATTTTAAAAGATAAAATACCTACACCATTCAATCCACCCCATATCATAAAATTCCAACTTGCCCCATGCCACAAACCGCCCAGCAACATTGTATTCATGAGGTTAATATTCGTATAAATTTTCTGTCTGACATTCGGGTAAAAAATACCTACTAACAATAACACAACAAAAAGAAGAGCAATAGTTAAGGTTACCCAAATTGAATTTGCCAAGAATATAATTATCAGTGCAATAATACCAACTATCAAAAAAGTACCAGCCGTTGCATTGCGGTTACCTCCAAGCGGAATATACAGATATGATTGCAACCATTTTGACAACGAAATATGCCAACGTTTCCAAAAATTACTGGGATTTGTAGCCTTGTAGGGAGAATTAAAGTTTTTCGGCAAATAAAAGCCCATTATCATAGCAATGCCTATCGCAATATCTGTATATCCCGAAAAATCAGCATAAACTTGCAATGAATAACTAAATAAGGCCATTAGGTTTTCAAAACCTGTAAACATCAATGGATTGGCAAATACTCTGTCTATAAAATTCACTGCCAAATAATCACTTAAAATCATCTTTTTGGCCAAACCATTCAATATCCAAAACACAGCGATTCCAAATTGTTTTTTGGTTAAAAAGAATTTTTCGTACAATTGCGGAATAAACTCATTGGCTCTAACTATCGGACCTGCAACCAACTGAGGGAAAAAGCTGACATAAAACCCAAAATCCAAAATATTTGTTACCGGCTTTACCTTACCTCGATATACATCGACAGAATAACTTATAGTTTGAAATGTATAAAATGATATACCTACAGGCAACAATATTCTATCTACCAAAAACGAAGACCCCGTCAAATTATTTGTCCATAAGGCTAAATAATTCACTACCTGAAAATTACTATGGAACAAATCATTAAACAAATTGGTAACAAAATACGCATATTTAAAATAAAAAAGAACGCCTAAATTGATAATAACAGAAAAAAACAAAAACAATCGTTTTTTCCATTGTTTTTCAGTCGCAGCAATACATTGCCCCCAAACAAAATCAGAACAAGTGGAAAATATTAATATCAATAAAAACAAACCGCTTGTTTTATAATAAAAGAATAGACTTACAGCAAACAAAAATGCATTTCTAAGCAATCTTTTGCTATGAAATATAGAAAAAATCACCATTACAAAAGCAAAAAATGCCCAAAAATAGAATTGGGTAAACAAAAGCGGTGTCTGCTCATTAAATGCAAAAACTCTTTCTAAAAATGCTCGTATATTTATCCAATTCATTGTTATTTATCTCTATTCAAATGTTTGACATATGCGTCCAACATGGCATTGTACAACAAATCGCCAAGAACAAAATAGCCCTCTGTTGTAAAATGGACTTTATCCTTTTTGGCTAAACCTACTTTTTCCCATTCGGACATCGATTTCAAGCCTCCCATATAAGCAAATAAATCAAAAACGCCACAATGATAATACCTCGCCAATGAATAAAAAGCCTGCTGTGCCAAAAATCCATTAGTATTGTTTACATATCTTCGACTAATTCTCCTATAACTATCATTATTGGTGGTAAACAATACTTTACAATTAGGAGCAATTGTTTTTATCCGTTTTATCAATGTTTTATAATTATTAATAAATTGCAATGTATCAAAATCATCACAATTGGCATCATTTATCCCGATAGAAAAAATACACAAATCAGGCTGAATGAGTTGCAAATCATTTTCTAACAATTCACATTTGAGATAAGACGGTACACTTGCTCCATTGACACCTATATCAACATATGAAATACCTGATTTTTGGTTATCCACATAAAAACCTCGCAAATAAAAAGGTTGCCATAAAGTATCATCATGTACAAATTTCAAGGTAAAAGTATCGATATATGATTCTACATTAAAAGAATATGACAAAGTGGCCTCATTCCACGTACCATCTATTATTGTTGAGTCCTTCAATAGCAATTGCGGACGCACCCACATTGAATCACTATACCCTAAAACATGAATGATATTAAAATTATATGAAAGGCTATCGTTTTTTCTTGTAAAAATAGTTATGGTCGCCAAACTGTCTTCCGGCACCACACACATACCCGACAAACCTAAGGCAAAACAGGGTTCTCTTTGCGTATTTTTCGCCGATTGCCAATTGCCACTATAACTTGTAGAATAATTATATGGGTTATTGGTTTTAGCCACAGAAAAAGGGAACAATATTCCACGAGCTGCCACCAAGCCGGGCGACAATGTTAATAAATTGGCTCGCACTCTATTGGAAAAAATACCTGCTTGTATATGAGAACCTCCCATGTGTAAGATTGTCAATTGTTTTTTTTCTCCATTTATCAACAAATCATCTATTTTGTGAAAAATATCTTCATAAGCCAAACTATCATTGGCAGGAAATACCAATGACACACGTTCTTGAGGCTGATAAGGAGTATGAGGAATATTGCGGAAAACCGATTGTCCGCACATATCGTCGATTCGACAAAAATAAAAAAACAATCCAATGCAAAACGATAGAACAAAAAACTTGCTTTTCATCTCCTATTGCATTTTCATAAATTTGTCAATCATATCTTTAGGACAGGTTTTTCTTAACCGATAGAACTCATAATGAGTCAAAAATGAATTGGCAAGTATTTGTGCAATTTCATTCGCTCCTTTTTCGGTAAAATGCACATAATCACCGCCAGCCCATGCAGGAGAATGTTTTACCCATGACACCATGGAATTTTCTCCGCCCATCACATGAAACATATCCCAATATGCCGCTCCATTTGCCAAGGCTGTTTTTTTCAAAGCCTCATTCATATCTGGTAAATATGGATAAGTTTGCATTTTGCCATTTATACGTTTTGACATATCAGAAGGACCTATAAACAATATTTTTGCTTGAGGATTGCAATGTTGAATAAATTTTATCTGTTTGGCTAACCTTTCCATATACGCATCTATAGCCTTTTGACTATTTATTTGAGGCATCATATTACCCCCGTATTGCAAAATTATCAACTTAACATTCATCGTTTGATAAGCATTGGCTAATGTGGAGGAATCCATACGAGTGAAAATTGTGCCTGAACAGCCTCTCATAGGCACATTAGTTACACATACACCAGAGGTCCCCTCTACAGAAAGAGCATATATTTCTGCTGTACCATTCAATGAAACTGTTGTCTTATTTATGGGTTTATCCGATGTCCACTCCAAACGACTTACACCTTTATATGCAGAAGCAATAGAGCGTTGTTTGCCCATACAAGTAGCTGAAAAATTATTGCCATTGTTACCTAACAACAGAACTACTCTTGAAAAATTTTGCGTATTACGATATGTCCTTTCCGTATTGTATGCTGACACTGAAACATTTGCCTGCCCACATACTTGGCCAAGATTCGCCAACAAACCATATCTTTTATGTGAGGCTCGTGGTTGCGAAGTATCCCCATAAACTACATATCGAGATAATGCCCCTGAATAGGTTTGCCTTACTGTAAATGTAGGAATAGTTTGTATAGCTGGTAGCATACCCACCCCCTGTCCTCCAAACTTTTGTTGTAATTCATGTCGGAACAAACTTGTTATTCTATCCATTTCTATTTGAGAATCACCATAATGGAGGATATGGACGGTTTTATTTTCTGTTTTTGCACGCTCAAATACGGCAAAAAGTGTATCATAATATTTGTAATTGTCCTTAGGAAAATATATTCGTGCAACATTATTCCTTACATAATTACGATAAAAAGACAAACTATCCAATATCGAATTTTTACCGGAAACATCAGTTTGTGCTTTTAACAGTTCCACATTGGCATTTATATCTATAGTAGATTCTTGTTCTACCGCAAACACTTCATTTAAAGATGGAAATTTAAATGTTTTTGTTCCAATCTGCACTCCATCTTGTGGAAAAACAGCACAGATAGCTGCTAACAAGGAAAACACAAATAGTATAAATATAACAATTTTATATGGTTTCATCTTTTTTTCTGCAAAAGTAATAAAAAAAATAAACAACTACCTATATTATATTCCATAAAACAATAATAGTTAGCGATATAACCACTAACTATTATATAAATATCAAATGTAACAACTTCAATTTTTCTAAAAAAATTTGTGACCCCGACAGGATTCAAACCTGTAACCTTCTGATCCGTAGTCAGATGCTCTATTCAGTTGAGCCACGGGGCCATACCCTTATGTTGATTTGCAAAGGTATAAAAAAAAACTAAACATATCGTCTTTTTTTTTCATATTTTTTTACACATTCTAAAGCATTGATTATCTTATTCTATTTATCATTATTTGCTTGTATAAATAACATAATAGAATATTTTTTATAAAAAAAAGAGGTGTATTTCTACACCTCTTTGGCTGATTTTGTAAGTGAATTTAACTTAGTTTACTCTTCTGTTGGAGCAGTCACAGGTTCTGCAGTATTTTCAACTACAGCCTCTGTTTGAGGAGTTTCTGCAACAGCCTCTACTTGTTCTTCTTCAATTTTCTTTTTAGCACCACCTCTACGTGTTGATTTAGTTTTCTTCTTACCGCCTTTGTTTTGACTATAATTTTCATTATAATCAACCAATTCAATTATACACATTTCTGCGGCATCACCAACGCGGAAGCCAGTTTTCAAAATTCGAGTGTATCCCCCTGGACGATTAGCCACTTTTTGAGAAATTTCTCTAAATAATTCTGAAACTGCTTCTTTGTTTTGCAAATAACTGAAAACTACTCTACGAGAATTGGTAGAATCATCCTTTGATTTTGTAATCAAAGGTTCTACATATTTACGAAGTGCTTTTGCTTTTGCAACTGTTGTATTTATTCTTTTGTGAAGAATAAGTGAAGATGCCATATTAGACATCATAGCCTTACGGTGTGCACTTGTTCTACCTAAATGATTTACTTTTTTTCCGTGTCTCATAATCTCTCCCTACTTTTCTAAATCCAATTTGTATTTTGAAATATTCATACCAAAATCTAAACCTTTCGATTTCACTAAATCTTCTAATTCACTTAATGATTTTTTTCCGAAATTTCTAAATTTCAATAAATCTGCTTTTTGGAACGCAACCAAATCGCCAAGTGTATCAACTTCTGCTGTTTTTAAACAATTCAAAGCTCTAACAGACAAATCCATATCTATCAATTTAGTTTTTAGCAATTGTCTGATATGCAATGAATTTTCATCAAATTCAGAGGTTAATTCAACTTCATCTGTTGAAATATCTATTTTTTCATCAGAGAAGAGAACAAAATGTTGAATTAGAACACTAGCAGCTTTTTTCAAAGCTTCTTTGGGATGAACTGAAGCATCAGTAGTTATTTCAAAGACTAATTTTTCAAAATCTGTCTTTTGTTCTACACGATAATTTTCAACTCTATACATTACGTTTTTGATTGGAGTATGAATAGAATCCAAAACAATTACTCCATGACCTTCGTGAAGCATTCTGTTTTCTTCAATAGTAACGTATCCGCGTCCTTTATTGATTGTAAATTCTATATCCAATTTTACGCTTGGTTCCATTGAACAAATATGAAGGTCTGTATTCAATACTTGAAAATTATTGAGGAATTTATTCATATCACCTGCCACAAATTCATCTTGACCAGTAATAGTAACTCTCACTTTTTCTTCTGTTTGACCTTCAATTTTACTCTTTAGGCGTATCTGTTTTACATTCAGAACAATGTCTGTAACGTCTTCAATGACTCCAGGAATGGTAGCAAATTCATGGGCTACACCTTCTATTTTCATAGAAGTAATGGCATAGCCTTCCAAGGAAGATAGCAATACTCTACGGAGTGCATTTCCAATCGTTACACCATACCCTGGTTGTAGGGGACGAAATTCGAAAATCCCGAAAGAATCTGTCGATTCTATCATTAGCACTTTATCAGGCTTTTGAAAAGGTATTGTAACCATTGTATATTAATTTTTATTATTTTTACTAAACTTTCAATTATTTTTTATTTAGAATACAACTCAACAATCAATTGTTCGTTGATTTTTTCAGGTATTGCTTCTCTTTCCGGATATTGCATAAATTTGCCTGACATTTGATTGCTGTCCCATTCTAACCATGGATAAGCACTTGCACTTCTGCGACTCAAAGAATCTACGATTGCTTCACATGATTTAGAGCGTTCTCTTACACCTACAATATCGCCTGGTCTAACAGCATAAGATGGAATGTTTACCACATTGCCATTTACTACAATATGTCTGTGCGAAACCAATTGTCTTGCTGCTGCACGTGTTGGAGCAATACCCAAACGATAAACAACATTATCCAACCGGGCTTCAATCATTTGCAATAATATTTCACCAGTAATACCTTTCTTTGCAGATGCTTTTTTGAAAGTATTTCTAAATTGACGTTCTAATATACCATAGATATATTTTACTTTTTGTTTTTCTCTCAATTGCAATCCGTATTCAGATATTTTGCTTGACTTTGCAACTACACGACCTTTCATTGTTGCATTTTTCTCTTCTCGTCTTGTATAAAATTTATCAGGTCCGTATATTTGGTCTTTAAATTTTCTTGCTATTTTTGTTTTAGGTCCAATATATCTTGCCATAAAATTATCTTTTTTCTTTCTTGTTAATAAAATTCATTAAACTCTACGTCTTTTTGGCGGTCTGCAACCATTGTGTGGAAGAGGAGTAACATCTATAATTTCGGTTACTTCTATACCAGCAGCATTTATGGTACGAATAGCAGATTCACGTCCGCCACCAGGACCTTTAACATATACTTTTACTCTACGTAAGCCCAAATCATATGCAACTTTGGCAGCATCTTGTGCCGCAGTTTGTGCTGCATAGGGAGTATTCTTTTTAGAACCTCTAAAACCCATCTTACCTGCTGAAGACCAAGATATTGCTTGACCTATACTATTGGTTAACGTTACTATTACATTATTGAAAGATGCTTGAATATAAGCTCTTCCAATGGCGTCCACCTTTACTACTCTTTTTTTGGTAACTTTTGTTGTTTTTGCCATAAATCTTTTTTAATTTTAAATGTTACTACTTCGTTGCTTTCTTTTTATTGGCAACAACTTTCTTACGTCCTTTTCGTGTACGCGCATTGTTTTTCGTAGATTGACCACGAAGAGGTAATCCAATACGATGACGAATTCCACGATAACAACCAATGTCCATCAATCGTTTGATATTCATTTGGACTTCTGAACGAAGTGCTCCTTCAATTTTCATGTCCGCAATGATACCACGTATTGCGTTCAAATCATTATCATCCCAGTCTTGTACTTTCTTGTCAGGAGATACGTTGGCTTCTGCCAATATCTTCGCAGACGTTGAGCGACCAATACCGTAAATATAGGTTAAACCTATTACTCCTCTTTTGTTATTTGGTAAATCAATACCAGCAATTCTTGCCATATATTATACTTTAATTTTATATTATTTAAATTATCCTTGTCTTTGTTTAAATTTCGGGTTCTTTTTGTTTATAACATAAACCACACCTTTACGACGAACTATCTTACAATCGTCTGACCTTTTCTTTACTGATGTTCTAACTTTCATTTCTTTTACCTTAATTTTTATATCTAAAAATAATTCTTGCCTTTGTCAAATCATAGATAGACATTTCCATTTTTACTTTATCTCCTGGCAATATCTTTATATAGTGCATCCGCATTTTCCCAGATACATGAGCAGTAACAATATGCCCGTTTTCGAGTTCTACTCTAAACATTGCATTTCCTAACGATTCTTTTACTATACCATCTTGTTCTATTGCCTCTTGCTTTGCCATCTATGTTTCTATTTCTTTTTTTTTATTTATTTTTATTTAATACTTCTTCTATAAATTTATATGTGGACAAAACCTCTGTTCCATTATCTCTTATAGCCACCATGTGTTCATAATGTGCTGAAGGCAATCCATCGGCTGTTCTTGTTGTCCAACCGTCTCGATCTATACGGATATTCTTCACACCTAAATTTATCATGGGTTCTATACAGATAACCAACCCTTTTTTTATCTTGGGACCACTGCCCTTTTGCCCATAATTGGGTACTTCCGGTGATTCATGCAAATTGCGACCGACTCCATGTCCGACCATTTCTCTCACTACTGAATAGCCAAAACTTTCCACATAAGTTTGAATAGTATGACTAATATCTCCAATGCGATTTCCAACTACTGCTTGTTCTATACCTAAATACAAAGATTGTTTGGTTCTATCACAAAGGTTTCTTATTTCTTCAGCAACTTCTCCTACACAAAATGTATAAGCATAGTCTGCATGGAATCCATTTTTTTTCGCTCCACAATCAATAGAGACTATATCGCCATCGTGCAACTCATTTTGCCCCGGAATACCATGTACAATGACATCATTTACAGAAATACACAATGTTGCAGGAAAACCATTATAGTTTTTAAAACTTGGTACTGCTCCATTGTCTCTAATAAAAGTTTCTGCTAATGTATCAAGTGTCTTACACCGTACTCCCGGACGAATTACTTTTGCAATCTCACCAAGAGTTTTTCCAACTATCAAAGAACTTTCCTTTAATACCTCTATTTCTCGTTCTGTCTTGAGATGTATCATCTATCGGATTTCTTCTATACATTAAACAGGAAGACCTGCACTATTACGTCCTTTTATACGACCAGAACTTGTTAATCCATCATAATGTCTCATCAAAAGATGACTTTCAATTTGTTGTAAGGTATCTAATACAACACCTACTAAAATCAATAATGATGTTCCACCGAAAAATTGGGCAAATTGTGAATTGATGCCAAATATTCTTGCGAATGCAGGCATAATAGCAATTATACCTAAAAAGATTGCACCCGGTAAGGTAATTCTAGATATAATTGTATCTATAAATTCTTCAGTTTTACGACCAGGTTTCACACCTGGAATAAAACCGCCATTTCGTTTCATATCTTCAGCAATTTGTCTAGGATTAAACGTAATAGCTGTATAGAAATAGGTGAACATAATTATCAAAATGAAGAAAACCAAATTGTACCAAAAGCCTTCAAAATTGGTCATTGCAGCAGCAAAACCGCTCATCGCTTCTGTATTTGATGCAAACCCCATGATAGTTAAAGGTAAAAACATAATTGCTTGTGCAAATATGATAGGCATTACACCTGCAGCATTAACTTTCAATGGTAAATATTGTCTTTGACCACCATACATACGATTACCTTCTATACGTTTTGCATATTGAACGGGAACTCTACGAGTACCTTGAACCAACAATATCGTAACAAATATAACGGCTATCAACAATACAATTTCTATCAAAAATACAACCAAACCACCATTGCCTGTTTCTGCTACTTTTGATGCAAATTCTGCAGACAATGCAAATGGTAATCTTGCTATGATACCTATCATAATGATAAGAGAAATTCCATTCCCGACACCTTTTTCAGTAATACGTTCACCTAACCACATAATGAACAATGTACTAGAAACAAGAACTATTAAAGATGTAAATATAAACGAGAAAGGCAAATTACCTTCTATTACTTCTCCTGTCAAGGTATGAAATACTCCCGAGTGCGTTCCAACTGTATTAACCATATTAGCCAAATATGCAGGTGCTTGCAAAGCAGTTACTGCTATGGTCAACAAACGAGTTAATTGGGTAATTTTCTTTCTACCACTCTCACCTTCACGTTGTAATCTTTGAAAATAAGGTACAACCAAGGTCAATAATTGTATAACAATTGACGCAGAAATATAGGGCATAATTCCTAATGCAAAAATAGAAGCATTAGAAAATGCACCTCCCGAAAACATATCCAACATTCCTAATAAACCTTTTTGTGAATTTGCCGTAAATGCTGTCATAGACAAAGCCTTCACATCAATACCCGGTAAAGATATATAGGAACCTATTCGATATATCAAAATAATACCCAACGTATATAAAATACGTTTACGGAGTTCTTCAATATGATAAATGTTCCTTATTGTGGTTATAAATCTCTTCATGATTATAATTTTGTTACAACACCGCCATTTGCTTCAATCATTTGTTTGGCTTTTTCAGAAAAAGCATGAGCCGTTACGTTTAATTTTGCAGTAAGTTCACCTTTTGCCAAAATTTTCACGCGATCATTTTTCCCCAATAAACCATTTTGTTGTAAAACTTCGACATCTATTGTTGTCAAATGTTTATTGTCTGCCAAATATTGTAATGTTGATAAATTTACAGCAGTATATTCTACTCTATTTATATTTTTAAAACCAAATTTCGGTACTCTTCTATACAATGGCATTTGACCACCTTCGAAACCGATTTTTCGGGAATAACCTGAACGAGATTGAGCTCCTTTGTGTCCTCTTGTAGAAGTACCACCTCTACCAGAACCTTGACCTCTACCTATTCGTTTTTCCGACTTTGTCGAACCTTTTGCAGGTTTTAAATTACTTAAATTCATTTTATTATAATTTTCCGATGTTTTTTACTAAATTTCTTCTATTTTTAACAAGTGTTTTACTTGGTCTATCATTCCCAACACTTGAGGAGTGGCAACCACTTCTATTGGACGATTCAACTTTTGGATACCCAAAGCCTTTATCGTTCTTTTTTGTACTTGTGGTCTATCTATTTGGCTTTTTATTTGTGTTAATCTTAACTTCTTTTCCATCACCAATCAATTTTAACAATTATCAACCATTAAAAACTGTATTCAAATCTACGCCACGTGCTTGAGCAACCATATAAGGATCTCTCATTTTAGCCAAAGCCTCAAATGTTGCTTTTACTACACTATGAGGATTTGATGAACCTTTTGATTTTGCAAGAACGTTTTTTACGCCTACACTTTCCAACACGGCACGCATAGCACCACCAGCAATAACTCCAGTACCAGGCGATGCTGGTTTTAAGAATACCAAAGCACCACTATAGTGTCCTTCTTGTGCATGAGGAATGGTTCCTTTTAAAATAGGCACACGTATCAAATTCTTTTTAGCATCTTCTGTTCCTTTGGCAACAGCAGCAGTTACTTCTTTGGCTTTACCCAAACCATAACCAACAACACCATTTTCATTGCCTATAACAACAATAGCCGAAAAACTAAAAGTTCTACCACCCTTGGTTACTTTTGTTACACGACCAACATGCACAACTTTTTCTTTAAATTGTTCTATCTCGCTTGCTTTAATTCTTTCTGACATTATTTTCAATTTAGAATTTTAAACCATTTTCTCTAGCTGCTTCTGCTAAAGATTTAACTCTACCATGATACAAATAACCGTTTCTATCAAAAACAACAGTTTCTATTCCTGCTGCCAATGCACGGGTTGCCAATTCTTTTCCTACCAATTTAGCTTTTTCTATTTTAGTCACTTTTTGGTCCTTAATAGAAGCGATAGTTGAAGAAGCAGAAACCAACGTTACTCCTAAATCATCATTAATAACTTGTGCATATATTTGCTCGTTACTTCTAAACACTGATAATCTTGGACGTTGAGCAGTTCCTTGTATATCTTTTCTAATTCTATGTTTAATTCTTTCTCTTCTAAATACTTTACGATTCTTTGTTCCCATCTTTAAATACGGTTTAACATGTTCTACGTTTATTATTTATCTGCTGATTTTCCAACCTTAGTACGAACAACCTCACCTTTGAAACGAATACCTTTACCTTTGTATGGTTCTGGTTTTCTATAAGATCTTATTTTATTTGCAACTTGTCCTAATAATTGTTTATCTGAACAAGTCAATTTAATCATAGGATCTTTACCTTTCTCGGTAATAGTTTCTACTGATATTTCTTTTGGCAATTCAAAGATGATGTTATGAGAATAGCCTAAAGACAATTCTAATAATTGTCCTGTCGCTTGTGCTCTATATCCAGTTCCTACTAGTTGTTGTTCTATCGTAAAACCTTCAGATACACCTTTTACCATATTAGCCAACAAAGCTCTATATAAGCCATGCATTGCTCTATGACGTTTTTGATCTGTATGACGAGTTAGATGCAAATGACCGTCTTCTACTGACATAGAAATACAAGGATCTACATATTGTGTCAATTCTCCTCTTTTTCCTTTTACTGTTACAATATGTGTTTTTTCATTTATATCAATTGTAACATTTTCTGGTAATGCTATGGGTAATTTACCTATTCTTGACATATTGCTTCCTCCTTTTCTTTAACTGATATAACAAATAACTTCTCCACCTACACCAAGGCTACGGGCTTCTTTATCTGTCATCAAACCTCTTGATGTCGAAATTATAGCAATACCCATACCATTCAATACCTTTGGAAGATCTTTTGCTCCAACATATTTTCTCAAACCTGGACGACTTACACGTTTCAAGTCCATTATTGCACTTTGTTTTGATACTGGGTGATATTTTAATGCTATTTTTATAGTATTTGGAACAGTTTTCGTTTCAAATTTATAATTTAAAATATAACCTTTTTCAAATAAAATTTTTGTTATTTCTCTTTTCATATTTGACATAGGTATTTCAACTACCCTATGATTTGCCCTCACGGCATTACGAATTCTTGTCAAATAATCTGCTATTGGATCCGTGTTCATTTCTTTTATCTATTTTATTTATTACCAACTTGCTTTTTTAACTCCAGGTATCAATCCTTTTGAGGCCATTTCTCTAAAATTAATACGAGAAATACCAAAGGTTCTCATATAACCTTTTGGACGACCTGTTAATTTACAACGATTATGCAATCTTATTGAATTAGAATTTAAGGGCAATTTTTGCAAACCTACCCAATCGCCAGCAGCTTTTAATTCTGCTCTCTTGGCTGCATATTTATTAACTAATTTCGCTCTTTTTACCTCACGAGCTTTCATTGATTCTTTTGCCATATCTTATTTTTTCTGATTTTTAAATGGTAATCCAAATTCTTTTAACAATGCCAAACATTCTTCATCATTATGGGCTGTTGTTACAAAA
The DNA here is from genome assembly GCA_905233585.1 of uncultured Bacteroidales bacterium. Lineage (GTDB taxonomy): Bacteria > Bacteroidota > Bacteroidia > Bacteroidales > WCHB1-69 > UBA1205. The sequence continues at coordinate 40,443 of CAJOFD010000006.1, forward strand.
GTAATATCCATTCCATTAATTTTATTGATTTTGTCAATATCAATTTCAGGGAAGATAATTTGTTCGGTTACACCCATTGAATAATTTCCTTTGCCATCAAAACCTTTATCGTTGATACCTCTAAAATCTCTGATACGAGGAATTGAGACTGAAATTAATCTATCAAGAAATTCATACATTCTATCACCTCTCAAAGTAACACGTACACCAACAGCATTACCTTTTCTAAGTTTAAAATTTGATATATCTTTTCTTGATTTTGTTGCTACTGCTTTTTGTCCAGCAATCATAGTCATTTCAGAAATACCTATATCTATTAATTTCTTGTCTGCAGTGGCTGCACCTATTCCCTGATTCAAACATATTTTTGTAATTTTAGGAATACGCATTACAGTTGAAAAATTAAACTGTTTTTGCAATGCAGGCATTATTTCATTCTCGTATTTTTCCCTTAATCTCGGTTTATAAGCCATATTACTTTATCTCCTCTCCAGATTTTTTTGAATACCTTACTAATTTACCATTCTCTGCTTTCTTTCTTCCAATTCGAGAGGCAACTCCTTTGGAGTCCACAACCATCAAATTAGAGATATGAACAGCTGCTTCTTGTTTTATTATTCCTCCTTGTGGGTGTTTTGCGGAAGGTTTTACGGCTTTTGAAACCATATTTACACCTTCAACAAACGCTCTATAGTTTTTTACATCAACTTTGAGCACTTTTCCGGTCTGTCCTTTATCATCACCTGATAAAACTTTTACCGTGTCACCTTTTTTGATATGTATTTTCGGTTGCATGATATTTAACTGATTTTTCATTAATTACCCTTTATAGCACTTCTGGTGCCAATGAAACTATTTTCATATATTGTTTTTCTCTCAATTCACGAGCAACAGGTCCAAATATACGTGTTCCACGCAATTCATCTGTCGCGGTTAGCAAAACAACTGCATTATCGTCAAAACGAATGTAAGAACCATCATTTCTACGAACTTCTTTTTTGGTTCTAACAACAACAGCTTTACTAACTGTACCTTTTTTTATATTACCTGAAGGTATTGCGTCTTTAACGGTAACAATAATTTTATCACCGACAGTAGCGTAACGTTTTTTTGTTCCGCCCAACACACGAATACACAACACTTCCTTTGCTCCGCTATTATCTGCTACAGATAATCTTGATTCTTGTTGTATCATTTTCTATTTTGCCTTTTCAATTATTTCTACCAAACGCCAGCACTTATTTTTACTCAAAGGTCTGGTCTCCATTATTCTAACAACATCACCAATATTGCATTCCTCTTTTTCATCATGAGCCATAAAACGTGATGTTTTTTTCAAAAACTTTCCATATTTAGGGTGTTTAAATTTACGTTCAACAACAACAACGATAGATTTATTCATTTTGTTGCTTACTACAACCCCTTCTCTTTGTTTTCTAAAATTTCTATCCATACAGAATATTTTCTCCTTTATTTTACAGATTTACTTTCAGCAATTTCTCTTGCTCTTATTTCAGTCATCAATCGAGCTACCGTTTTACGACCTTCTTTGATAAGATTCGGGTTTTCAATTGTAGAAACAGCATTATGCAATTTTAATTTTGCCAATTGTTTCTTTTCTTCATTTAATCTTTCTACCAACTCTTTGGTAGTTAATTCTTTTATTACTGACTGTTTCATATGCTTATAATGTTTCTTCTGAATAATCTCTTCTTACCACAAATTTTGTCAAAATAGGCAATTTTTGAGCACCTAAACGCATCGCTTCTTTTGCAACTTCCATCGTTACACCATCTGCTTCAAAGAGTATTCTACCTGGAGAAACTCTTGCTACAAAATACTCAGGATTACCTTTACCTTTACCCATACGTACTTCAGCAGGTTTTTTTGTAATAGGTTTATCTGGGAATATTCTAATCCACAATTGACCTTCACGTTTCATATGACGTGTTATTGCTTGACGAGCAGCTTCTATTTGACGACCTGTCATTAAGCATTCTTGAGTTGCTTTTAGGGCGAACGAACCAAACGCAATTTCACTACCTCGTTTGGTATTTCCTTTCATTTTGCCCTTTTGGACTCTTCTATATTTTGTTTTTTTAGGCTGTAACATCGCTTTATCTTTTATTTATCTTCCTTTATTTTAACTATTTACGTCTTTCACCACCACGTTCACTACGTCTTATCATTGGCTTACGACCATCTTTGTTTGAAATTGGATCGGATGCGGCTTGGAACAAATCTTTTTTCCCATATACCAATCCTCTACAAATCCAAACTTTCACACCAATTCTACCATAAGTTGTATGGGCTTCTGCATGATGATAATCTATATCTGCACGCAAAGTATGAAGTGGAGTTCTACCTTCTTTGTAATGTTCGGTTCTAGCCATTTCTGCACCACCAATACGTCCTGAAATAGAAACTTTTATACCTTCTGCACCCGCACGCATTGTAGTTTGAATTGCACCTTTAATAGCTCTACGATAAAACACACGACCTTCAATCTGTCCTGCTATATTTTGAGCAACAACCACAGCATCTAATTCAGGGCGTTTTATTTCTACAATATTTATTTGAACTTCTTTATTGGTAATCTTTTTTAATTCTTCTTTCAACTTATCAACTTCTGAACCTGCTTTACCAATAATAACACCAGGGCGAGCAGCATTGATAGTTACCGTAACCAACTTTAATGTTCTTTCAATATAAATTTTAGAAACACCGGCTCTATACAAACGTGCATTCAGATATTTTCTGATTTTATCATCTTCTACTAAATTTTGGCCGAAACTTTTTCCGCCATACCAACTAGAATCCCAACCGCGAACTATACCTAAACGTATTCCTATTGGATTAACTTTTTGTCCCATTTATTCTTCTGTTTGATTTACGTTTTCTACTACTTTGCTATCTAATACTATCGTGATGTGATTTGAACGTTTTTTTATTTGATAAGCACGTCCTCTTGGAGCTGTCATCAATCTTTTCATTATAGCACCACCATCAACAAATATTTCTTTTATATATAAATTGCTATCTTCCACTCTTTTATCTTCATTTTTTGCTTGCCAATTAGCAATTGCGGAAAGTAACAAAGTATGCATTTTTGCGGATGATTCTTTTTTACTATATTTCAATACATTCAAAGCATAATCAACATTTTTGCCTCGGATCATATCTGCCATCAAACGAGCCTTTCTTGGAGAGGTCGTATTGTTTACAAGACGTGCTACGCATTTTGTGCGATTTTCTTCTTTTCTAGCTTCTGCAGCTAATCTTTTTCTTGCACCCATTTTCCTAATTTATTTGCTTTATTTTTTTCCTTTATCTTTACTACCAGCATGACCACGGAATATACGTGTTGGAGCAAATTCACCTAATTTGTGTCCCACCATATTTTCTGTTACATATACGGGAATAAATTTATTCCCATTATGCACAGCAATAGTTTGTCCTACAAAATCAGGAGAAATCATTGATGCTCTACTCCATGTTTTTATTGCTACTTTTTTGCCCGATTGTTGAGCATCTATTACTCTTTGCTCTAACTTATAATGTATATACGGACCTTTTCTTAACGATCTACTCATGTTGTCTATCTTTTATTATTTTTTCCTTCTTTCAACAATAAATTGAGTTGATGCTTTTTTAGGTTTACGAGTCTTGTAACCTTTAGCAATCAAACCTTTTCTTGAACGTGGGTGTCCACCTGACGCTCTACCTTCACCACCACCCATTGGGTGATCTACTGGGTTCATAACAACGCCACGAACTCTTGGACGACGCCCCAACCAACGAGAACGTCCCGCTTTACCTGATACTTGTAAATTGTGTTCTATATTGGAAACCATTCCTATAGTTGCTTTACAAGTACATAAGATTTTACGAGTTTCACCTGAAGGCAATTTAATAGTTGCATAACGGTCTTCTCTTGACATCAATTGCGCATATGAACCTGCACTTCTTGCTATTTTTGCACCACCACCAGGTTGCATTTCTATGTTATGAATAACTGTTCCAAGGGGAATTTCTGCCAAGAACAATGTATTCCCTAAATCTGGAGAAATACCTTTTCCTGATAAGATTTTCTGACCAACTTGTAAACCATGAGGAGCAACAATGTAACGTTTTTCACCATCAGCATAAAAAACCAAAGCAATACGAGCAGAACGATTAGGGTCATATTCTATGGTTTTTACAGTAGCAGGCACTCCATCTTTATTTCTTAAAAAGTCAATAATACGATATTGTTTTTTGTGTCCGCCACCGATATAACGCATAGTCATTTTACCTTCGTTATTTCTACCGCCAGTGCGTTTTTTTGATAACAACAAACTCTTTTCGGGGGTTGAAGTTGTTATCTCTTCAAAGTTGCTTACCAACTTAAATCTCTGACCGGCTGTTACCGGTTTGAATTTTTTTAAACCCATCTTTTTTTATTTCTTAACTAAATATTACTATAAAAATCAATTGTTTGACCTTCTTTTAGTTGAACAATTGCTTTCTTAAAACTTGAACGTTTGCCTGTAACCAAACCTTTTGCGGTTCTACGGGTTACTTTCTTACCACGTTGAATAAGTGTATTTACCTTCTCAACTTCAACTTCATATAATTCTTCTACGGCATTTTTTATATCTTGTCTGTCTGCTCTACGATCGACAACAAAGCCATATCGATTATGTTTTTCACTATCAGCCACCATCTTTTCTGAAACAAGTGGTCGAATTATCACTTTCATTTTATCCATTTCTACGCATTTATTTTAAAATGTTCATCAAATTTGGAAGCACTTTGCTCTAAAATAACAATTTTTTGAGCATTTAAAATTTGGTAAGTATTTAAATCTGAAACAGTTAAAATATTTACCTTATCCAAATTACGAGAAGACAAATATACATTTTTATTTAATTCATCAACAATAAATAAGGTTTTTTTATCAAAAAGATTTATGTTTTTCAATATTTTAACCATATCTTTTGTCTTAGGAGCCTCAAAATCAAAGTTTTCCAACACCATTAAATTATTTTCTTTAGCTTGAGTAGATAAAGCAGAAATTCTTGCTAATCTTTTTACTTTTTTATTCAATTTAAAGCTATAATCTCTTGGTTGAGGGCCAAAAACTCTTGCGCCACCATGCAATAAGGGTGATTTTATACTACCTCTACGAGCACCACCACCACCTTTTTGGCTACCTAATTTTTTTGTTGACCCTGACAATGTAGATTTTTCTTTACTACAATGGGTTCCTTGACGCTGATTGGCCAAATATTGTTTTACATCTAACCAAATAGCATGCTCATTAGGTTCTACGGCAAATATATTATCATTTAAAGTTACCGTTCTACCTGCTTCTGTTCCGTCTGTTTTATATACTTTTAGCTCCATCTTTCTATTTTTAAATATGAACCATTATATCCCGGTACAGAACCTTTTACTATTAATAGATTCTTTTCTGGAATAATTTTTACAATTTGTAAATTTATCATTTTAACTTTATTACCACCAGTTCTACCTGCCATTCTCATACCTTTGAATACTCTTGAAGGATATGAAGATGCACCCATTGAACCAGGAGCACGTAGTCTGTTATGTTGTCCGTGAGTACTATCACCGACGCCACCAAAACCATGACGTTTCACAACACCTTGAAAACCTTTTCCTTTGCTGATACCTGAAACATCAATAAACTCACCTTCTTCAAAGACGGTAACATCAAGAATTTCTCCATGTTGTTTGCGATGTTCAAGTTCAAAACGAGAAAATTCTCTAACAACACGTTTAGGAGTTGTTTTTGCCTTTGCAAAATGTCCTTGCATCGCTTTTGACGTGTTCTTTTCTTTCTTGTCATCGAATGCTAATTGTATAGCATCATAACCATCTTTTTCTACTGTTCTTACTTGTGTTACAACACAAGGACCAGCCTCTATTACTGTGCATGGAATATTTTTTCCAGAGGCATCAAAAATACTGGTCATACCAATTTTTTTACCAATTAATCCTGACATTTTTACTTGTACTTGATTATTTTTTATTTAACTTCCTTTTACAATCTTTACAGTTAAAAAACTTATTTTATTTCAACATCTACTCCACTTGGCAATTCAAGTTTCATTAATGCGTCAATAGTTTTTGCTGTTGTTCCGTAAATATCCAATAAACGTTTATAAGAAGACAATTCAAACTGTTCTCTTGATTTTTTGTTTACAAAAGTAGAACGGTTTACTGTAAAAATCTTCTTTTGGGTCGGTAGTGGAATAGGACCAACTACAACAACATTGTCGTCCTTAACGGCATTGACTGTCTTCACAATTCTTTCGGCTGATTTATCAACCAAACTGTGGTCATACGACTTTAATTTAATTCTAATTTTTTGACTCACTTTTGTTTATATTAAATTATTTAACACTTAATTTCCATTTTGACACCAATTCGTTAATTACATTTGCAGGCGGTTCTGCATAATGAGAAAATTCCATTGTTACAGAACCCCTTCCTGAGGTTAATGATCTCAAATTGGTAATATAACCAAACATTTCTGCAAGAGGAACATTTGCTTTTATATGTTGTAAGCCTATTTTGGCCGATATTTCAGACAAAACTGCTCTTCTTCTGTTCAAGTCACCTGTTACATTTCCCAAATATATATCAGGGACAACAACTTCCACTTTCATGATAGGTTCCAATAATGTAGGATCTGCCTTTTTGGTGGATTCTTTAAAGGCTTTATAGGCACATATTTCAAAAGAGTTTGCATCTGAATCAACAGGATGATAAGAACCATCTATTAAAACTACTTTCGCATTTATCAATTGATAACCTAAAAGAGGTCCATTATTCATCGCTTTTTCAAAACCTTTTTGAATACTTGGAATAAACTCTTTAGGAATATTTCCACCTTTTACCTCATTAATAAATTGCAAACCTTTTATACCTTCATCTGCTGGAGATATTTCAAATTCAATATCAGCGAATTGACCACGCCCACCCGTTTGTTTTTTGTGTATTTCTCTATGATGAACCTTTGTGCGAATCGCTTCTCTGTATGAAACAATTGGATTGCCAGAATTGCATTCTACATGAAATTCTCTTTTGATTCTATCTATCAAAATTTCAAGATGCAACTCTCCCATTCCACTGATAACGGTTTGCCCGCTTTCTGTATCGGTAGTAACTTTGAAAGTAGGGTCTTCTTCTGCCAATTTTTGCAAACTGGCACTTAATTTATCTATATCTTCTTGTGTTTTAGGTTCAATTGCAATACTGATAACTGGCTCTGGAAATTCTATTGACTCCAATACAATAGGATGATTTTCATCGCAAATAGTATTTCCTGTTCTCATTTCTTTCAACCCAACTAAAACACCAATATTTCCAGCAGATATTGATTCTAAATTTTTCTGTTTATTGGCATGCATTTCAAAAATTCTTGACACACGTTCTTTTTTGCCAGTAGAAGTATTCAAAACATAACTACCTGCTTGCAATGTGCCGGAATAAACTCTAAAAAATGCAATTTTTCCAACAAAAGGATCTGTGGCTATTTTGAATATAAGGGCGGAAAAGGGTTCATTTTCACTTGGCAAACGCGTTTCCTCATTATTATTCTTAGGACTTATCCCCTTGATAGCCCCTTTGTCCAACGGACTTGGCAAATAATAAGTGATAGCATCTAACAATCGTTGTACTCCTTTATTTCGGAACGAAGAACCACACAAAACGGGTGTTATTTTCAATGAAATTGTTGCCTCCCTAATGGCAGATATAATATCTTCCGTAGTAATTAAATCTGGATTTTCCAAATATTTCTCAAGCAAATCCTCTCTTTCTTCAGCAACTCCTTCTATAAGTTTTAGACGATATTCTGTAACAACATCTTGAATATCGTCAGGAATAGGAATTTCATTGATAACCATACCCTTAGACTCTTCGTCCCAGATATAGGCTTTATTAAATACCAAATCTACAATACCCTTAAAATCATCTTCTGCACCAATTGGTATTTGCAATGGAATAGGGTTTGCTCCTAAGCGTTGTTTGATTTGAGCAACAACATCAAAGAAGTCCGCCCCCATTCTATCCATTTTATTAATATAACTAATACGAGGCACGCCATATTTATCGGCTTGTCTCCACACTGTTTCTGATTGAGGTTGCACCCCACCGACAGCACAAAACAAAGCCACCGCTCCATCTAAAATTCTTAAAGAGCGTTCTACTTCTACGGTAAAATCAACGTGACCGGGAGTGTCAATTATATTAATTTTGAAGGGCATTTCATCTCTCTTCCAGAAGACTGTTGTGGCAGCAGAGGTAATGGTAATGCCTCGTTCTTGCTCTTGCTCCATAAAATCCATAGTAGCCGCACCGTCATGTACTTCACCTAATTTGTAATTTTTGCCAGTGTAGTACAAAATACGTTCGGTTGTAGTGGTTTTACCAGCATCAATATGAGCCATAATACCAATATTCCGTACCAATTTCAAATCTTCCATTTCTTTATGCTATGCTCTTCTATTTTAACGTATAACTAAAAGCGAAAATGAGAGAATGCTTTGTTTGCTTCTGCCATTCTATGAATTTCTTCTTTACGTTTAAATGCAGCACCTTCTTCTTTGTATGCAGCCATGATTTCTGCAGCCAATTTTTGGCTCATAGATTTTTCATGACGTTTACGAGAGAAGTTTATCAAATTTTTCATACCGACAGATTGTTTTCTTTCTGGACGAATTTCAGAAGGAATTTGGAATGTTGCACCACCGATTCTTCTACTGCGTACCTCTACAGAAGGTGTAACATTAGCCAAGGCTTGTCTCCATACTTCCAAACCATCTTCTTTCGTTTTTTCTGCAACAACATCTATTGCTTCGTAGAAAATTTTGAAAGCTCCATTTTTCTTACCACCTAACATGATGTTATTGACAAATTTTGTTACTTGAACATCATTATATTTTGGATCTGGTAATATAATTCTTTTCTTTGGTCTTGCTTTTCTCATGCTCTTTTATGTTTTTTTAAAGAACTTTTCTTATATTTATTTTTTTAATTTATGCTTTTGCTTTTGGACGTTTAGCACCATATTTTGAACGTCTTTGTTTTCTACCTTCTACACCAGAAGTATCCAATGCACCTCTAATAATATGGTATCTTACACCTGGAAGATCCTTTACTCTTCCGCCTCTAATCATCACGATAGAGTGTTCTTGCAAATTGTGACCTTCACCTGGAATGTACGCATTTACTTCCTTTTGGTTGGTCAATCTAACTCTTGCTACTTTTCTCATCGCAGAATTTGGTTTTTTAGGAGTAGTTGTATAAACTCTCACGCAAACACCTCTTCTTTGTGGACAAGCATCTAATGCAGGGGACTTACTTTTATATTTCATTTGAGTCCGCCCTTTTCTTACTAATTGTTGAATTGTAGGCATATCTTACTTTTTATCCTTATTTTTTATGTTTTATATTTATTCTCTATATTAAAAACTCACCCTAAAAATACATTTTAAGGAGTGCAAATATAAAACTTTTTTTTCTAATATTCATCATTTTGATAGAAAATATTTTCTAAATGCTTTGGTTACGAATTACATCTATCTATAAAAGCAAACAAATGATGACTAAATAGTTGTTTATCAAATTATTTAATTCAAAAACAGAAAGAAAAAGGAACAAAAAGTTATTAACATTTTTATCTTAAATACTTATCATTTTTTTCAATATTTTACATAAAAAAACAATTTTTTATCAAATTTATCATTGCTATTTGGCAGTTTTTTTCAAAAACATTTGTAAAAAATATCATTTTTGCAACCGAATTTCACCATCGTTTTTGTTTGCTTAAAATTTTTCAACTGTTTGTTATATTCTTTGACAGAACAATTTTTATGCTATCTTTGTCATTGATTTTAAATGAGAAAAAAATGAATAATATTATTCAAGAAATCAATAATTTAGCAAATGAATATTATCCTCAAGCGATAAAAATCAGAAGACATTTGCATCAATATCCCGAACTTTCAGGACACGAGCAAAAAACGGCTCAATATATATCAGAGCAATTGGCATTAATTGGCATAAAGTCCAGTAAAATGCTTGATAATACAGCAGTTGTAGCAGAAATAAACGGGACACAGGACAAATCTGCATCAACTATCGTTTTGCGGGCAGATATGGATGCCCTGCCTATTGAAGAAAAAAATACTTTTGATTTTATCTCTAAAAACAAAGGTGTTATGCATGCTTGCGGACATGATATGCACATGGCCAATATACTAACAGCAGCATACGTATTATGGCACCTCAAAAATAATTTTTCCGGAAAAATTTTGTTGGTTTTTCAACCTTCGGAAGAAATGTTCCCGGGAGGAGCAATTCGTCTCATTCAAAGTGGATTGTTTGATAAATATCAAATAAAAGCAGTTTTGGGTTGCCATGTTACCCCTGAAATTCCGACAGGACAAATTGGACTAAAATGCGGCAACTACATGGCTTCTACCGATGAATTATACATCACCATCAAGGGTAAAGGCGGACATGCCGCCATTCCTTCTATGTTTATTAATCCATTATTAATCACATCGGAAATATTGTTGGCTTTGGAACATTTTTGCGAGGAGTTTGCTCCAAAAGACATTCCGTCTGTTTTAACCTTTGGACGAATTGTCGGAGATGGGAAAACAAATGTTGTACCTGAATCTGTAAAAATAGAAGGAACATTGCGTACCTTTAATGAAGAATGGCGACAAGAAGCCTATAAAAAACTCATAGAAATATGCAATAATATCGCAGCAATACGCAATGGAAGTGTTGAAGTATTTATAGATAAAGGTTATCCTGTTTTGATAAATAACGAAAAATTAACCCAACAATGTGCAAATTGGGCAAAACAATTTATTGGTGATGAAAATGTTCTATCTTTAGATTACAGAATGACAGCAGAAGATTTTGCACATTATTCACACCATTATCCTGCTGTGTTTTTCCGATTAGGTACTCAAATAGAAGGTCTGCAAACGAATCTGCATGCTGCCAATTTCAATGCTAACGAAGAGGCTTTGAAAACAGGGGCAACCCTAATGTCATTCTTCGCTATTAACCTTTTAACTGAAAAATAAGCACAAGCAACCTTTTAGTTCTTGAAATGAAGGAAACAAAGAACATTTTGATTATATAGATATAATATGTTCTGCTTTATCTTTTCCTTGTATATATACAAGAAATCTTATTTACTCAATAAATAATAGACAGCCGTTGTGTAAAAATCTCTGATATAAGGCAAAGAACGAAATATCGGTAGGGTTTTTCTCGGTTTGAGTCTGAATTTTATTTCATAATTAGGATTAATGAAATAAAACGTTTTATTTAAAATTGTTAAATTATTGGCTTTGCAGATACGCTCAAAACGTTCAATAGTGATACCCGTTTCCTTTATTTCCAACAAATCGGCTATCCCTTTTTCGTCTTCATGCCCCCAACTCAAAATTTGAGCATAACATTTGGCAGGCAACAAATGGAAATATGGAAGTTTTGACAATTTACTTTGACACACTTGCTGATGACCGCCAAAAGGCATAAACCAAGGTGGAAATGCAAAAAACAATACTCCATCTTTGTTTAAAAAACGCAGAATAAAATTCATAAACTTTTCTTGATTATGAATATGTTCGATAACATCACGCAACATAATGATGTCAAAGGTTATTTCATTATCTTGAAAATCATAAATATCCTTTTCTATCAATGTCATATTGTTCACATTGGGATGTTCTTGAAAAAATTGTTTGGCATTGCCAATTTGCTCTTTGTTCAAATCAATTCCCATACACTGCACCCCACGGTCTAAAAACGGTTTAAGGTTACCCCCTTCCCCGCAACCGACTTCCAAAATTTTACAATTTTTATCAATAGATTTATATTGTTCAATATATGGAAGAACATATTTTTCTGTTGTATAACTCTGCTCGTCAAAATATAATTTACGATTTGTGTATCTTTCTTGCATACGAAAATATTTATGCAAAATTAGCATAATTTTTAATAATCCATATAAGTTTGATAAAGATATTGTAAAAAAGCTTCGCCTTGTTGTTTTACAATATCAAAATAAAGCGAATCTCCCTCAAAATTTTGAATAAAGGTACTTTCTGTATTAAACTGAACTATCGACCCTTGAGGAATTTTATAACCAAACCCTTCAAGGGCTTCAAAAAACGCAAATTGTTGATGATGGGCATTGTAAATATTCCGCCCAAACAAAAAATTTTCATTGTTGATATTCAGTTGCGATAAAATAGTTTTTGCCAAATCGATATGGGAACATATATCGGAATTGACACTTCCTTTGTATTCATCTTTAAGAACTTCGCCAAACCATAGCATAGGCACACGCTGGTAGTTGAAATTCATTGCCGATTCTTGTTGCAAATGAGTAGGGTGTCCATGGTCGCCAACCAAAATAAACAACGTGTTTTCATACCACGGTTCTTGACGTACTTTTTCAAAATATTTGCCTAACCAATAGTCGCAATATTTTGCCGAATTTAAATAGGTGAAATTTGCAAGATTTTCATTTTGCACTTGGGGTGTATTTTTAGGATAATCGTAGGGACTATGAGTACTCACAGTAAACCAAACAGAAAAAAATGGCTGTTGTGTTTCAGTCAGGCTGTTTAAATGTATGTCTGTCATATATTGGTCAGGAATACCTAATTTGCCCCGAGGAAGTTTCTTGGGCAAATCTTTACTCTCTACAATCTTGTCAAAATTGCAATGCAATAGAAATGCTCTGATATTTCCATAGTCCAAATTGCCTCCGAAATAAAAAGAAGTAGCATAACCATTTTGTTGCAAAGGTTGAGTTAAACTTGGTAAATGTATATATTTTTCTTGATTGTCTGTAATATCAAAAATAGGAACAGAGGGGAATCCGCTCAATATGCTACAAACCGCTTGCTGTGAGCGATGTCCATTGGCATACATATTGGTGAAAAGAATGCCCTCTTTTTCCAATTTTTGAAAATTGGGAGTTATTGAATCATTCCTTCCCGTTAAATCATCAACAAGATCGGCAGACCAACTTTCCAACAAAATAATGACAATATTAATATTGTTTGTTTTCAAGATATTAATATTGCTATCCTTTTCGGTAAAATGAATTTGCTTGAAAACAGCCTCCGCTTGTTCATTATCCATAAAATGAAATTTGTTTTTATCAACACTTTTAAAATTAATAAAGTGCATAATAAGATTAAAATCAGGGTTTACGGCAGCGTCATTTAAAATAGTATGGCGAGAAAAACAGGCTGCACTTTGAGTAATAGGAATCGCATCAAAACCGCCCCGCATACCTAAAAAGCACAATAATGCAGACAAACAAAAACACAAAGGAATTTTTAAGAATTTCTTATTAATACAAGTAATTTCCGGTTTTAAAACCCACCTGCGATATACCCATAAAGAAGCACCCATCAGCACAGCAATGCCGACAAAAAACAATAGTAATTCTACGCTATTGACCGATTGTACGATTTCTGTAGGGTGTTTAAGATAAAGAAAAATTTTGTAATTCAATTTGGTTAACCATTCTTTATATACACCTATTTCACCGAAAAGCACCAAATTGGCAAACAACAACTCTATTCCGCAAACTATCATTTGTAGATGAAACAGAATTTTTCCCTTTATACAAAGTTGAAGTGCAGACAAGATAATCGGCAAAACGCAGAAATAACAAGCCATAGCCGTGTCTAAACGCCATGCCGCTATATATGTTTTTAAAATTTCAGAAAAATCAATACCGACAAGCAAATGGTGATAAACACACAAAAATATAGTTCTCCCTATTGCAAAGAAAATAAGCCAAAACAAGTAAATTTTCAACAACGTTATCCAAAAACGTTTCATTTGTGCGTAACAATATTTGCTTATAAAGAAAAAGGGGACAAATGTCCTCCTTCCCTTTTTATAAAAAGTTATTCTTAATATTTGAACAAATTTAAACCGGCAAAACCCATAAATGCCAATGCTAAAATACCTGCTGTAATCAAAGCGATAGGCATACCTTTCATATTTTTAGGCGGGTCCATCATTTCAAGATGTTCTCTACAACCGGCAAAGAGTACCAATGCTAAAGCGAAACCAACTGCCGTGAAAAAAGCATATAGCAATGCTCCACCAAGATTGTAATTTTGTTGTATTACCATAATGGAAACCCCCAAAACAGCACAATTGGTTGTAATCAATGGTAAAAATATTCCTAATGCCTGATACAAAGACGGACTAACTTTTTTCAACATAATTTCCAACATTTGTACCAATGCCGCTATAATTAATATGTAGCATATTGTTTGTAGAAATACTAAATTAAAAGGTACCAAAATGTACTGGAAAACCAAATAGGTTACCAAAGTGGCAATGGTTATGACAAAAATAACAGCAGCCCCCATTCCCATTGAGGTTGAAATCTTGTTTGATACCCCCAAAAAAGGACAAATGCCTAAAAACTGCGAAAAAACAATATTATTGACAAATACAGTTGAAATAATAATAACAACTAATGCTTCCATACTTCTTTAATTTTGAAATTATTAACTATCTAGAGGTTTCTCTATTTTTTATACTATTGATTAATGCTAAAAGCAATCCCAAAGCCAAAAATCCACCCGGTGCCAAAACAAATACCAAAGCACCATCTATATTGGCCAATTTGTGGCTAAAGAACGATATATTCCCCAAAAATTCTCTAACGATACCCAACAACGTTAATGAGCAGGTAAACCCCAATCCCATTCCCAAACCATCAATGGTAGAGTTGAGAACATTATTTTTGGAGGCAAATGCTTCCGCACGACCCAATACCAAACAATTGACTACAATCAAAGGAATAAAAAGCCCCAATTGTGCATGCAAATCAGGAATATAGGCTTGCATTAACAAATCAACCATGGTTACAAAAGATGCAATGATCACAATAAATGCGGGAATACGTACTGTATCCGGAATTACATTCTTTAATGTTGAAATAACAATATTTGATAAGATAAGCACAAATGTTGTTGCCAATCCCATTCCCAATCCATTGATAGCAGAAGTCGTAACTCCTAATGTTGGACACATTCCCAACAACAAAACAAAGGTTGGGTTTTCTTTTAAAAGACCATTGGTAAATATTTTCCACTTATTCATTGTCTTCTCCTCCTATTATTGATAAAATAGCATCATGTGCTCTGTTTACAGCATCGCAATACGCACGTGAACTGATAGTAGCAGCCGTAATTGCATCTATTTCGCCTCCATCTTTTTTTACTTTTACCGGAAAATTTTTCATACTTTCAAATTGTTTTGAAAAATCCGATTTGGCAGGTTCCATTTTATCCCCCAATCCTGGAGTCTCATGATGTTCCAAAACTTCAATTCTTTTTATACTGCCATCGGCTTGGAATCCCACCATCAACTTAACGCGTCCCCCAAAACCATTATCCGAAAAAGTTTCTACAGCCAATGCAACCAAGGTTTCTCCTTGATAAGCTTTGTATATAGATAAAGAATCGGCTTTGGCTTCTTTTTTGAAAACATTGTTTTCCACCGCTGATTCTATCGGCACTTTACATTCTTCCATTCTATCATAATCAGGCAAAACTTTTTTGATAGCATTTTCTTTATTTAATTTTTTTGTTTCTTCAATTGGTTTTTCGGTTAAGCTATAAACCAATCCTAATATGCCTGCCGAGACAGCGGTAATAATTAACAGACATATTAATATATTCTTAAAATCTGATTCTATTTTCTTACCCATAATATTATCTTTTTAATTATACAACAACTTTTTCGCCGAAACGTTTAGGTTTAAATCCTTTGTTTATCAAAGGAGTAACAGCATTCATCAATAATATCGCAAAAGAAACGCCTTCGGGATAGCTGCCCCAAACACGAATGCATATTGTAAGCAATCCGCACCCGAAGCCAAAAATAATTTTACCCCAAGCACTCATTGGAGAGGTAACCATATCGGTTGCCATAAATATGGCTCCTAATAGCAACCCTCCGCTCAACAAATGATATGACGGAGCAATATACAATTGAGGATTTGCCAAATGTAAAATAGTGGCAAACACAAATACTGTACCTATAAAACTAACCGGAATATGCCAAGTGATAACTTTTCTTGCCAACAGAATAATTCCCCCCAATATAATGGCTGCAGCTGCAACTTCTCCTAAAGAACCACCTCTGTCTCCCAATAACAATTGCATATAATCTGGCAATTGAGAAGTGAGAGCCGAAACATCTTCTCCTTTGTTCATGGCACTTTTTATCACTGCCAAAGGTGTTGCACCTGTTGTTGCATCTAAAGACATAAACTCCGACATCTTGGTGATTGGTTTAGGCCATGTGGTCATTTGTTGTGGAAATGAAATCAATAAGAATACACGTCCTACAATGGCTGGATTAAATATGTTTTTACCCAAACCTCCAAAAGCCATCTTGCTAACACCAATTGCTACCAATGCACCAACAATAATAATTGCCCAATGTAAATTGCTCGGTACATTGAACGCTAACAACAAGCCTGTAATAACGGCAGACCCATCTCCAATGGTTGTTTTGCCTTTGTAGATAAATTTTTGAATAAACCATTCAAAAAACACACAAGCAGCTACACTAATAAGTGTAACTCTTACAGCATTGATGCCGAAATAATAAATAGAGCATAGTAATGCTGGCATTAATGCAATAACAACTGTCCACATTATTTTTTTAACCGAATCATTGGTATGGACATGTGGTGAACCTGAAATATGTAATGTATTCATACTTTCTCTTTCTTTTTTTATTATTTATTTTGTTGCATTCTTGCTCTAATCATACCACCCGTACGATTTTTGCCCAAACGAATATAATCTAACAAAGGGCGAGCCGAAGGACAGGTAAATTGACAACTGCCACATTCTATGCAAGACATTATTTGTTCTTTTTCGCAATCTTCCAATCTGTTTTGCTTTGACAACAAAGATAGCAAATAAGGTTCCAAGCCCATAGGACAAGCCTCTACACAACGTGCACAACGGATACAATTTTGTGGTTCAAGTCTTTTTGCTTCTTTGGCATTCAACTGCAATAAACTAGAAAAACCTTTGATTGTATAGGAATTAATATTGCTTATGGACTTACCCATCATAGGGCCTCCGCTGATTACTTTTTCGGTATCTTCAGCCAAACCGCCATTGGCTTCAATTATATCTTTAAGGGGCGTTCCCAATCTTACACGATAATTTTTGGGATTGGCTACTGATTTTCCTGAATAGGTCATATAGTTAGATATAAGCGGTTTGTTTTTTTGAACAGCCTCATATACAGCCAATGCTGTGGATACATTATCGACTACACAACCTACATCTATCGGCAATTTGCCTGCCGGCACTTCTCTGCCTGTTATAGATTTTATCAATTGTTTTTCTGCCCCTTGTGGATATTTTGTTTTCAACGTAACCACATGAACTCCACTATATTTAGTGGCTATTTGTTGCAGATTGGCAATGGCTTCTTGTTTATTGTGTTCCACTCCAATATACACATCATTCAATGCCAAGGCTTTGCGAAGAATACAGGCTCCAATTATCAATTCTTCGCCTCTTTCTATCATTATTCTATTATCAATAGAAATATAAGGTTCACATTCTGCAGCATTGATAATGCAATATTGAGCCTTTTTCCCGTCTGGAATCATCAGTTTTACATGGGTAGGGAAACAGGCTCCGCCCAAACCGACAATACCTTTTTCTTTGATACAAGCAATAATTTCATTCTTTTCCATTTTGATATCAGAAACGATGTCGGGCGTCCGGTCTATGCTTTCTTCCCATTCATCACCTTCTACGGTAATAGTAATTGCTTGTTTTTTCAAACCTGCAATATCTGAAACCATATCTATTTTTGCTACTGTACCTGAACACGAAGCATGCAAATTGGCAGAAATAAAAGCCTCACCTTTTGCTATGAGTTGTCCTACTTTCACTTTATCTCCTTTGGCTACAATCACCGTTGATGGAGCGCCTAAATGTTGCGTTGCAAACATCACTACTTGTTGAGGAATAAGAAAATCTTCCAATTTAATAGGATGTGCAAATTTGTTTTCTTCGGGGTGAATCCCACCCATTTTGAATGTTTTCACGTATATATTTTTTGTTAACAATACTATATATTTTGCAAAGATAACTATAATTTAAATATACACAGCATAAATTTTATCTTAAAAAACATAATATATTGATATTAAATAAAATTCAATCCTTAATAACCGTGAATTTAGAATAAGTATAAATAATACATTCAACAATATAACAATCAACACCTTACAAAATACATAGAAGTTAAAATTTTATTTATGGTAAAAATTCAACTAACAAAATGTATTTTCGTATTTTTATTTTAAAGGATATATTATACAAATAATAAGCCTAACTCTACTTGTTATTTATATTATATGTATGTTTGTGAGACATTGAAATAAAAAAATCAAGAATTATATCTAATTTAAACATTATTATTATAAACGATTAAAATATAACTTATGTATATTTATCATAAAAAATTAACTTCATTTACGTTAGCAATAATTGCTATAACGATGACAATCAACCTGCAAGCACAAAAAAAGACCAATGAATTTACAATTGATGCTAAAATGCTTACTCGTGGAGAGATACGCGAAGGTGGATTCAACTCCGATAGCACAGATAACAAAAAGATGGCTCATTTTATCTTGGGCCAATATCAACTTAATCTCACCTACAAACATTCTTCATGGTTTGAAGCAAAACTCTCCCCTAAGGTAACTTATATTTGGGGACAATCTTCCGCAGATTTGAATCTTTCCGAAGCTTGGATATTGATGAAATCTAAGCAAGGTCTTTTTTTCAAAATCGGTCGTCAAATGTTAGCATACGATGATAACGTATTTTGGGATACGATGACTGGACTGTAACCGCACCTACCCACGATATATTGATATTCGGGTACGAAGGACATGGACACAAAGTACACGCACTTCTTGCTTATAATCAAAATCCTGCTAACATGGACATCGGAGGCAACGAATATTCTGATGGATTACAGCCATATAAAACGATGCAAACTATTTGGTATCACTATGATACACCCAAATCGATATTTGGATTTTCCCTACTGGGCATGAATCTCGGAGTGCAAGGGCTCACTAATACTGATGAAGTAAAAACCTTTTACCAACAATTAGTCGGTACTTATATAAAACTAAAACCCCCATTTGTAACAACAGAAGGTGCATTCTACTACCAAATGGGGAAAGAGGAGCACAATATTCCCATTGATGCTTACATGGCTACTATAAAAATTACCGCTGACCCCATTAAAATGTTATCTATCTATGCTGGCTACGACTATCTACGAGGCGATAAATATCTCTCTGTTCCCAAAAGAGGCCAGTTGGGTCTTGTATTTCACGACAAAATAAGAGGATTTTGCTCACTCTTTGGCTCTCATCACCAATTCTATGGCGCTATGTATTTCTTTTACATGGAAAGTTATGTAGGAAACTTCACCCCCGGATTGCAAAATCTCTATAGTGGAGTAAAGGTAAAACCTATTGAAAATATGAAAATCAACTTAGCCTACCACTTCTTTGCCACAGCAACCAAACTTAATGGTATGAAAAAACCATTGGGACATGAACTCGAAATGGGATTATCTTATTCTTTTGCAAAATTTGTTGAACTATCTGCTGGATACTCATACATGAATAGCACCTCAACAATGGTTAAACTCCAACGTGTTTCTGAAAAACGAAGACTACATTGGGGCTGGTTGATGGTAAAAGTTACTCCAACTTTGTTTAGTACGACATGGCAGAAAAAGAAAAAAACACAAAAGCATAATATACCCCAAGAATAAATCCTTATAAGTTTAGTTTATATAGACATTATAGGGTCGTGGAATACCACGACCCTATAATGTTTGTTTCCCCAACAACCTATGGATATATTTTCTCCCTTTTAGGAAAATATTAGTACGTTATTGTTTATTATTTTATTATATTTATTTAAAAAAAATTACAGCCATAAAACTATACCTTGCCCCAGAGAAGGTTTGGTCATATTTTCTTTGTTATCCTCAAAGAAAGGATAGATAATAGCAAGATTGTTTTCGATGAAACAAATGCACACTATTGTGCGTCCATGGCACGCTAAAATCCCACTATACTTTGCTAAAAAATAGGGCTGTCCTAATAGACAGCCCTATTTTATTTAGATTTATAAACTTCTATTCTATTGTTTCCTCTCGTAAGGCAGGACGAACAAGACGAACAGACATACCCTGCTCAGGTTCAACATCCTGTATCATAGGGGTGTTCAAAACAGATGTAAAAAACAACAAGAAAGACGAATTATTATTGGAACAATTGCAGGTAGCAGTCCAATAGTAGCCCACTTCAAGAGTTTCCTCAACAGATGTGCCATATCTATAGCCAGCAGCAGGCAAAAATACCACTCCTTCTTTCTCCATCTTAGCCCATTTGGTGGAATCAATATCCTGATAATTCATTGTTGTATTAGGATTATTTAATACATAAATAGATGTACTCCATTTATCTGGAACTATTACCAATCCTGGAACACCATGAATTTTTGCCAAAGCATACCGTATGCCTGATGTTGTTGAACGTTTATTTAACAAATAATCCCACTCTGCTTCAGTTAAAGTACGCCACATTCCAATGGGATCGGTTGTACCAGTCTTGGGATTATAAATAGCATTATTTGCACCCCAATCATAATCTATACTATTACTCCCATAAGCGATGCCACAAACAACCAAGTCTGCACAATCAAAATGATAGTTTATAGCGTATGGTTGCCGTACATCGCCGTGGTCATAGCGCCATCCATTTGTAGCAAAGCCAAATAAATCTATCCAACCTTTATAGGTAGAGTCAATATATTTGTTATCTGCTCCAATTATATCCCACTGATTAGGAGCAAAACGCCATGTACCCTCTCCTACAGTGTCACCATCTATATTTATCATAGCATGAGTTGTGGGCAAATCGCCACCACCTGTAGCACTCCATTGCAAATTGCCAGAGGAGAAATAAACACAATTTTCAGCTGCAACAGAGAAATAAATTTTTTTGGTTGTAAATGTTATTTCGTTGCCATAGGCAGTACCAACACTATTGGTAGCATATGCACGTACGTAATAAGTAGTATATTCGCTTAAGTCTGTTATATTACTAACAAAACTACCTATACCATTGCCATCGGTAGTATGATTATCATTGATAGTTGGATTTGGTGATGTACTCCAACATATACCTCTATCAGTTACAGTATCTCCACCATCATCAGTAATATCTCCTCCACTTATAGCTGTGGTAACAGTAATGGCACTGACATTAATTGTTGTTAATGTCGGCACAACAGCTGCAGTAGTAAAGGTAATTTCATTACCATAGGCAGTACCTATGCTATTGGTAGCATACGCTCTAACATAATATGTAGTATTGCCAATCAAACCTATCATATTACTTGTAAAACTACCTATACCACTACCAGCGGTAGTATGATTATCATTGATAGTTGGATTTGGTGATGTACTCCAACATATACCTCTATCTGTTATAGTATCTCCACCATCATAAGCAATATCTCCTCCACTTGTAGCGGTAGTAGCAGTAATATTGCTGATAGTAGTTGTGGTTAATGTTGGCAATGTAGCCAAAGTAGTAAAGGTAATTTCATTACCATAGGCAGTACCTACACTATTGGTTGCATACGCTCTAACATAATATGTGGTATGGGGTGTTAAATTAGTAGTTAGACTACTTGTAAAACTACCTATACCACTACCATTGGTAGTATGATTATCATTGATAGTTGGATTTGGTGAAGTACTCCAACATATACCTCTAACAGTTACCTGAGCACCACCATCATAAGTAATATCTCCTCCACTTGTAGCGGTAGTAGCGGTAATATTGCTAATAGTAGTTGTGGTTAATATTGGAGCCGATTTAGAAGTAGTAAAGGAAATTTCATTGCCATAGGCAGTGCCTACGCTATTAGTAGCATACGCTCTAACATAATATGTAGTATTGCCTCTTAAGTCCGTAATATTACGTATAAAACTACCTATACCATCTCCATCTATTGTATAATTGTCGTTAATAGTAGGATTATGAGAAGTACTCCAGCATAAACCTCTAACAGTTACAGTATCGCCACCATCAGAAGTAATATCACCTCCACTTGCTGCAGTGGTAGCAGTAACGTTGTTAGCGATAATGGTTGTTAAAGTAGGCAATGTTTTAGAAGTTGTGAGGGTTATCTCATTACCATAAATAGTGCCAACACTATTAGTTGCGTAAGCACGAACATAATAAGTAGTATTGGGTGTTAAATTAGTTAGACTACTTGTAAAACTACCTATACCACTGCCATCGGTTGTATAATTGTCGTTTATAGTTGGATTTTGAGAAGTACTCCAACATATACCTCTATCAATTACTTGATCACCACCATCATAAGTAATATCTCCACCACTTGTAGCAGTAGTAGCAGTAATATTGCTGGCTGTAATTGTTGTTATTGTTGGCAATGTAGCCGAAGTAGTAAAGGTAATTTCATTGCCATATATAGTACCTTCAAAATTAGTGGCATAAGCACGAACATAATAAGTAGTATTGGGTGTTAAATTAGTTAGACTACTTGTAAAACTACCTATACCACTACCATCGGTTGTATAATTGTCATTTATAGTTGGATTTTGAGAAGTACTCCAACATATACCTCTATCAGTTACTGGAGCAATTCCTTCGGAAGTAATAACGCCACCACTTACGGCAGAGGTAGCAGTAATATTGCTGGCTGTTGTAGTAGATATAACAGGAGAGAAATTTCGCACAAGACGTACAGCACGACCGTAGTAGCAATAACTATACGACATAGCAACATAATCAGAATTGAAATACAAATCGTAGGCTCTGTTGTTATCGTTATATGAAGAAGACCAATAGAAACTGTGTAAATCAAACTCAGAAACCAAAGTGCCAAAACGGTAGCCCGTAATAGGGAAAAATATCGCCCCTGCATTCTCTAATATTTTCCAATCTATAGCACTTATTACATTGGAAGAATAAGCGGCTGATGCAGTATTCGTCTTTTTTAATTTATAAGTAGAGTTACTCCAATTGTCAGGAACTATAATTAATCCATTTACATCATTAACTTTTGCCTTGGCATAACGTATGCCTGAAGTTGTAATACGTGTATTTAGTAAATATTCCCACTCTTCTTTGGTTATTGTTCTCCATGTGCCTGCTGAATCAAACGCATTTGTTTGAGGATTATAAATAGCATTATAAACACCCCAATCATAATTGGTACCAAAGATATTATTATTGGCATAATCGCTATATGATGTACTTGTTATATAGGGATATTTGTTATTATATCCACTCGTTCCCCAACCAAACAAATCAATCCAATCAGAGTAAGTTGATGAAATATTTTTGTTATTTGGTCCAATAAACTCCCATTGGTTAGATGCGAAACGCCAAGTACCCATACTGGTACCACCTCCTGCTACAGCATGGGTTCCTGTTGCACTCCATTGCAAATTGCCGGGAGCAAAAATAATTCTAGTGTTGTCAGAAGAAGAAATGAATGGAGACAAACTTACGACATCAAAATTTAAGATAAATGTTTGTGATGAATTTTGAGGCTGTGCAATATGTTGACTTTCTTCAAAATGACCATTGATAGTAGCATAGCCCACATATTCCATCATATCTCCATAGTTATAAGGTTTTGAAGACAAGCTCTTGTGCGATTTAGATTTTTGTTCTATTTGTGCCGATGTGGTGCTTCTATATTCAATATAATTATCACCCGAATATCCTAAATTGACAAGTTTCTGTACAAAACGCCCTTCTACGGTGTTTACCACCAAGAAATAAACTTGTGGTTTTTGGAAACTAATGTCAAAATAATTGGTACCCGCTTCTAAAAATGAGTGATATTCCATTATTCGCTGCCCTGCTATATTATAAACAGCCATTTGTACTTGCTCACTCTGCGATAGCGTAAATTTTACCAAACTTGTTCCATTGAATGGATTAGGATAGGACGAAAGACCTATTTCTTGTTCTTGGGCATCTGCAATGCCTGCTGGTGTTGAAAGTGTTATCACCGTATCTGGCCAATAAATTGTTTCTTGCCAACCTTTTGTTAAATTATAGATAGCTATACTATCCAATTGCACATATTTGTTTACAGAATCTCTGCCTGTAAAAGCAAGCGAGACAGTCTGTGAATGGCTTTTGCCAAAAAGTAGTAATCCTACTACCAAACCTAAAAATTTAAAATTTCTGTACATTTTGTTTTTTTAATTATTTTTTTTAGTTAATGTTATTATTTTTCTTGCTTTATCTCGTTTCGTTCAATAAAAAATATCCCCTTTTTTTGAGGAATGCAAAGGTATATTTTTTTTACACAGCAATTATATATATATATATATATATCAATGAGTTACGTGTATTTTATAGCAAAAATCAAGAAAAAAAAGGGGGCTATTTGGCAGAAAAATGGTATTATGGTGTGAAATTGCAATTGTTCAGCCTATTTTTAGACCATTATATCATTTTTTTCGCCCAATAGACCAAATTTTATAGAAATCACTCACACCTTCGCATCAAACATATTTAAGAATATAGAAGTCTCAAATGCCAATTGTATTGAATAATAATAACAGAATAAAACATTGATTTAAATGTGTTTAAAAATCTAAAACGCCTTATTTAACATATTTTTATTTAAACAATTAATGCTATACAATTACATATATACATTGGAATAAAAAAAGCATCAATTTACCGATTTTTACTTAATCGGACTCTAAATATTTTCAACAAATATAAGCGTTCAAACAATAAAATAACAAAATAATCGTTTGCATATAAATACTTGGGGTTGTTTGGTTTTGACAGCTCGTAAGTGGAAGTGTAAGCACGTCGGACGTTGTAAGTAGGTTCCGTAATAGCCAACTTTCATGCCAAATTAAACGGCGAAAATAATAATTTTGCACTCGCTGCGTAACAAGGTTGCGTAGCATGCCATCTCACTAAAAGCCCTGCTCTGCGGCGTTTGGATTAGAGGTGTCGGAAAAGCGGAGATAGTATTTGTGTGCCTCGCCACAAATGCGAAATTTTAGAGGATAAGTTGCCTGTCGGTTTAGCCTTGTACCTGCAAGCATTCGAAAATCAAACAAAGGATAAGCGTGTAGAAAGCATTTTTGCAGCGAGTTTGGACGAGGGTTCGACTCCCTCCAGCTCCACTTCAAAATATATCTGTTATGTTAGTCAAAATTATCAATCATTCTAACAATGCTTTGCCTGCATACGAAACCATTGATTCGGCAGGTATGGATATTCGGGCCAATTTGCAAGAACCGATAACATTAAAACCCCTGCAACGCATGTTAATTCCAACGGGTTTGCATATTGCTTTGCCTTCGGGATATGAAGCCCAAATCCGTCCTCGCAGTGGCATGGCTATCAAACATGGAATTACCGTATTGAATACTCCAGGAACAATAGATGCTGACTATCGCGGCGAAATAAAAGTGATTTTGGTCAATTTGTCAGATGCCGATTTCACTATCAATCATGGAGACAGAATTGCCCAGATGGTAATAGCCAAACATGAAACCATCAGTTGGCAATGTGTTGAAGTTTTGGACGATACCGAAAGAGGAGAAGGCGGATT
Organism: uncultured Bacteroidales bacterium; assembly: GCA_905233585.1. Taxonomy (GTDB): domain Bacteria; phylum Bacteroidota; class Bacteroidia; order Bacteroidales; family WCHB1-69; genus UBA1205. Next base: position 66,239 of record CAJOFD010000006.1, read on the forward strand.
TGGGCACACTGGCAAATAATAAATATGAAAAAAAGATATCCTATTCTCTTTATTTTATTGCTTGTACTGCCATATTATAGTTTTGCACAAAAGGCACAAAAAAGCAAAAAATCTTCCTCTAAAGTAGAAATATTTACATCTCAGGAACAATATAGAGAACAATCCTCTACATTGATAGATGCTGTTGTGTTAAAAAATGCAGGCAAACACGCCGAAGCGGAACAACAATTAAAAGCCCTATTGACCACCAATCCATCATATGATATGGCACATTTTGAATATGCCAAATTATTGTTGATGCAAAACAAAGTCAAGGCTGCCATTGAAGAATTGCAAACTGCCTTGACACTATGTGATACCAATCGTTGGATAAAAGCCACATTGGCAGAAGCTTATGACATAAGCCAACAATATGACAAATCGGAAAAACTATGGCAAAACTTATCTATCAAATACCCTGAAAACCAAGAATATATATATAAGTACGCTATTGCTCTCATCTATCAGAATAAACTAAAAGAAGCAGTAGATGCCTATAATATAATGGAAGTGCAAATGGGTGTAAATGAGGATATAATAATTGCCAAACGGAATATTTGGCTACAACTCAAGAAACCTGAAAATGCAGTCAAAGAAATGAACAAATTGGAAAAGGCTTTTCCCGCCGACATTCGTTATCCTTTGGATATTGCAGACATATACATCTCCAACAAAATGGACGCAAAGGCTATGCCCTATCTGCAAAAAGCAGGAGAAATAGACCCGACCAATCCGCAGATAAACACCAGTTTGTACAATTATTATGTTGAAAACAAAAACAATGATTCCGCCTATAAATATTTAAAAAGAGCTTTTGTCTCCCCTGAACTGAATATTGATGAAAAAATAAAGATATTACTGTCTTTTTACGGGAAAAATCTGCAAAAACAAATGGCATACAATTTGTTGGATTCATTGGTAAAAGCCCACCCCGAAGACCCTAAAGCATGGGCCATATATGCCGATTTTCTCAATCAAGACAATCAATTCAAACAAGCCAAAGAAGCCTTTGAGCGGGTGTTGGCTCTGGATAACAGCAAATATCCTATTTGGGAACAATATTTACCCATATTGCTTGCTCTACAAGAATTTGAATTGACAGTTGCCCAATCCATGGAAGCACAATCCCTTTTTCCCATGCAAGCCCTGCCCTATTTGACACAAGGAATGGCACACGTAGCATTGAAACAATCCGCAGAAGCCGTCAATGCCCTCAAAGAAGGCTTGAACTATGCCACGGGCAATGCTTTGGTTGCAACATTTTATTATACGCTGGCTCAAGCCTATATGATAGAAAATAATTTTGAAGATGCTGTCGCCAATTTTGAAAATGCCTTACAAAAAGAGCCTCAAAATGCAATGTTACTCAATGAATATAGTTACTATTTGGCCGAACAAGGCAAAAACCTCAATTATGCCCTGCAACTATCAGAAAAATCCTTAAAAACAAGCACCAATGCAGCCTATTTGGACACTTATGCATGGATATTGTTTAAACAAGGAAAATATGTTGAAGCCAAAACTTGGTTGGAAAAAGCATTGAAAGCGGGAGGAGAAAACGACATTGATATTCTTGACCATTATTGTCAGATATTGCTACAACTCAACGAAACAAACTTGTACAACGAATACAAAACAAAATTGCAAAACTTACAGAATCATATCACAGAATGAAATACAAAAACGAACATGATATGAAAGAGGTTTCCAATTTGTTTTGGGAAAGCAATCAAAAACTACACGAAGTTTATGCAAGCAAACGTATCGATTGGCTGTGGCGTAGTTGCATGGGTGAAACTATTGCAAAATATACACAAAAGATAACATTTCAAAATGCCCGCTTGATTATATATATCACCAATCCCATTGTAAAAAACGAATTATTACTCAACAGAAGCAAAATAAAAGCCTTGCTAAACGAAAAAATTGGAAGCAGTTTGATTAAACAAATTCAAATACTTTAATTTTTTTCCTTAACATAAAGATTTTTATGTTATCTTTGCACACTATTTAATATAATAAAATTGTAAATTATAAATTATAAAAATTCGTATGAATATTACAAGAGAACAAATTGGAACTTTACACGAACAGATAACCATTACTTTCGTGCCGGAAGATTACCAACCGGCGGTAAATAAATCGTTGAAAGATTTAAAAAACAAGATACAAGAACCCGGTTTCCGCAAAGGACACATACCTATGGGTTTGGTAAACAAAAAATACGGGAAATCTGTTTTAGTAGATGAATTGTCCAAAATGACAAACGATAAAATGTTGGATTTCTTCAAAGAAAACAATATCAATATTTTGTTTGAACCTATTGAAAAATTAGATACAACAGTCGGTGATTTTGACAATCCAAAAGATTTTACATTTACTTTTGAAATAGGCCTTCGTCCAGAATTGACAATTGACTATGCCAAGGCAAAAAAAATAGATACCTATAAAATAATAGCAACAGACGAAGAAATAAATACTGAAATACATTCCTTACGCAAACGTCTGGGCAAATTTGCTTCTACTGAAGAAGTTGCAGAAGAAGATATGCTTTTGACAACCGTTCAACCGGAAGAAGGCGAAAAATTTACCTCATCATTGGTACTTACCTATGTAAAAGAAGACCAAATGAAAGAATTTGTCGGTAAAAAATTACATGATGAATTTACAATAGACACAACAATTGTTTTCAAGAGCGACTACGAACGTTCCACTTTCTTGAAAGTGAAAATGGAAGAATTGGAAAATGCTCCTAAAAAAGTAACGATAAAAATAGATGCCATTCACCACATGGAACCTGCTGAATTGAATGAAGAATTTTTCTCCAAAGCATTCCCCGATGGAAGTGTCAAAGATGAAAACTCCTTGAAAGAAAGTGTTAAAAATCAAATAGAACTCCGTTATATAAACGATGCAAACATGGTTTATAGAAATAAAATTATGGATTTCTTGGTTGATAATACAACCGTGGAATTGCCAGACAATTTTATCAAAAACTATTTGGTGCGTAACGACAACCGATACAATGCAGAAAACATTGAAGAACAATATGACAACCTTAGAAAATCTATACTTTTCCAACTATTGGAAGACAAAATCAGTCAAGATTGTCAAATCAATATCGACAGAGATGCCGTATTGAATTATATCAAAGATTATATTCGTATGAGTTATTTCGGTTCTATGACAGAAATGGACAAAGAACAAGAAGAACAAGTAATGCGTTTGACAACTGAAATGATGAAAAATCAAGAAAACGTAAAAAATGCTTATCAAAATCTGTTCTTTGAAAAATTGACTGAAGGACTAAAACAACAAATCAATCCTAAAACAAAAGAAATGGATTATCAGTCTTTCATCAAAGAAGTTACTCAAACAATAGAAGAAAAACCCAAGAAAACCAAAGCAACCAAAACTGCCAAAGCAAAAGCACAAGAAGAAAACAATAATAGTGAACAATTAAGTTTAGATTTTTAATCTATGGACGAATTTAGAAAATACGCTATCAAACACGCTGGTATCAATAGTATGACATTGCACAGATACACTTCTGTTGTCAATGAATATATTACTCCCAACATTATAGAAGAACGTCAGTTGAATGCTGTTTCTATGGACGTTTTTTCCCGTTTGATGATGGATAGAATTATCTTTTTGGGAGTTCCTATTTATGATGATGTAGCCAATATTATTCAAGCACAATTATTATTTTTGGAATCTACCGATTCACAAAAAGATATTCAGATATACATCAATTCTCCCGGAGGGTCTGTTTATGCAGGTTTGGGTATTTACGATACCATGCAATATATCAAACCCGAGGTGGCAACTATTTGTACAGGTATGGCAGCTTCTATGGCGGCTGTATTGTTGTGTGCGGGGCAAGATGGCAAACGTTCTGCCCTCAAACACGCCCGCGTAATGATACACCAACCAATGGGTGGTGCCTCCGGACAAGCCTCCGATATAGAAATTGAAGCACGGGAAATTCAAAAAATAAAAAAGGAATTGTACGAAATTATCGCCAATCATAGCCATCAACCTTTTGACAAAGTGTGGGCAGACAGCGACAGAGATTATTGGATGACTGCTGAAGAAGCCAAAGCATATGGTATGATTGATGAAATTTTAACCCGATAATTCTTTTATTTTTTCCAATGGCAAAAAAAGGACGTTATTGTTCATTTTGTGGCAAACAAGAAAGTCAAGACCTTATATTAATAGAAGGGCTTGACGCTTGCATTTGTACCAATTGTATAGAAAAAGCCGGTGAAATTCTTCAACATATAAAAATAGAAGAATTAACAAGACAAAACCAACAGGTTGCCGAATTTCATTTAGACAAAAAACCTAAAGACATCAAAGCCTTTCTTGATCAATATGTAATAGGTCAGGAAGAAGCCAAAAAAGTACTTTCTGTTGCGGTATATAATCACTACAAACGCATAGATTATTACACAACAAGAACCGATGATGATGTAGAAATTGACAAATCAAACATTATCCTAATCGGAGAAACAGGTACAGGAAAAACCCTATTGGCCAAAACAATAGCACAACTTATTGATGTACCTTTTTGTATTGCCGATGCTACCGTATTTACACAAGCCGGTTATGTTGGTGAAGATGTCGAAAGCATTTTGAGCAGATTGTTGCAAGCGGCAGATTATAATGTCGCCAAAGCAGAACGCGGAATTGTTTTTATTGACGAAATAGACAAAGTTGCCCGTGCTGTGGACAACCCTTCTATCACTCGAGATGTTTCCGGAGAAGGTGTACAACAAGCCCTGTTAAAACTATTGGAAGGCAGCATTGTCAATGTTCCGCCTGAAGGGGGCAGAAAACACCCCGAACAAAAGTTCATTCAGGTAGATACCCGAAATATACTCTTTATTGCAGGCGGGGCTTTTGACGGCATTGAACGGAAAATTGCCAACCGTTTAAATACAAGCATTATCGGCTACAAAAAAGAATCTAAAAAAATCAATAAAGACAACCTATTGGAACACGTTTCCGCTCAAGACTTGAAAACATTCGGATTGATACCCGAACTATGCGGACGCTTTCCTGTCATTACTCATCTTAATCCTCTTGACAAAGATGCTTTGAAACGCATTTTATTACAACCTAAAAATGCCTTGCTGAAACAATATACCAAACTTTTGGAATTGGACAAGGTCAATCTTAAATTTGAAGACAATGCCATTGATTATATTGTTGAAAAGGCCGTTGAACTAAAATTAGGAGCAAGAGGATTGCGGGCTATCATCGAAAAAATAATGACAGACATTATGTTTGATGCCAAACCCGCCAAAAACAAAACATTATCCATTACTTTGGATTATGTAACAAAAAAATGCGAACAAGTATTCGTATAAAACATTTGAAGTAATTTTTGTGTTATTTGTGTGTATAAAAAAAGGAGCGTAATGCTCCTTTTTTTATAGATGATTTGTTTCTACTATTTGAAATAATAGTGAAGAGAAAGGCTCATACCCAAATTCTCTGTTCCATAGAGCAAATATGTGCTACCCGGACTAACCAATTTGTTGTATTCAACCACTTGACCTCTTGAAGAAGCATAACCTTCAAAGATAGTATAGGTTTTAGGTTGGAAAACAACCATAATCGGAGTAAAAGTAACAGCAGCTCCCAAAGATACTTTAGGTACGATGAACCATTCCAAACCTAAATCGCAACTAAGACCGATACCATGTTCCAAACCGATATTGTATCTTTCTACTGGACGACCGTATGCAATATCGCCAACTGCTTGGAATGCATTCAAAGAGTCTGAAATCAAAGGCATGCAAGTTGGTTTTTGGTTCATGGCAGTGATTTGGTTGCCATAATCAAATTTCATTTTGCCACCACCGAAAGCATACAAGAGGCTAACACCACCTACAAAACGTAGTTTACGGTCACCACCTGTAAATTCTATACCGACAGAAGCACCACCACTTGCCAAATTGAATTTAACGGCATCTACAACGAGATCTTCTGCAAAAGGATTTGTAGCCAAGGCTTTATCGTCTTTTACATATTCTTTATAATTGAAATAACCGCCGCTAAAGCCGACACTTCCTCTTATGGCTATTACATTGTTGAGTTTGTGTTTTACGCGAATGGAAGCCATAGGCTCTTGTGCCAACATAAACATTTGATATGGCAAGGAACCCGTAGCCGCAATTGCATTGCCGACAAAAGCATCATTCTTAAACCAATTTACCACTTTAACACCTGCTATAGGATTTATGCTAAAACCAATAGCAGTGCTACCTGCTTCGGGTAAGAAACCCTCAGGAATAGGTTTTTGCTGTGCAAAAACTGATTGCCCTAATAGTAGAACAATACACAGAATACTATATTTAAATATATTTTTCATATTTACAATGTGTTTTTGTTGGTATTGTTGTATTGTTATTTTTTCCTTTTAGACTTAGGTGTCAAATTCTCAAATTCATGGAAGAAAGTACCTCCATCTATCCCCTCAACATCTACAGTTGATTCATAATGTCCGATATAACTTGTACTGTTTGATGTATAATCTGCGTCAAAAGAAACTGTAAGTTTACCTTTTACAGATTTGCCAACAGGACAAGGAACAGAGAGTGAAAACATACCACTTGCATCAGTAGTAGATGAATAACGTTTAACACCTACAAACGTACTGTCAAAGCAAGTCATGTCCACATCGACAAAAACAGGTTTGTCTGTCGCATACATCTTACCGCTACCTGGAGAATAAGTAACAGAACCTGAAACGGTAACAGAACCAACAACATCCTCGGTAACAGCGGTTGGTTCCACTTTTTTACATGCAACTAAAGCAACTACGGCACTTACTAAAACAATGCCTTTAAAGAATAACTTTTTCATTTTTTATTTTATTTTAGTTAATAATATATTTTTTGCAAAGATATAATATTTTTTGTTATACATTGAAACAAGAAATAAAAAACGCTTTTTATTTTCATTATTTAAAATTTTATGTTAATTTTGCACGGCAAAAGAAAAACAGAAAAGAGCAAAGCATGGGAAGAATATTAGCCATTGATTATGGTCAAAAGCGAGTCGGTATCGCAGTAACAGACGACAACCAGTTGATAGCAACGGGACTGCAAACAATTCCCACAGGTGAGTTGTTCGATTTTCTCAAAACATATTTATCCAAAGAAAATGTTGTTCTGTTTGTGGTCGGGTTACCCAAACAAATGGACAATACGCCATCAGATTCCACCAAATATATCACACCATTTTTGAAGAAACTACAAAGCATTTATCCCCAGATACCCATCAAACGGGTAGATGAACGTTTCACCTCCCAAATGGCATTTCAAACCATGATAGATGCCGGCTTGAAAAAAAAAGCAAGACAAAACAAAGCCCTTGTAGATACCATCAGTGCTACGATTATACTGCAATCGTATATGGAAAGTGCCGAATTTAACCAACAGAAAAAAATAAACACATTATGATTTATCCAATTGTATTGTTCGGGAATCAGATATTGCGGAAAGAAGCCTCCGATATAGACGCAGGCTACCCCAATTTGCAAGAATTGATAGCCGACATGTTTGAAACAATGTACCATGCCCGCGGTTGCGGCTTGGCCGCCCCACAAATAGGCTTACCTATTAATGTATTTGTGATAGACACCACCGAAATGGAAGAAGAAACAGAAGGCGAAAAACCAGCTCCTGTAAAAATGGCATTCGTCAATGCGGAGATAATTGACCGCTTCGGAGAGAACGCCGTTTTTTGCGAAGGTTGCCTGAGTGTTCCCGGCATTAGCGAGAATGTGGTGCGAAAAGAAAGCATTACTATAGAATATGACGATGAAAACTTTCAACGGCAAAGGCGTAATTTTAGCGGAATGGCAGCCAGAGTTATCCAACATGAATACGACCATATTATGGGCAAGACCTTTATAGACCGCATATCACCCCTAAAACGTACTCTGTTAAAAGGAAAACTCAATGATATTAGTCGCGGAAAAATGCAAGTGAAATATAAAACAAAATAAAAATGAAACCATTTTATTTGAAAATAGGCTTAAGCCTCTATTTGTTGTTGTCATTTGTTGCCTGCCAACAAACCGCAGTGCAACAATTATCCACCATAGAGCAATTGGAGAGCCAAATTACAGCCCAATCGTCTGCTACGGATATAGAAAAGTTAGAACAAAAATATTACCTCTATGTTACCTGCTATCCGAAGGACAGTTTGGCACCCGAAATGCTTTTCAGAGCGGGTACATTGCACCTAAAAACCAACAAAGGTCATGAAGCCATAGCAGATTTTGACAGATTGGTGCAAGAATATCCCGATTTTGCCAAGAATGGAGAGGCATGTTTTTACAAGGCTTTCACCTACGAAAACATTCTTATGCAATTGGATTCTGCCAAGATAGCCTATGAGAATTTTATAAAGACATATCCTGAAGACCATTTGGTAACAGACGCCCAATTGTGCATACAATATTTAGGCATGAATGCCGAAGATATTGTAGCAACCTTTAATATAGACGAAACAGACACTCTGTTGTCGGAAGAATAAACATTACCTTGAACATCTATCACCAAATATCATCCATCGGGGAAGAGATACCCGTAGCCGCCACCATCGGTTCGTTTGACGGGGTTCATCGCGGACATGCGGAGATATTACGCAAGACCTGCGAGGCAGCACGCCAAATAGACGGGCAGTCGCTGATTATCTCGTTTAATCCACACCCGAGAAAGATAGTCAATCCGGACTATCGGTTGCAAATGCTCACAAGCCCGCAAGAGCAAACGGCGTTGTTTTCGGCTTTGGGGATAGACAATCTGTTGTACCTGCCCTTTACACCGGAGCTTGCCCAAATGAGTTATTCCGCCTTTTTGTCGGCATTGACCACAAAGATACAATTAAAAACCTTGGTCATGGGGTACAACAACAATTTCGGGAGCCAGCGAGAAGGCAACCGCGAGAAGATAGCGTCCTCGGGAAAGTTTTCAGAAGTGAAATTGGAAGAAGTGCCTGCCTTGTATTACGAAGGCGAAGCCATCAGTTCATCAAGAATAAGAAAAACCATTGAAGCAGGCGACATCTTGCAAGCCAACAACATGTTGGGCTACGCCTACCCTGCCGAACTTGTCAGTTGGGCACATACCCCAACGGGGCAAACATGCTGCAGGTTGGCCAACGGCGACAAAGTTTTTCCAAGAAAAGGCCGTTACACCATAAAAATCAATCAAACGGAAAAACAAATATCCATCGAAGAGCAAAACATATATCTCTCCGAAAAAATTGACTTACATCAAACATTCAATATAAACATCATCAACAAAAATCAAGACTAAAACCATGCAAAAAACAGATCCATTCATCGAGATAAGGCCATACAAAGACGAAGAATTACCCATGGCCATCAACCGACTGATAAAAAACAAAGGATTTATAAGTTCATTGGTTAATTTTATTCCCCAAGTTCCCCTAAATATACTCATAAAAAAGATAAAGAGAGTACAAAATATCAGCGAATTTCAGGAGGAAATATTTGTTCCGATATGCCAGAACCTCATCGAACGAAGTATCGACAATGTTACGGTAAGCGGTTACGAAGCATTGGACAAAAGCAAAAATTATCTGTTCTTGGCCAACCACCGAGATATAATTATGGACTCGGCGATACTGCAAATTTACCTCAAATCGCAGCATGATAAGATATGTTTGAGTTGTATAGGGAACAATTTGCTGTCTTCGCAGGTATTGACCGATGTCGCCAAGGTTTGCAATATGTTTACCATCACCCGCAACGGAACCGCCAGAGAAATGGTAACAAACTCGAAACTGGTATCCGAATATATCCGTTCCAATATTGTCAGCGGGAGCAATTCGATATGGCTTGCCCAACGCAACGGAAGAACAAAAGACGGTATGGACAAGACCCAACAAAGCGTTTTGAAGATGTTGTACAACAGCAAAAAAGACGTTGATATATATACTAGTCTCAAACAACTGAACATTGTTCCACTTACCATCTCCTACGAGTTCGAGCCCTGCGACAATCTTAAAGCACGGGAGGTTTTACTGACCAAAAAGAACAAGAAATATGTCAAAACGCAAGAGGAGGACTTCAAAAGCATGTCCGCGGGGATATTTGACTACAAAAGTCAAGTGCATCTGCAGTTCGGCCACGTCATCAATAACGATATAGACGAGAGTCTGACCTTCTCATGCGACAACGAAAAACTACAATACATCTGCTCGCTCATCGACAAGCAAATGTACAGCAACTACCACCTGTTCCCCAACAATTTTATCGCTTACGACATGCTCAACAACAGCAACCAGTTCCAAGAGCATTACACCGACATGCACAAACGCGACTTTATGCAACATATCCGCAAACGTGCCAACATCGATGACGTTGTCTTTTTCAAAATGAAACAACAACTGCTCACCATGTATGCCAACCCCGTCAAGTCATTCTTGTCGCTGAAATTGAAAAATCAATAATAAGACTTTATAAATTTGGGTTTATTGTTTTTGGGAGACGTGCTTCGGCAGGTCTCCTTTTTTTCTACCTTATATTAATATATATAATAGTTGAGAGGTGAAAATTGAGAAATGAGAGGTGAAATGTAATTGCCGAAAAGCGATAAGTATTCTTTTGATTAATAATCAATGCGGTTTAGAGTTATTTTCGTAAAAAATGTGAAACTTGGAGCGTATAAAAACTGCGTGAAAGAATGGGCTGGCAAATTTATAAGTCCGCATTCTTGAAACATTACATCTGCAAGATAAGTTACTATATCCTATGAAAGAAATAATGGTGTTGCAG
>CAJOFD010000007.1 GCA_905233585.1 uncultured Bacteroidales bacterium
CTCTTTGGGTCGCAATATCAACCATAAAGAAAGCGAAACAACAAGCACTACAGCCGCACCTATTGCCCACCACATCCATTTTTTTGTTTTTTCTATAACAACGGTTTTTGCACCAATGGATTCATCAACCAATTCTGTAGGTCTGATATTCAACAAGTCGTCCATAAAATCCTTCACTGTCTGATGGCGGTTTTCCGCTTTCAACTGCATTGCTTTGAGTATGGTACGATTAATTTCATCAGGAATATCAGGATTTAACTCCTTGGGTTCAGGCATTTTTTCTGTCATACGGGCAGCGGCTTGCAAAGGCACTTGTCCCGTAAGAACAAAATAAAGGGTGGCACCGATAGCATAGATATCGGTATAAGAACCTTTTCTACTATTTGCCGTGTACTGCTCAGTAGGAGCATAACCATGTGTTAGCATGGATGTATGCATCTGGGTCTTGTCCTGCTCAAACTCACGGGCGGAACCGAAATCAATAAGGATAGCCTTAAAATCGGCAGTAATCATGATATTGTCAGGCTTAATGTCGCGATGCAGTATATGTTTTTCATGGATATATCCTACAGCATTGGTAATTTGTGCTACAAAATTAACGGCCTCCGGAGATGTTAGCGGACCATTCTTCTCCACTATACTCTGTAAACTACGGCCTTCAATAAAAGGCATTACCATATAAGATGTACCATTTTCATCAAATACATCTATCACCTCCACAATATTCGGGTGATGAAGAGCGGCTAATGTTCTTGCCTCTTTGACAAATGACTGTCGATATTTTTCAAAAGTATCTTCCGTAATACCCTGCAGATGAATTGTACGCGTATGAGTATCGCGAATACAACGCCCCGCAAGGAAATACTCCTTGATACAGACAATCCTATTCAAACCTTGTTGTATGGCCTTGTAGGTGATACCAAAACCACCCTCTCCAATTTTCTTTTCAATGACGTATTTACCGCCATTGAGCCCAGTGCCTGGGTGCAGTTCCTTGTAGTCATTAATGTTATCTTCTCCCATATTTATTGTATAATTTTATTTAATTAAATATTATGTTCCATAAATAAATTTCAAGCATACACACATAAAGCCATGTCGGAATCCACCTCCACATATATCCGCGAATTTCCATTTTTCATAATCTTAGTATTATTCGTTATTGTAAAATGCCCTATTGTTTTAAGCCCCCACAATCTGTTACCAGCGGTTCTTTTAAAATCTCCCTGTAAAACCTCGACTTGGAGGGGGAAAGGATAATTCTCCATTGATATTTCAACATACTTTTTGGTAGGAATTGTCCCAACTTCATTAAATAAAGTAATTATACCAGATGATTTTCCATTGCTGCAAACCCTTATGCCCACAGGCATTGACAGTACATCACACATCAGCAAGTCATGAATTTTGCATTGTAACACTCCTGCAAATATTGTCGCAGCTAATTCCAGTAAATCGTAATATATTACAAAGCACTTTGGAAAAATATGGAAATGATTATATACTGTTTGTTGTATTGTTGTGTTTAAAGAGCGGTTGCCCACAATATAAACCCTATCAATATGACAACCCGAACTCATTCCCCAAGCCATGTCGCAAGCCATATCTAATGAAATGTTTTTGCCTCCATAAATACCCTTTACCTCAACAACACCATTACCCATTTCCACCACCGCAACATCGACATTATCATTATCCACTATTGCCACTGCGACAATTGCATCATTACTTGTCCTTGTCGCTTCATCATACGGACGTGCCACTCCGTCATAATCTGCGACAAGGATAGGAACTTTTTTTTCAACACCTCCGAATGTGAGTGCCATAGCTAAATATGCAACGGCATTGTGATGTCTTTGTTTTGGGGTTGTTTTTTTGGAAAAAACATAATTTTCCCAGGACATCTTAAGGGCAAAGCGTTGGCTTTGATATACGCATCCTTGGAGGGATACAGACACACCACTATTATACAACTTAATAGCCCGCTCCACTTCTGAAGGATAGTTTTGATAATGCTGCAATTCAGTAGCACTCCAATTGCTCTTCCCCATTAGAATTTTTGTAACCACATTATTGTGCGTTTCTATATAAGTTGGCAGTTCGTTATAATTCATAGCAAAGTTATAACATTAGTTTTCTTATAATTTCTGTGTATCTCAGAGAATTTTTCATATTAACACTTCCCTATCTTAATCTGTCATATTCCACCATTGAATACTTATTTGTTGTTTCTATTAATTGTCCTCTTTCATATTTTAGCCGCATAGTCATATTTGAAATTACTTGGTTGGAATTTTTACAAATAAAAATTCTATCTTCTTTAGCATCATAATAACAATTATAAAGTCGGACAGTGGGTTCTGGCAAATTATCAGATGTTGACATTAGATAAAATAAAACCTCATCGGTTATTCTCACTTGATATTCACCGACAAATTCTATTGTACGTTTTTCCCCTGTCCAGTTATTATGAGTTTGATTGGTAACCCACATTGTTCCAACCAAACTGGAAGGGATTCCCTGATGTGATGATGAAACAATATTTTTTTCTGTTTTAGTAGTTTTTTTTTCGCTATTATCCACCAGCATAATCTCACTTAAATTCATTACGACATCTGTTACGTTACGCCAACCTGCCATAGGAACATAAAGCGTGCCTTTAACCCGCACTCTTTTATTTGCATACTTTGCTGCAAAATGTTCCCCTGAAAATTGGAAGTTAGGAACAACCATGAATTCAGATTGCACGGTTTTATCAAATAATTCTAAATCATCATCGCTTAGATATTGTTTCACATCAATTTTATTATCTGTTTCAACTACGAATGCAATGTACTCATTTTCACTTGTGTTACGATATTTGTTTATCACTTGACTATACGAGCCCTTCTCTTCCACACTGACATATTCTACATTCCCTTCTGTGTCTGTGTAATATGTTGTACTTCCATCACTCATATTATCTAATAGATACATTTTCAACACACCCTCAATAACAGCTTCGTTTTCAGATAATTTTGCATTATTTGGTTCACCAGCTATTTCCTTTTCCAGCCGTTCAAGTGTCAAGATATGGTCTGGCGCTTTCTCGGTTGCTTTGCGGACATATTGTAAAACATCTGTGGGTTTCAATTTGAATTTTTCAGATGTTGTTGAAATAAAGCAGGTCGTTCTTGGAGCTGCATATGAAGTGCCATAAGCATTCTTGCCCTTAAATTTAAAATCAGATATATCAACTTTGGTGACCCAGTTGTGATGTACACCTTTCTCCAATTCATTAGAATACGCTCTATTACGTGAATCTTCTGCAGCAACAAGAATCACATGTTCGTCCATAACAGCACGTTGTTTCTCGTCCAAAGTATTGTACAAAGGGGTTAATATATCCTTATCAAAATTCTTTATGGCAGAATTACCAGTAGATTTTACTATCACAAAATTCTTATCCCTATATTGGTCTATTTGCTCCAGCAATAACTTTATTTCTTTAATATAAAATTGTCTATAATTATATTGAATACTGTCAGGAGCATCTTCCCAAAACACATCTTTCCCTGCTACCCTTAAAGCTACACCGAAGGACATATTAATCACTGGAGATACATCTTCGGAAGCATTTGAAAGAATGTTATTTAAATCTTTAATAATTTCAGACCACTTTAGACCACTCCCATCAACATTTTCTTCATAACTCCTTATTGTAGCCACATGACCACATTCTTGCAATGCATACGACACTATTTCACCGTGAGTTGCTCCATCGCTTTTGTCTGTAAAATCGTCCATTACATAAGATGTAGCCTCACATGTATATGACACCGCATTAGGATAAACAAAATCTGTTGCAGCAATAGTACGTATTTTTTGCATAAACGCTGATTCTTCTTCCGCATCAGTGCTAACTAAATAATAATGAGCTTTAGGGATTTGTGCCGCCACTTTGCCTCCTGCTTTCTTGATGGCTCGAACAGCTTCTCTGTGCGATACTCCATCGGCAAAATAGACCATCACTTGCCCCTGAACCGCTTCAACAGTATAAATATTTCCATCTTGCTCATAGATCACCTGAGTTACTGGAGGATACGCACCTGAAAACAAAATATCTTTTTCATACCAAGCGCCCCAACGGATTGCTAACAGCATTACGACAGTTGCCACCACTATCGCCACAATCCCTACTATCGTTGGCCATAACCACCGCTTCTTACGCTTTGCTGTTCCTGCTGAAAAATACTGTTGCCAAGGAAGGTTGGCCTGGGCTATTTGAACGCGGTCTCCCCACATCAATTGCACTTCGCCATACACACGTTGTCCATTGACAAAAGTCCCATTTTTGCTGCCGAAATCAACAATACCAAATGTCCCATTGTCGTATTGCACAATCTGGCAGTGGTGCCGCGACACTTTCGGGTCATTTACGGAAATGTCGTTTTGTGAACTTCGTCCAATAGTAATAACTTTCATAGTTCTATATTTATCTTATTTTAGTCGTCATAGCAAAATCCTTCATATATTTTTAGTTGAAAATCACTAAAAGAATAAAGCATAATAAAATTATAAGAGGCAAAAGCCAAAGTAAATATGAATTATTTGGTTCTTGAAACTCCATATTCTATCAATCTTTTATTATTGCAATTAATACTATTCCACAATGAACCACAAAAATACCTTATCTCGAATTACCCTTCTGCATCATATAGCCGAATATATTGTTTCTCTTTGCCTGTTCAGCTTCCTCCGCTTTCTTTGCCATATTATCTATTATTCCTTGATGCGGATATTCTCGCTCATTAGAGTCCATTCCTTCTTTGTGAGTATGCTCCGAATTCCATTTTTTTTGCATTGCCGGATTACTACCCCCTTGCATTTTCTTTTGCACATTTTGTGTGCCTTTCAAAAAGGGATTGTTAGAAGAAGCTGGTGATGATGTGCTGTCACCACTTGTAGAAATCCCGGAAGAACTCGAAGAACCTCCAGAAACATCAACTTCCTCTGCAACTATCACATTGTCAATGGTTATTTGCAAATCCTTTGTTGCCCATTCATGATAGCGCTCGGAGATTTCTTCCATTTTATCCATTTGCGGCTTATAACCTGTAAGAAATTCATCAAACTTCTGGTCTCTCCAATACTCACCAAGACTTGACACATCAGAATTCATCAATTCATACAACTCATGTAATGTACCAGAAAGCTGAACTAATTCGCTTTGTAAAGTCATCAATTCCGCAGAACTTACTTTTGCACCACTATTATCCATATTCAAAAATTTTTATACCTATCTATTTCTCTTTTTATCAAATCAATTGTTTTTTTCATATATATCGCGAATGTCATCTTGGGCAAGCTCACCGGGACGCGGACCATTATAGCCACAACCATTGCTATTATCCCAATAATCACGCACATGTTGGTTGTCGTGAACTACACCTCCGCGATTTTTTATCATATCCATACTTTCAACATCCATGTCATTATCAAAATAGTCATTCAAATGACCGTCATGTTGCCCAACGGCAGCAAGTTCGAACTGAACATTGGCAGGAATTCCCGATAGATTTTCCATTTCTTGAAGTTTGTTGTCGCAAAACACCACCAGTTCGTTTATTCCCATTCCTTTCATATTGGTTCCACCATTGATATAGGTCTCTATGCGTTCGCAATAGGGATCCATGTATTTCTGGTAGTATTCATCCTTTTTCCTGTCACGCCAGTCATCTGCAGTGACTTCCATTTGAGTTCTCAACTGTCGTTCAACCTCCTCAATCTGCAAAACAAAATCCGGTATATTACTCATTTTATTTTGTGTTAATTATTTTCATATCCTTTCGCACATTTCCACAAATGCATAATGCTTTGAGTCTTCCACAGTTTTGACATTTCATCACACGATTTGCGTCAGCTATATTTCTGGAATTTTGTGCTTGTTTATCAATGACCTTTCCTGACAACCCTTCAAAACGAGCCGCTTTTTCATAATCAGTCAAAGGTTTGTCATCATTAGTTTTATTTGGATTTTCAATAATGTCTTCTGTTAACACACCACCTTCATTTGCAGGAGCTTCGTGGTATTCATTGATAATGTCAATACAACCACGCAGAGACTCTGTGGCTTTGTCGGTGAATTCACCGGACAAATATTGGATAAAATATTTCCCGCCGGGGGGGGAAAGTAGACCGCCAGAATCTCTATAATTCTCAATCTCATTATTGGTTTCATTCACGATCCTGCAAGCTTCGTTATATTTTCTCTTCCATTCTTCGACCTCTCTACGTGCGGATTCAACGGCTCTGCGTTCACAGTTGCAAGATGGGGTATAATTGCCGTCTTCGTCTTTTTTCTGTGAGGCTTCACAACTGCTTAAATCATCTTCTGCGTCTGACAACTTTTCTTCCGCCTCATCTAATTTTTCCTTGATTGCCTCCTTCTGTTCTTCCAAAACTGTTTTCACTCCTTCCAAATAGGAGTTCACACTCTCCTCTATTTTGAGCAGTGAATCAGCCACATATTCTGTCGTGTTATTAAGCTCAGCAAGAGACGATGGGTCTCTAACAAAAACATCTCCGTATTCCATAACATCTAAAATGATTGTCCAAGATAATCCTCTATTTTATGCTGGAGGTTTAACAAAATTTCACCCTGATACTCATCAAAGACTTTTGTGAGCGGTATGATTTTCTCTTTATCCTCGCCAAATGCATCATAAAACTCTTGGAATTTACTGTCATCCCAAGTTTCATGAACCGTCTCCAATGACGCTTCCGTTTTTTTGAGCTGGTCATTCAGATTATTTACAGTATCCTCAATTTTGTGTCGAAAATCTATCAACTCATCAAGATTGTTTATTACAGCCATATCCTTGGTTATTTATAAGGTTTAAACTTGGTTATTTCATTGTTGACGAAATTAAAATACAAAGCACGGAAATCAGAACTTGGGCGGCCGCTAACTTTTAATTTGTTTGCCGCTGCTGTTCCGACAACCTTGTTCGAATCATTTTCAGGCATCTGCAATGCTATTCTGTGATTGAACAGATTCAATGCACCTCTACCTATGCGAATCAAATTGCTCAGATTGTCCACCTGAAGCACTGTGAAAACGCCTAACGACGGTCCATCTTTCAAAATGGTTTCCAGCAATTTGCTACAATCTGAAGTACGATCACTAGAAGAACCACCCATGTCAAACATCCTTCCTAATTGGAATGATGTAATGTGCAAATATACATGATGCATCTCTGATTCATCATCCAAATTTTTTCGATAATCAATTAATCCCTTCAGATTTCCTAACACAGTTGAAACCTCATCCGCTTTCCTTGCGTCAAACCATTGAGAACTTTGCTTTATCGCTTCTATTTGTTCCGAATTGTACAAGGTCTGCAATTCGTCATCATTACGCATAAAATTGCACAAAACAAAGGTTGCAGTATTATCATTATGTGCAATTGACTGCGACAAAAGTGAATAGTATGCAATTCTTTTCGCCACGTCCTGTCGCCCACCAATGATGAGTATGTTATTATTAGACTCCTTGACCAATGGGACATAAACATCCGTTGCGGTTATGGCAATGCTTTCACCAACATATATACCGACTTCCTTAGGTATATTCGACATAACGAAGTGCTTCTCATCCATGATTTTTTTATTGAAATCCGGCAAATCTTTGCTTCTAAACACACGCATTGTCAGATTATCATCTACTTGTTCAAAGTGAGCCTTGGCATATGCGGATACACGTTCAAGCAACTCCCTTAAATCAGTAGATGCCTTGATAAAGAAGCCTCTGGTGATATTATTGGCATACTCCGAGCCGGATTCATCATTATAAATACACACACCTGTCTGAAGATGTGGTTTTGGAGTCTGCGACGGCCATTTCACCAGTTCACTGAAATCATTTGGGTCACTCTTGAACACAATTCTATTGGCAATCAAGTCACGAGGCAGAATGCTTTTCGAAGGCAGCTTTTGTGTCGCCAGAATAAGATTGATGCCAAATTTGCGGTACTCTTGAATGATTACATGTATGTAACGATTAGCTTCTTGGCTGATTTTATCGTTGTCAATTTCAAAAAGCTTTTGGAACTCGTCAATGATAACCAATAATCGTGGCACTATCATATCGGGGTTTCTCTCTTTAAGTTCAACAATGTTGGTTACATCATTATCCCGACACAAAGTCATCCTTCTGTCTCCTTCGGCTTTCAACTCCCTCAAAATACTTAGCCCAAACTCTCGTTCTGCCTCTGGTGCCACCACTCTTGCGTGAGGCAGCTTATGTTGGGCATAAATATTGAACTCCACGCCGGAAAAGTCAAGCAAATACATCTGAAGTTCTTTTGGTGAATAGTGAATTGAGGCATTAGCAATAAGTGCATGAAGGAAGACGCTTTTCCCAGAACCGGGAATACCAATGACGACTGCTGAATTTTGACCGCTCTCCTGTGTGATGTGAAGAGCTTGTGTCTGCATGTCCGTGGATATTCCAAACGGCACATCTATACGGTTAGCACTTTGCCCTGTCCACCATTCTTTTTCAGGGAGCATATAATCATTAAAGTGTAGCACAGTTTCCGTTTTCACCTCCATCTCTTGGTTAATCTTTCTTACCACATCCGAAAGGATATACTCCGGTAGGGTGTCATAATGGAGATTGTGTGACACAGATTCCTGATTATTAGGATTCTCCTGAGCGAGGAGTTTAATCGTTTCACACGATATACTCTTAATGGCATTCTGCATGATATTGTATCCCTTGAGCATCTCTTCTGAACTGTTCACTACATCATTATTAACCATCACCACGACGGATACACCTGCTCGAGGTCCATTACGCATGATTTCCTCCAGTTTTCCCCACACTTCACTACCATAACCGCCCATAGGGACATCTTTCAAAACAAGGAGCTGATAAGCCTCTTTGTTCGTCTTACCCTTGTTGTAATCAGAAAGACAGGTAATTTCACCTTTTAACAGATTTTGTATCACATTCTCAATGTGGACAGACAGCCCATTCAACAGCTTTAGGAAATCATCATAGCGTGAGATAATATGAAATACTTTTCTGTTCAGATTCTTAAAAATATTGCTCGTCCCCTCCATTTCATACAAATCAACCATAAACACGTGTGCTCCCCCATTGGGAACAGATGTCAACATTCTGCTTATCAACGTGTTCGTTATTCCGAAACACTCTTCTCGATGTTTTCTGTCATAAACCATCTGGATATTTCCTCCGCACAAAGTGTGGACATACGACCTTGTCTTAAACGAAACGGCTTCTTGAAAAAGAGGGTAACTCACTTCATCTTCACCAAGATAAAAAGTGCTTTGAACGTCATCCGAACGATTATTCAAATTATTCCAAACTAACGAAGTTGCAGGCGCAAGTTCATACCTATTTGGGTAAAGGGGCGGATTCTGTTCATAAAAATCATCGAAGACAGGATATAATGAAGCCATCACTTGCTTTTTCGCTTGTTCGTACAAACATCTATATTGAGTCTTCTTATCATCCACCTCCCTTAATGAACTTGATAGGTTTTGAGAACTGTGATGAGCAACTAACCGATATTGATAGGTATTGTCCAATTTTCTCAAATCATCTTCATAAATTTTGTTAAATGTTGCGTATTCCCGCTCCAATCTACTCATTAAGTCTATCATTTGCACACAACCAAACTGGTATTGTTCCAAAGAAACGTCAAACAACTCCTCTGAATAGTGCTTCGATATATGTGGCCTTTTAACAAGATAATGAGATCTTTTGAAAGTGTCAATAATTTGGAGGACATTCTGGGAGAATTCCGCAAAAAATCGTTCCGTGTCCTTAGCAAAGTCATACAATACAGTATCGTTTTGTGGTGTTATAACCACTTGGGGTTCGGGATCTGGTTTAGATGGTGCAGATTCCACTTCAGGAACGACATTTTCTTTCTGATTCAGGATCTGTACCCAATTAGAAGTCAATGGTGTGGTTGCAAGTACAATTCTATCTCCAGAATGAACGGGGCTATGCCCTTTCACTTTTCTTCCATTTACATACGTACCATGCTTACTCTGCAAATCTTCTATCTCATACGTACCAGAATCCGTTTCGGTTATTTTTGCATGATGACGAGACACAGAAGATACATTAACAACAATATCATTCTCTGGTAATCGTCCTATTGTAACTGTTTTTGTATTGTTTTTCATTCTTTTATTTTTTTGTTTTTCTCACAAGTTATCCTATGAACAACCTCTGCCAATAGCGACAATAATGGCAATAAAAATTATAATCAAAATTATCGAACCAATACAGCCTATCGTATTGCCTAAATGATTTCCTATATTATCACCCATCTTCCTGCGAAATCCCACAGAAAAGTCATCCCCTTTTTTACGCACATCCGCAGAAATAATGTGTTCTTCTTTTTTTATGTTCATTTCTGAAGGAATGTCAACAAGTGGTCTGTTTTCATGTGGCGTTTGAGGTGTATACTGGGAGCTGGCAGGTTGTACAACCGTTTCAGGGATAGGGGTTTTCGTAGAAGAAAAATAGGTTTTCCATGGCAATGTTGTGTTGCCAATCCTAACTACATCATTTACCGAAATCCGTACCGTTCCATTGATTCTCTTGCCATTCACATAGGTTCCGTTTGTACTATTAAGATCTGTCAATAGAAAAGCACCTGTGTTGTCTTGAGAAATCGTACAATGATTGCGCCCAACACAAGGGTCTTCGATGACAATGTCATTTGAGGTATTTCTGCCAATATTTACTTGCTTCATATTTTTAATTTTATTAATATCTCTTTTTTCTCATATATCCCTTAATATGGTTTGCAAACTCTTCGCATGACTGATAACGCTCCGACGGATCCTTCGCCAAAGCACGTTCCACAATGAACTGTAGATTTTGTGTGATTGGCGGGTAAAAACTACTCATCTGCGGAGTGGGGGCATACTTGACTTTTTCCTTGATTTCCGCAATGTTTTGTCGTGGATTTGGATTATCAGAGGTGAATGGCAACGTGCCTGTCAGCATCTCAAAAAGCATGATGCCAAGGGAAAAAATATCGGAGAATACTCCAACACGTCTTTTTTCTGACTGTTCAGGAGGCATATAGGCAGGCGTACCATATCCTTCGCCTGTTGTGCTGGTACTGGCACTTGACATACGCGAGGCAATACCTAAATCAATGAGTTTCAGCTTTCCATTTGGCTGTATCATCACATTGTTGGCTTTAATATCCAAATGCAATATTCTCTTTTGGTGCAGATACGCCACGGTATCCAGAATTTCCAAAAACATCGGCAATGCTTTCTGCTCCGGAATAAGACCTATCTCCCTGTAAATGTAATTCTCAAGACTTCTTCCTTCAATGAATTCCATAACGATGAACATTTGCTCGGTTTCTTTCATGTCAATAAAATCCACCAGCTTAGGGATATTCGGATGTGTCAGATACAAGTACATCTGTGTTTCCTCAATGAATTTCTGCTTGATAACAATATTCTTGAAATGCCTAATCTTCAGTTCCTTAATGGCCACAGGAAAACCGCTGCGCAAGTCTATACCCCAATAGACCTTTGCGGTTCCACCCTCTGCAATCAGATGGTCAACATGATACCACGGTATTTTGGGCAAGTCGTTCATAACCGTTATTCTTTAGACATTTTAGTAGTATCGGTGGAAGGTGTAGGAGTGGGCGTGGGAGTACTTTCAGCATTGGACTTCTTGTCATTGGAATTTTCTATGGAGTTTGCAAATGCCTCCATAGCATCAACAATTCTCTGCTGCTCGTCATCGGATGCAGCATTATATTTGTCCTCAATTGTCTTTTTCGTGCCACCTGCACCCCATCCTTGCTTATTGCAGAAGTCTTTTTCATGCCCTTTTATACTTTTCAGCGTGTTGTTGAAAAGTCTTTTCCTTGAATCCCTTTGGGATTTTGCAAGTTGTGCTTTAGTTGTTTGCAATTCCGTTCGTGCAGCGGTCAATTCTTTATTCACTGTGTCCAACTGGTTCTTAAGTTGAGTTGCTTCTTTTTCTTTTGCTGTTTCTTTTTCTTTTGCTTTTTTGGCTGCTTCAGCTGCATCTGCTGCTGCTTTTTTGGCTGCTTTGGCTGCTTCAGCTGCATCTGCTGCTGCTTTTTTGTCTTTGGCAGACTCAGACTCTGCAGCTTTCCGTGCTGCTCTATCGGCTTCTGCTTGAGCTCTGTCGGCAGCGGCTTGTTTTTCCGCTGCTTCTTTTGCTGCTTTATCAGCTGCAGATTGGGCTTCAGCATATTCCATTGCCGCTTTGTCATAGTCTCTCTGGGAATTCTGTATCTGTTGTTCAAGTTCTTGTTCTTGTTTTGTGTCGTTAAGACATACTCCCCATATAACACCTCCGATTAATAATAACACCACGCTGGCCACGGCCCATGTCCACCATTTGCGATAGAATGGAATGGGGACCATGGTCCTACCACCTCCAGCAGAGGCAAAGTAGCCTTGCCATGGCAAAACAATGCTGCCAATCTTCACCTCGTCGCCCGGACGGATGACTGTTTGTCCTGATATACGTTTTCCATTGACGAATGTGCCGTTGGTGCTGTTCAGATCCATTACAGTGAAATTTCCATTATCGTCCTGCACAATCTGCAGATGATTACGGCTTACTTTCTCATCATTTATAATGATGTTATTGTTCTCCTTACTTCTTCCGATGGTTATTACTTTCATAACTTTATTTTTTATTTGTTTTCTTGTGACTGTTTGATCTATTAAAAATTCGACGACCTTTCCATTTATTTAGGTCTCTTTCTGTGATTTCTATGTCTTTATTAATCAAAGAATCTGTTTTTTGTGCTTGTTGCAAGGAATTCTCGGCTTGTTGCAATGTTGTTTCGGCTGCTGTTTTCTTCTTATGTGTTGCCTTATTCAAATTATCTTTATTGGCCGTGGATTGTGTTTTCAGATTGGCAACTTTGGATTCCAAGTTTCGGATTTTGCTTTCCACAAAGGAGTCCCAAGAGAAAAGGGCAACCAAAGCCAGTACGACAATAATGACAGCGGCAATGATAATTCTTTTCAAGGATTTCCGAGATGTATGTCGTTTGGGGTTGAAACTCTCGTACTTGCTTTCTTTCCACGCACTGCCGTCCACTTGAATAAGTTCAACAGTGCAATTGTCCTGACCTCCGGGTTGAACAGTTTCACCCTCCATTGCAAGATTAATCAGCAAATTGCCTTTATCTTCCAATTTCGAGTTTTGTCGCAGTACCTTTTCTATTGTTTTGTCAGGAATCATGCCGGAGAGGCCATCGCTACAAATGAGGAAGATGTCGCCATTTTTGGGCTGAATAGGATTGTTATTCGGATTGAAAGACGGCTGAAGATTTTGAGTTACACCCAAAGCCTTGAGAATACGGTTCTTGTTGGGATGATGTTCCGCCTCATCGTCTGTTATTGTACCTGCATCGACCAAAGTTTGCACGTATGAGTGGTCTTTGGTGATACGATGCAGTTTCTTCTCCTTGCCGAGATAGAGGTATATGCGGCTATCACCCACATGGGCAATCCACACCTCACTTCCTTGCATCAGCACGATGCAGGCAGTCGTACCCATGCCTTTATATTCAGGATAGTCATTGGCAAAACCAAGAATCTGCATGTTTGCAAATTGCAATGCACCATTGAGAGCGACAAGCGGATCTGAATACTTTTCTTTCTTTAGATAACTGATGATGCTATCCACCGCAAGCGAAGAGGCTTTGGCACCACCCACATGGCCACCCATACCATCACACACCACAAAAACGTCACCATTGGGAGTGTCCAATGCCATATCGTGGCTGTCTTCCTGTGCCTTACGCACATTGCCAATAACACCCTTCTTGAAAATGTTGTTTCTATTGGTTACTAAACTCATAACTGTATTTTTTATTATACTCCGTTATTCAATAAACCATGCTGGTTCGAGACTGCCGTCATTCTTCCATTTTATAAATGACAGTTGTCCAAAATCAGGATGGAATTCAATTTCATTTTTCAAAGGATATTGTACCAACAATCTATGGTACTCCATGGCAAAGCTGTCCATATCTCGGAAACGATTTGTGGGATCAAATGCCAGACATTTTTCCAAGAAAGCCTTCCAATATGGAATACCCTCTTTGTTGTCAATATTTGAATCAGAATAATCAATATAAATCATTGGTTCAACAAGCAGTTTTACATTTTTTGTTTTTATACCACCGGTTGGGATTATATAATCAGAAATTTTTCCATAGACAATCCCATCCACAATAGAAAGAATAACCAGACCGAGATTATAGATATCTGTTGCAGGAGTTACCGGTTGTGTTAAAATTTGTTCTGGTGCACAGAAGTTGGTTGTCATGCCCGCTGAAACTTCTCCCATCTTTGTGCAGACAGGGTCAAATGGATGTAATCCGTCATGCAGACACAGTATGTTCTGAGGTTTCAGGTCGCAGTGAACATATCCAGACTTATGCAATTGCGACAAATCCTTGAACAAAGTCGTCAATGCGTTGGCTAATCGTTGCCTTGCCACTTTGTAATACACCGACAACTTATTGCCATTAGCAACCTGAACCATTTGTTTCTTGTATTCGTCAGCGTGAATATCCGTTGAACACACGGTATCACCCATTTTTTTTATCTGTACCGTTGGCTGAAAGATAGAGATGTCTTCACTTTGAAAACTCTCAATTGATTTGACCGATGTTGGATTATCTCTATCAGGCAGACACAAGACCTTGACCTGGCTGTCATGAAGAGAAATGGAGATATACTTTTTGCTTTCCACCTCCCGACGAGCATCTTGAAACTCTTTGCTCCCATATTCTTCTCCGTATGAAGCACATGCGGCGGTATTCATTGCCTTGCCTTCACACGAAGCGCTTCTATAACCATTTTCTGCATACAGATTGTCCAATTTGCTTCGCTCTCCCAAAATCTGCGTTAACAATGTCGCAGGAACTATCGAACTGACAGTCCTGTCCGATAGGTAATAATTCCCTATAAGCCCATTTTGTATGTTATTAAATCGGTATATGTTTTTCTTCAACAACTCCTGATTAACCATACTATCAATTTCCGACATTTTGCGGCTAATGGCGAGGGGAATATTACCTCGATCACAACCTAATACGGATGAGACTTTGTATTGCATATCTAATTCTTCCCTTTTCCTTTTAATCTCAATATATCTGTTTAAACCATCTGGAGCTGTATCAAACCGAAGGATAACATTAGCTTGTGCATTCAAGTCACTTGCTTGGTTTGAAATTGGATTAAAAACCGTACCTTCCACAATCTTTTCTGACTGCCGTTGTCCACAATGAGGACAATAATCTCCTTGATAATAGTGCCCGTTGGGACATTGTTTGTACTCGCTCATATCATAATATTATTATGTCATTAAAACTAATCATTTACTGATTTTATGTTTCGTATATCTAATTGGTTGCTCTTTTCTGCCGTAAACATAAACCGTATAACCTTGAGGTGTATTATCTTCAGCCAATATTAAGGTATCTTTCGTGAGTTTTTTTATCTCATAAATCTCTTTTTGGGGGCAATATAATACTAACACAGAATCGCATAATATCTCATACTTCACACCTGAAAGTAAATAAAGTTCACGGATTAGGTTGTTGAACTCAACTGTGTCAGCAACATTGTTGTTTGTCTTTTCATTAACGACCTCCTCGTTGTTTTCTTCCCAATAGACGACTTCCTCTTCATAAGATTCCTCAAAGGTGTTGTTAAAAGCTTCAGCATCCACAAGTGCTTCTTCCACGACTTCTTCATCGTCCATAGAGTTAAAGACAATACATTTATTTTTGTCATACAGAACACCTTCAAGATATTCCTCATTCGAAGGTATTTGAACCTCTTGCAAATACCACGTTCCTCCTATTAGCTTTTGTTTGGATGATTGTGCGAATATGAATTCACCAACAATCACTAACAGAATAACTATTATGGATGCTTTTTTCATATTATACATCTTTACATTTTTCACTTCTATTGTTCCAACACTCTATAAAAACTCCCAGGCAAATACACATTCTTGATATCATTCTCGATGGCTTTGAAGAACAACGGGGCAATTTCCTGCGGGGTGAAGCCTGCAATACCGCAGCCAATCTCTGTGACCAAGAAATCCAGTTCGCCATGCACTGTGGCGAATTGCAGGAAATCATCCACGTAGGGTTTGATAGTTTCCACACCGCCCTGCATAGTCGGGATGGCGTATGTCTTTCCATACATGCCCACTCCCTTTCCCCATACAGCTCCGAAGTGCTCGTATGCCATACGGGCAGCCCCACCCACATGGCCCCCCATGCCGTCACACACCACAAAAACGTCACCATTCGGTGTGTCCAATGCCATGTCGTGACTATCTTCCTGTGCCTTTCGGACATTGCCGACAACGCCTTTCTTAAAAATGTTGTTTCTATTGGTTACTAAACTCATAATAATGTTTTTAATTAATGTTCATATTGCTACCTCAAATGCCTTTTTAAAGGGTTGTTCTTTCGTCAAATAGTTTACTTTCATCATAATCGGAATAATAGTCCAACTGTTTTAAGATTGGAGAGTTTTGTAACACCTTTATCAAGTGTTTCAATTCATTTGCACTGAGGAAAACACGACCATTTTTATTTGTTATCTCAACACCAGAAAGCACCGTATTGACACCTCCTTCTCCAGGAGACATCGTGCGTTCATGATGATTAAAGCCAGCAGCACATACTCTCACACGAGTTTGCCTTTCACGATTATCCGGACCTGTTGACCCCATATCAATGTGCATTTCAATATTAAAGTCGTGTCCGCAGCTTTCGCATTTGCCATCCCAATGATAGTTCCACGGAACAATGCGATCCCTTATGTCATATAGTGACGACACAACGATTCCAAATTCTGGCCGAGGAATTCCCTTTCTCAGTGGCTGTCCGCAATGAGGACAGGAGGGTATCGTCATCAATTCTGCAACATGTTGGTGTAAATATTCACGTCCATCAAAAGGATTAACGTTCCTGATTGAATAATACTGCGTCGGACAGTACGGACACGTGTCGCCTTCATATAAGTGGCCTCGGGGGCATTGTTTTAGTGTGCTCATATTAATTTTTATTTAAACCCAGTTACTTTCCATTTGCCATTGATTTTTTCGAGCAAGACTTTCACGTTAGTATCACCATAGCGTGTTATATCTTGGAATCCGACATGATTAACTTCAGAAGTTGGACTACACGTTACATATACCTTTTTAATATTTATGCCAGCACGAGGTTCGCTTTCCCCTGGCAAATAAACCATACCGTTTTTAACATATTGCTCAATACCACCATACCTGCTTCCACCTTCCTCATAATACCATTCGTCCTGAACATAGGCGATGGTGACCTCATATTCCCTGAATAATGCAGGAAGCCAAGATAAAATAGCAAGCTTCCCTGTAGAAAAGTAATCCACAAGGGAATTTATACCATATTCACCATAATCTTTTCGAATGTAAGGATCTGTATAATATATCTTACCCCTAATATCCATATACGACCTCATCTTGTCAAAATCTTTTTGCAAGATCGCACATATAAAATTATAGGTAATGGCAGCAGGGGTTTTACATTCAGCGATTTCCTGATTGCTTAATCTTAGCACAATCGGATTGGGGTATTGAGCATATAGGGTTCCCAAAAACATCACTGACAAAACGATAATTGCGAATAACTTTTTCATAAATCAAAATAAATTATAACAATGAATATTAATTTTTCGTTGAAACTCTGGTCAGATTATCTGATCTGAAATCAGACTTTCCGTCATATTTCCATACAGACCATTGACCATCTTTTGCACACCCCCCAATATAAAAAGAG
Organism: uncultured Bacteroidales bacterium; assembly: GCA_905233585.1. GTDB lineage: Bacteria > Bacteroidota > Bacteroidia > Bacteroidales > WCHB1-69 > UBA1205. Next base: position 17,895 of record CAJOFD010000007.1, read on the forward strand.
TATCCATCTGTCACAACCGACATAGCCTGATACCTTAATTTATCATTTACTTGGAAACCTTCCCCATTGACCCAAACCATTGCATTTGAGTTAGGATTCTGTACAATTCCAGTCACAACAATCACCCCAGCATTGTTCACTGCAACAGATTGTGCACTACCATATTCCACATTTCCCAGAGATATAAAATCACCATCCTTCCATAAAGCGGGTTTGTTATTCACTTCTCCTGCCACAAATATATCTCCTTTATCGGTGAGAAAAATAGAATTGGCACGACTCATCTCCAAATTATAAGCCACTTCCTCGCCATTTCCTCGTAACACATACAGAAAGGCTTCTCCAGAGAAATATTCACCTGTATATCCTGCCACATATATGTTATCTCCCTTTACAACCACCGAATTTGCAGATCCGCTTTCGCCTAAACTGTTCGGAACACCATTTTTCCACAGAGTGGGTTGTCCGTCTTTCTGTCCTGCAACATACACATCATTCCTATCTACATATACACAATTTGCCTCCGCTTGTCCCAAGCCCTCCGCCAACATTTGCCTCTCTCCATTCTTCCATAGCAGAGCCTCTCCTTTATCATTCTCATCTATCGTAACATATACATCATTACCTGAAACGAACACTGATGTTGCTTTATTAAAATTACCCATTTCTCCGATTTCTTGGGCAACACCATTCTTCCATAATGTTGGAACATCAGTTTCTGACGTTTGTTCACAAGTGCTACCGACAGCATAAACGTCATTTCCCGAAACGAACACAGAATTAATATCGGTATAAGGTCTGCTTGTCTTACTGTCGGATTTGTGAAATAGCAATATTGCCACAACAATCACAACAGCAATAATGCTACCCAAAACAAGCCACAACCATGTTTTTTTCAACCCTTGCGTTTTTGCAGGGGTACTATGATCATACTCCAACAAATTCCAGCAGCTGACACCGTTCTTTTTGATTTGCAAGATAGCCCAAAGAATAATCAGTGATATTGGGGTTACTATTACCTGAATGATAGGATTTAGGTCAAGACTCAAACCTATTAACATGTAATCCTGCTTAACAAGGTTTATCATGATTACATTGACAATGGCAAGTATTATTGCTGTAACAACAGCTCCCCAAAAGCCTATTTTCTTCCATTTCAAAAGCAAAGAGTAACTAATAATCATACAAATCCCTCCTATTACGGAAACAATTTGCCAAATTAGAATATGAGGATGTATCGCCTCGGAAAACGGAGTAATATCTATGCCATTGGCAACAAGATCCATGCCTAAATACCCTAAATTTGTCAAGTTTTGATATGTAAACAGATTCAATATGATTCCTAAAACACTACTCACAATCCCAAGCCACAACCAAAATATCACAAAACCATGACGTTCTTTAATGCGAGGAGCGTACGGGATTCCTGCTTCCGGTGCCACTGACGCAACTGTTTCAGAGTCTTCAAAGTATTGCTTCCATGGGATAGTACTATTGCCAATACGTACCACATCATTTATGTTCAGATTGATTTCCCCACTTATTTTCTGTCCATTAACGTATGTGCCGTTAGTACTTCCAAAATCCGACAAGGTGAAATGCCCGTCATCATGTTGGATGATTTGCATGTGATGACGTGACGCATGCGGATCTTTAACCATCACATCGTTTTCTTCGCTTCTTCCTATTGTAATTACCTTCATAAATCCATGTGTGTTTGTATTATACATAAAAAATAATGAGTGCTTCTCCCAAACCAATTATATCTCCGCTTTTTAGTGTGCATTGCTGGAAAAACTGTCCGTTTACAATAACACCTTGCGTGTATGATTTACTTTTGTTCGTTATATCAAACGCTGTCCCATTAAAAGTTATTTCAGCGTGAAATCCCGACACTGTCTTATTGTTAAGCACAACATCATTGTTTTCGTTGCGTCCGAGTGTCGTATGGATATTGTTTATAGTGTATGTGAATGATGTGTCAGGTATTTTGCATTGTAGATGCGGAAACAGATTTTTCGTCTGCATAAGGTTTGTCAAACGTTTTTCCTTTTCAGCACGCTCTTTTTCAGCGGCTTCAGCGGCTATCCGTCTCTTTTCTTCCTCTTGCTGACGTTTCAACTCTTCCAATTGCTCGTTTGATTGGTCTATGCCCTTTTGAAGTATTTCATTTTTCTTGTTGCGTTCAGCAATGCTGCGGCGGATGAACCAAACAGAAAAAATAACAATAGCAATAAAAATCACCACAAAGACAATAAACAATGCCGTATTTTCCTCTATCCAATCACAAAATGTCATATCGGGAGCATTGAAAGCCGCCAACAACTGCGGTACTTTATTGACAGTAAGCCCTATACGATGGGGTTTACCATCTCTTTTGGCTTTTGTTGTGAAAGTTATTTCATAATCATTGCCATAGCAACGAGAGTCAAAATTATAATAATAGTTTCGCAAAACAGCAAGAGCTTCATTTACATCGCATGAAGATGCATGAAGACCATAAGTACTTTCCGATAGAGAATTTACCTCTGGAGCATCTCCAGCAAGAGGATATTTCACTACATAAATAGGAATATCTGCATCCAAAGCATTTTTTCTAACACTTTCCATCTCTGTACTTGCCCCAGCCGCTTTCACATTGAGTCCAGCAGTTACTACAATAAGGATACAAGTACGATTAGATGGTTCTTTCTTTAATAATTCAATACCTTCATTAATAGCAAGATACAAATCAGATTGTTGGGAAAACTCTTTGAAAAATTCACTACTTCTAGTATAACTATATACTGTATCTTTCAATTGTCGAGAATCTGAAGAAAAAGATTTTAATAGAGGTTCGGTTACAGTCCGTTTGCTACTTTTTTTCCGATTGAACACTGCAACATTAAACATATCGGAATCGTTCAATAAAGTTTCGTTAAAGAACCGAGATAGCAATTGGCGTGTAAATTCCGTCTGTTTACTATGACTAACCATGTCTTCCCATAAAAACAATATACTTTTGTTTTGATTGACATTGCCTTTGGAAAGCACTTTAAAATTAAAATCAATAGGCTGATTATCTTCATCTGTCAAAACGAATTGAGACTTATCAAGCACATCAGGATTGGCTGAATTCCATACAAATGAAATTTCCGGATATTTTTCAGTATTGTATTTACTTTTAAGACCTCTTGTATTTTGAGCCCACAGTTGAGCCGTAAGCAAAAATGCACCGAATACAATATATAGATATACACGTTTCATTTTTAACAAGATGTTCTGAATTTAAAAACTGTTTTTCCCATACGAATCTCATCACCATCTTGCAAATAACAAGGCTCCAAATCAATATCATTGTTATTCACAAAAGTTCCATGCGAAGATTGCTGGTCAGTAATGGAATATTTGCCTGCTCGGAAAAGAATAACGGCGTGTTTTGCTGATACCATGTTGTCATTAACAGTGATGTTGCATTCCATATCGCGTCCAATTATGTTGCGTCCCTCATATAGTTTAAAGTCAACACCCATATTATCAAGAGTATATGAAACCAACCAACCTACCAATTTACGTGTGGTACGCCCCCCTTGCTTTCTTCCTTCTGGAGAAGGAACTCCTACATCATATTCATCACCAAAAACAGTGTGACTGCTTGGGCTCGGGTTAGAAACCACAGTTTCAGATTCTACCACAGCGGTTTTTGTCGTACCACCAAAATTTCCCGGCATTGTTTCTGTTGGTGCTTGGCTATCTCCACCTCCAAAAATTTCAGTTTTTGCCGAAGTGGGACTTCCCCCCACATTTACATTTCCCGTTTTGCAATAAGGACAAGTAGCTCCATGATAGTAATGACCATTAGGACATTGTTTAAATTCGTTTGCCATAATTATTTCCTTTTTAATAATAAAGTGCAAAGATATATTTCAACATCTGATAAACCTCTACCGTACAGACAAGAACTTCTCTACATATTGTAGACAAAATATCTACAATATTGTCTGCAATTTTTATCTCGTTTCCTTTTTAGCATTTGTTTCTTCAGAAAGGTCTTGGAAAAAATCATACCCCAAAACCACCGACAACCGTTGCAACAAGTCCGTATCTATCGAAGCGCGTTTGAAAATCAAATACACATTCGTTCTGTCACAATGTATTTGCTTTGCAAGCCACGAAACACTTCTGCCTTGCTGCTTAACAACTTCTCGTACTCTTTGCCCTACATGCATATTTTTCTACATATACCTCCAGTTCCCAAAGGCTAAAAACAAATAGAAACGTGGAACTGTATCTATATATCCTGTAGAGAAGGTCCCTGAGAAAAACCACAGCATAAGATATAACAATAACAGATCCACGTATAATGCGAGGATCCGTTATTCTTTAACTTGTATGCTGTATATCAAAAGCTTCTCAGGTCTTTTCTCTACACAATAAAAGAATAACGTTTCAAAATGAAGATTTTCTTTTCTTCATTTGTTTGCAAAATTACAATTTTATTTTAATACCCATTTATGTATTTTTTTCTCTAACATTTTATAACTTTCCACCTTGAACTTTTACATTTTTTTGTCGATTTTTGTATATTTCAACAATATTGAAAATTTTGTGCTATCTTTGCAAGATAAAATCAAAAACATATAAAAAAATGAATAAACATACCATTCTGACTTCAATTTTATTTGTCATATGCTTGGCTTTGACATTGCCCATGTTCGGTCAGGCAAAAAAAACAGGTAAAAAAGGTTCTGTACAGACAGACCCCACACTGATAAGTGAAGACAAGTTGCCTGAAGCGGTACTCAAATCCTTCAAAAAAAGATACTCCACCGCTATCAATCCGCAATGGCACCACTCCGAAACGGATACCACCTACGTGGTAAATTGTGAGGTAAGAAATGCTGCCACCGAAATCATCTTTGGTCAATCAGGCTGGTTTGTAGCCTCCTCCGAAGAGGTTGCCCCGGACAAACTGCTGTCTGCCTGCTACAAAACATTAGATATGTATTGCGAAAAATACAAAACCATATCTGCATACAAAATCACACGTGCAGACAAAGAAAATTATTTTTTGGTGAATGTGCTCCAACAAAAAGACAATAAAAGTCAGAAAATAACCAAAGTATATTTGGACAAATCTGGACGTTTGATAAGAATAGAAGAACCTGACAATTCCTCCAATGAAGAAGACGAAGATGCTGTTTTGTCCAAAGAAGACAAAAAAATGAACAAAGCTTACGAAAAAGACAGACGTATGGATATTTATCCCGTCAAAATCTCAAGCGGAGAACTTCCGGGGACCATACAACGCTGGGTGGACAAAAACTATCCTGACTATGTGTATAAAAAAATAGACTACAAAGAAGTTGAAGAATTTGAAAAAGAAGGTCGTATATACGAAATACTCGTTCAACGCGGTGGCATCAACCAACCCTATGCAACCATTTGGTTTACACGTGACGGTAACTTTTTAAAATTAGAAGATAATTTCAAAAAAGAAGCAAAAAAAGAAGAACCTGCCCCCATTGAAGCCCCCAAACCTCAAATAACAGAAGCTGTCAAACAAGCGTTTGCAGAAAAATATCCGACAATTGCATCTGTAGAATGGCAATTGAGTGATGATGAAACATGGATAGGTGTTTATTCCGACAAATATGGCAAAAATTTCGCGGAATACTCTTCGCAAGCCTCATGGATACGCACACGCACACAAATGGACTACACTAAAGTGCCTTACGCCGTGCGGACAGCAGCAGAATCATCTTGTCCCAAATGCGAGATAAAAGCAGCATACAAGGTTTTAGACCCTGATGTTACGAAACCTTATTATACAATTGTTTTGTACAATAAAAAAACAAAATCTTCCCAAGAAATCAATTTGCTTCAAACAGGAAAACCTAAAGACTAAACTTGATGAAAAGCCTTGAGTTGCTGGCACCTGCCAAAGATATGGCTACAGCAATTTGTGCTATCAACCATGGTGCAGACGCTGTCTATATGGGTTGTGAACAATTTGGTGCAAGACAAAATGCAAACAATGCCATTAAAGATATAGAACAAGTGGTAAACTATGCCCACCGCTATCATGCTCGCGTGCATATTACCATGAATACGATTCTTTTTGATGACGAATTGCAAAAGGCTTACCGTTTGGCAAATCAATTGTATAACATAGGTGTTGATGCTCTTATTGTTCAAGATATGGCTCTATTGAACATGAATTTGCCCCCTATAGCCATTCATGCAAGCACCCAAATGAACAATGTCGATATTGAAAAAATAAAATTTTACAAACAATTGGGCATCAATAGAGTCATTTTGGCTCGCGAATTGCCTTTAGCACAGATCCAACAAATTGCCAACGAGGTTGATATTGACTTGGAGTGTTTTGTTCATGGTTCTCTTTGTGTTTGTTATAGCGGACAATGTTATATGAGTTACTTTTTAGGCAATAGAAGTGCCAACAGAGGAGCCTGTGCGCAACCTTGCCGTTTGCCATACAACTTATACGACTCTGACGGAAATCTGCTCATGGAAAACAAACATCTGCTATCGTTAAAAGATATGTGCCGAATAGACTGTCTGCATGATATGATAAAAGCCGGCATTTCTTCCTTTAAAATAGAAGGCAGACTTAAAGACCAAACCTACGTAGCCAATGTCGTCGGAGTATACAGAATGCAGTTGGATAATATTTTGAGCAATAATCCTCAATACACAAAATCATCATTGGGAAAAGTTTATTTCGATTTTGTCCCTGATGTAGAAAAAACATTCAACAGAGGCTATACTTCTTATTTTCTATACAATACAAGAGAAAAAATTGCACAAATCAATACCCCGAAATCCATGGGAAAATATGTGGGAAAAGTAAAACAAAGGATTGGAAATACTTTTTTTGTTGAAACGGAAAAACAACTTTCCAACGGTGACGGATTGTGCTGGTTTGATGAAAAGAATGTTTTACAAGGTACAAATATTAGTGGTATCGAAAAACAAAATTGGATAAAAACCACCAAAGACAAATGCCCTGCCATTGGAACAAAAATTTATATGAACTATGACAAACAATTTTTTGAACTACTCAAAAAAGAACAATCTCAAAGGAAAATCAGTACAACTATTTGTTTCTTTTCTGAAAACGGAATTTTTAGCATAAGCCTAACTGATGAAAACGGCAATGTTTCAATGGTTGAAATAGGCAAAGGTTTTCAAGTGGCACAAAATCCTGAAAAATGCAGACAAAATATTGAAAACCAACTAAAAAAATCGGGCGGAACTATTTTTGAAGTTTTACAGGTAAATATCACCTCCTCACTAATTCCTTTTATCCCTTTGGCTCTTTTGAATGAAAAAAGGCGACAATTATTAACTCAACACGAAAACCTATTGATAGGCTCTCATAAAAAAGAGATAAGAAACGCTCCCGCAAAAAATATTGAAATATATTCTACAACAGCCGATTACACATGGAATATCAGCAACCGACAAGCAGAAGAATTTTATCGGAAACAAGGTGTCAATATTCTTGAACAGGCATGGGAATGTCAAAGCAGACAACAACAAAAAATAGTGATGAAAACCAAATATTGCCTTAGATTTCAATTGGATATGTGTCTCAAAAACAATCCGACAAGACAAAAGAAACTATACATGGCATACAATGACAACTATTTTTGTCTTGATTTCAATTGCCGAAACTGTGAAATGTTGATAAAACCTATTGATAAAATTGATAAATAAGAAACAAAAACAATCAGACATTTTTTAGTCCTTGACCGCTTGATAACGGTCTTCTCTAAAAATATCACTTTTGTTTATCGGGCGGAAATCGGCTAACCAAATAAAATTGGACAACAAAGGCAAAGTCAATTCATTTTCAGGATACATATTGCCTTTTACGTTTTTGTACATTCTTATCATACTCACCTGATTGTCTTCAAAAAAAATCCGCATTTGCGAAGAAGTGGATTTTTGTATGCCAACCAAATCGCCATTGTCTTCTTGTACATAATAAATACATTCTGCATTGGCATCAATAAAAACTTGTTGTATCTTGTTGTTTTGAAAATCCAACCACATGTTTATTCCTTTTATCTGGTTGAATTTTTCTTGTTCAAAAACATCGGCAAAGATAGATGCATTCATAATAAATTGCATATTGCTGATTTCCTGATTTTTGATATACAATTTGACAGTATCGGCTTTCATTTGGTTTTTGTCAGACCACAACACAGGATTACCTATAAGATAAATAACTGAATCCAAAGCATCGTATGCCAAAGAATCGCAAACCCCTTGCAAATCTTCCCGAAAAAACCGCACATTGTAATAGGCTTGAATAGACTGTATTTCCTGTGCCGTATCAAATGCCAACCACATTTCCTGCCCATGCACAAACAAACTGTCATTGTTTTCAATCAATACGGCCACGGCACTGTCTATCAGATAGGCATACCCTTTTTGTTGTTGATATTCAGCATAATGTCCCGAAAAGAGCGTATTTTGCGTACTATCTGAAATCAAAACATTTCTTCTGGCAATTCCCATATCATTGTCTCTATCAAACCAAATCGTATCTGCCTGCAAACATTGTGTATGATTATATAGTTTGGCATGTTTTTCAAATTGACAAACATTATTGAAGGTATTGTACCAACCATATTCACAAGTTATAAAATTGTCTTCCGATTGTATTAATGTTGGTCCCAAAAAATAAGCAATTTCACTCTGCGTATTATACATCAAAGTATCCGAATGCACCACATATTGTGGAGTTGTCAAAACTACACTGTCTTTGAAATACACTTCGCTTGTCTGGGTATAATACCATCCTTGCACACTTTCAAGTGTACTATTACCGCTCACCAATCTTCCATGCGTATTATAAAAACCGACATCGGCAATTCTATCGTAAATCAATTTATCTGTATAAAGAGAAGTATTGCCATTGGTTAAAACAACGGTGTCTTTTGTAATAACGGCTTGTTTTGTATTTCCATTGTATATCAAATGATTGCCGAAAAGAATAACAGAATCGTTGATATGAATATTCAAATTTTTTCCAAAGGCTTCAATAAGATTTTGTTTTTCATGAAAATAAGCCGTATCGCAATAGCCAATTGCTCCTTCATGAGAAAACTCGACATTTCCATACAAAATTTGCACATTGGGTTTTATTTCAGCATCATATACAAGCCGTTGAGCAGTACATTCTATCTTTTTGGCAGACGTATTTTCTTGCCCCAACAAATAGGGGACAAAACTGATTGGACAAACTAATATAACTATAAAAAAAACTATTTTTCTCATCATTACAAATCATGAATAGATTTTCTTTTTCCCAAATGCAAGGTTAAAAATCCTGTCAAAAGCACATATTGTTTAGGGGCATACATCATTTTTTCTACAGGCAAAGCATATACATCAACGGCAACACCCATATCCATTTTCAAGACAAAATTGTCATTGGAAGAAAAATCAAAACTAAACCCAGTTTTAGCATAAAGCCCGGGATGAAATTTTATTTTTTTTATTCCGCTAAAAAACGGAGCCTTGCTTTCTATCATATCGATATATGTCTCTTCGGTATATTGTTCTGTTTTTATGTCCATTACCGCCTGTCCATTGCTATTATAATAAATATAATACACATTTACAAAAACAGGAATAGATACCCCTAAGGAAAATCCGCCATAAAAAAAGTACCCGAATTCTACTCCTCCATTATAAGGACGAGTGTTCAAAATGCGGGTACAGCCATAACCTCCACGAAGTAAGAAAAAATAATTTTTTTTGCCCAACACAAAATTATTTAATCTTTGTTCTTTAAAATGGCGATAAAAAGTCCATTCCATATCAAAACCATGCTGTAATTTAATAGACTTTATTTTTTCTATTCTTGCACCAACACCTATACCATTGGTATGTAGGGACAAAAACATATCCCACTGACGAATTTTTAATGTCTGTGTTTCTGGTTCCCCAATATCTATCTCTTGCGAAAATATTGGGAGACAAAACATCGACAATAAAATTATCATTGCCGATTTTTTAACAAAATTCCGCATAAAAACCCTACACTACAATCAAACTAAAGAGTTGCTGTTTCTGATACAGTATCAACTGCTTGTGTATATATTGGACAACGTTCATGGGTGTTGCAAGAAATGCAAACAACCGCGATGACCAACACCACAATGGCTATTAATTTTTTCATTTCTGTACTTAATATTTTTTATAATTATAAAAATTTCTTGCAAAAAATATTACCTTTGCATTCTAAACTGCAAAGATATATAAAAAAAACATATATGGAAACAATTAATCCAAAAATTGAATCTTCGTGGAAAAATATTCTTATGCCCGCTTTTCAAACTCCAACATTTTTTGCCTTAAAACAATTCTTGTTGGAAGAAAAAAAGCACAACCTTGTTTTTCCTCCCAACAATTTAATATTCAATGCATTTCAACTCACTCCTTTTGATAAAGTCAAAGTTGTTTTGTTGGGACAAGACCCCTATCACGATGTTGGACAAGCACATGGCTTGTGTTTTTCGGTACCCAATGGTATCGCTTTTCCCAAATCGCTGATAAATATTTTTAAAGAATTGTCAAGCGATATAGGTTGTGCCGTTCCTCAAAGCGGCAATTTGGAAATGTGGGCCCAACAAGGCGTTTTGTTGCTCAACGCCACATTAACAGTAAGAGCACATCAGGCGGGTTCTCATCAAAACAAAGGCTGGGAAGAATTTACCGATTTTGTTATCAAAACCATTTCCGAACAAAAACAAGGGGTTGTTTTTCTGCTTTGGGGTAAATATGCCCAAAACAAAGAATATCTTATTGATACCAATAAACATTATATTCTCAAAACCGTACACCCTTCTCCTTTATCTGCTTCAAGAGGATTTTTTGGTTGCAAACACTTTTCTAAAACTAATGAGATTCTTATAAAACAAGGTCTTACACCTATTGAATGGGATTTGAACAAGCAATGACAAAAGTTTTAAAATATTGTGCGGCATGTTGGCATTTGTTTCGCGTAAATAATTTGATTATTATTATATTAACAGCATTTTTGCTGCAATATTTTCTCATTGTTCCCACTTTAATCAATTATGGTTACGATAATTGTTTTTCAACAATGGAATGGACTTGCTTTGTTGCAGGCATTGTTTTGATTGCAGCAGGAGGCAATTGTATAAACGATTGTATGGACATTATCTCTGATATTGTAAACAAAAAGAAAAACAAAGTTATCGGACAAACAATCTCTTACAACAGAGGTATGATAATTTATTATATCACCACCATTTCAGGACTTTTATTGTCCATTGTTCCAAGTTATGAAAAAAATATGCCATGGATTTTCATTTGCTTTTTATTATGTGCTTTGTTGTTATGGCAATATTCTACGCTATGGAAAAAAAAATTACTGATTGGCAATTTATTCATTGCCATCTTAAGCAGTTGGGTGGTTTTTTTTCTGTTTTTGATACCTATCAATATATTCAAAGGGATAAATGAAAATATAATTCAAGACTTTTATTTATTGATGTTTTGCTATGGAGGCTTAGCTTTTTTGTTTACCTTTATTAGAGAGTTGATAAAAACAATGGAAGACGTGCGAGGCGATGCTCGTACACACTGTAGAACCATTGCTGTTGTGTGGGGAATAAAAAAAACAAAACAAATAACCTTGGCTTTTATAGCAATTGCCATTATTACCCTATCTTTCATCACCATTATTTTGTTTGTTTATCAACATTTTTTCTTAGCAACTTATGCAGGATTGGGTTTAGTTTGCCCTACATGCCTGTTATTTTATGAAACGTCTATTATCAAAAACAGCAAAACTTGTCATAAACCAAGTCTTTTAAGCAAAATAATTATGCTATTGGGCATACTTTCCGCTGTTTTAGTCTATTGATACTTTATATTTTCCCTAACAAAGAATATATAAAAAGATGGTATTCTCTATTCCAAAACTTCTGACGGTGTTATCAGAAGTATAGAATCTAGTCAATTATCTTTGAATCTAAATGCACCTATAGATGGAAAAGACGGGAAAAATAACAAAGGATAATATAAGTTAGTAAGTTATTTAACATATAGGCAAATCATACTAATGCAAAATAAGTTAAATATAGGCCAAGGAAAGTGCTTTTTTCGATACTCCTGTTAATATTTTTTATAACTTTGCTTGTTGAATCTATAATCAACAAAAAAATTGTATCTTTGTATTTTGTTATTTATTTTTTTATAAAATCAAACAAAAGTTATGTTGAAACAAAAACACATACTCATCTTGCTATTATGTATCCCTTTGTTTTTGTGGGGGCAATCAAAATATAGCAATGAATTTATGACATTAGGTGTTGGCGCTAAAGGATTGGCCTTGGCAAACACACAAGTAGCCATGAGCAAAGATGTTACGTCTGGCTATTGGAATCCTGCAGGCTTGGGTTTTGTAGAAAAAAACTATCAATTATCTTTCATGCATGCAGAATATTTTGCCAGTATTGCCAAATATGATTATGCTGCATTTTCTGCAAGAATAGACAAAAATCAAGCAATAGGACTTACCGTTTTACGATTTGGTGTAGATGGCATTCCCAATACAACACAATTAATAGACAATCAAGGAAATATAAATTATGATAGAATTTCATATTTCACAGCTGCCGACTGGGGCATCTTGCTTTCTTATGGCAGAACTTTTGCCCAAGTAGAAGGTTTATCTTTTGGAGCAAATGTAAAAGTTATTCGCAGACGTATCGGCAATTTTGCCGGAGCATGGGGATTCGGTTTAGATGCCGGATTGCAATACAGAATAAAAAAATGGTCTTTAGGGTTGGTTGTCAAAGATTTAACAAGTACATTCAATGCGTGGTCTTTTAATTTGAGCGAAGAAATGACAGAAGCCTTTATCAAAACAGGTAATTCTTTGCCAGAAAACGGATTGGAATATACTTTACCTCGTCTATTGTTCGGCTTTGGCAGAGATTTTAATTTAGGCAAAGGCTTTACTTTTATGGCCACTATGGATTTGGATATGAGTTTTGATGGAAAAAGAAATGAACTCATCAGTAGCAAAGTTTTAAATATTGACCCCCACCTTGGAATAGAATTTGGCTTTAAAAATATTATTTTCATTCGCGGTGGCTTGGGCAATATGCAACTGGAACCGGATTTTGAAAACAAAAAACATTTCACTTGTCAAGTCAATCTTGGTGTGGGAGTAAATATTAAAGATATTGTAACCATTGACTATGCTTTTTGTGATGTCGGCGATGTTTCCATGGCTTTGTATTCCAATATTTTTTCGCTGAAAATCATGATAAACAAATTTAAAAAAGAAAATAGTACCACTCAAAACTTTTAAAATAATATGCTACTTTTAATAAATAAAATAAAACCTTTTGTTGTTGCCACAATATTATTGTTTGCCACTTCAAATAGTTTTGGGCAAGTTTATGGCAATGAATGGATAAATTACAATAACACTTATCTTAAATTCCCTGTTATAACGACAGGTGCATATCGCATCAATTATGATGTTCTCAAAAACTCTTTGGCTGCCATTGGAGTGGATATTCAAACTATAAATGCGAAAAACATCAGTATCTATGGACGAGGACAAGAAATTCCTCTTTACGTTTATGGCGAAAATGATAATAGTTTGGATTCTGGAGATTATATCGAATTTTTTGCACAAAAAAATGACGGGTGGTTTGATAACAAACTTTACAACAACAACCTTCAACACACCAATCCGTATTACAGCAATTTTACAGACACCGCTTATTATTTTCTAACATGGAATAATTCGGCAGGACTTCGTTTCCGCATTGAAACGGACACAAATTTCTCTATGTATAATCCTCATAGTCATATTTTTGTTGAAAGAATTTTATCTTTCAATAGTTATTATAACCCTGGTCGATACAATAAAGCTCTTGGTATTAGTTTGTATAAAACCGCAGAAGGTTGGATGGACGGAGGTATAAAACTAGGGAACAGCAGTACGAAAAGCATTCCAACATCAAACAGATACGCAATTTATCCGACAGCAACTATAGAATACGCTGTAGCGGGGACAAATTCTCCAACCTATCCCCATCATCTGCAGGTAGAAATTGGGAACGAAATATTAACAGATACGACTTGTGTCGGACAATACTATATGCGAGTAAAAAAAGAAGTACCGACCTCGTTTTTCGGACCAAATACAACACCTTTAGTTTTCCGTTCCATCAATGACAAAGGAAACACAACTTCATATCAATCAGTGGTTTATATAAAATTAAAATATGCACATACTTTCTCTTTAGAAAGTGGGTCATCTTATAGTTTTTCAGCCAACAATCTTGCTGGAGCCAAGGCTTTGTTTTCGTTCACAAGTTATACTATTGGAACTCAATCAGATGATGAAGTTTTTCTCTTAGACCTAACCAACAATCTAAGAATCAAAGCAATAAAACAAGGATACAATATTAAAGCCCTTGTTCCAAATTACAACAATGAAATTAATTGCTTTTTAACCTCCACAGCAGCAACAAATATAGTTCCTACCCTTGTTCCTGTAAACAAAACAGGAAAATTTACCAACCCACAAAATTTTTACAATACGGACTTTTTTATTGTTACCCACAAAAACTTTATATCTCAATGTCAAGACTATGCAAATTATCGCAATCGTTTATCTCCCTGTAAATATCACGCATTTGTTTTTGATGTTGGCGAACTTTACGATATGTTTGCTTACGGCATACGCAACAATCCCATTGCCATTCACAATCTGATAAAATACGCATACGAAACGTTTGATACATTACCCAAATATTTATTTTTGGTTGGTAGATCATATACAAGTTCTGCCGGAAGAAAAAATGCAGCAAGATTTAATGAAACTTATGTTCCAACAATGGGTTCTGTACCTAGCGATTTTGCCATTACAATGGGATTAGGAGATACTGTTCACAATTTGTGTTTGCCCACAGGCCGATTAAGCACATCGACAAACCAACACATATCATGGTATTTGGACAAAATCAGGACTTATGAGGCTGCTCAACAAACACCTCAAGCATGGATGAAACAAATCCTACATTTTGGAGGTGGATTTTCTGCAATAGAACAACAAACATTTGCTTCTTATCTTGAACATTGCCGACAAATAGCAGAAGGTCCCGCTTTTGGAGCAAAAGTTAGCACTTTCTTAAAAGTATCTTCTGACCCAATAGAAATAAATCTATCTGATTCATTGAGACATCTTATCAACAATGGTGTACAGATTATGACTTTTTTCGGACACGCTGGCGGTACTGGATTTGATGTCAGCGTAGATGACCCTGAAAATTATAACAATGATGGCAAATATTTTGTTGTATTGGGTAACGGCTGTTATGCCGGAAATATTTTTGAAGGAAAAGACAACTATAGTGAAGCGTTTATCAACATTCCCAACAAAGGAGCAATAGCATATCTTTCTCCAGCAAGTACAGGCTCCAGTTCCATGCTGTTCCATACAAGCAGACATCTTTATACAGAATTCGCCAATAATAGTTATGGCGAATCACTTGGTTTTTGCTTGCAAAAAGCAATGAAATCTGTTACTGATGCATACGGGAAAGAAAATATGGATTATGTTTTGCACGGAGACCCTAGCATTAAACTTTCCCCTATTCCAAAACCCGATTTTGATATAACCAATAGTGATGTATCTACAATACCTGATTTTGTCCGCACTGATGCAGATAGTTTTGACGTAGTGGCACATTTTTCTAATTTAGGCAAAGTTACCTTGGATTCATTTCTCGTTATTGCAGAAAGATTTTATCCAAATGGAACATCTGAAAAATTAAATAAAAGAGTGGTTTGCCAATCTTTTTCTACAGAAGTCAGGTTTAGATTTGCTGTAAAAAAATCTTTATCTTTAGGACAAAATCGTATCGTTATTTCCTTAGACGCATTGAATGAAATAGATGAAGTTAATAAAAACAATAACACGGCATCAATTTCGTTTAACATAGTTTCTTCAGATGTTTTAGCGTCTTTCCCTTATAAATATGCAATTGTCCCCAACAACGAAATTTCGCTTATTGCTACATCTAATATCGAAAAAGGAGAACATTTTGTCTGTCTTTTTGAAATAGATACTTGCAATAGTTTCAATAGCCCGTTGAAAACACAAACAGAAATACCCAACAACACTGGTATTATTGAATGGAAACTGCCTTTTTCTTTAACAGACAGCACTGTTTATTATTGGAGAGTATGCAACAAAGATAAAGATACCATTATTTGGAACGAAAGCAGTTTTCAATACATTGCAGGAAAAACAGGAGTATCTCAGGCTCACTTCTATCAAATGGAAGACAACACCTATTATAATGCCAATATTTCCCGACAAAACAGAAGCATCAACTTCCAACAAGGATATTATGCTTTTCTTGTAAAAACCCGATTTTTTGCTTCTTTAAGCGAAGAAGCCCAATATGAACAAGAAGTTTATGTCAGAAGAAACAATGTCGGTTTGGACATTATAGAATGTGTTATGGGCAACCGTCCTTATATACAACTACTTGTTTTCAATCCTATTACAGGAGACAATTGGAAAAACGAAGAAACTACCCAATGGACTTCCATTGGAAAATACGGACAAAGCATTTGCCGTAATTATGTAACCAATAGTTTTAGTTTCTATATGGACAATGCTACTGACAGAGCCAATGTTGCCAAATTACTACAAGATATTCCTAATGGCTATTACGTTTTGATATACTCTGTTAATAATCCGGGCGCACAATGGTTTACCGAAGAAGAATATCAAGCATGGGAAAGCATTGGAAGTTCTCAAATAAGAAATCTTACCGCTTCAAACGACTATATTATTTGGGGACGAAAAGGAGCGAACATCGGAGATGCAGGCATTAGAGAAGCCGTTGGAACAAACAATGGACAATTTCTCACACTTGCCTTTGAAATGCAGGTGCCTCTTGGCAATGCAAAAATCGTTACCCCCAATTTCGGACCGGCAAAAAATTGGCAATCATTCCATTGGCAAGCCTTACTCGCTGATACATCAGACTCTGTTTCTGTCAATATCTACGGAGTGAATAATATGGGACAATCCACTTTACTTGTCGAAAATTTAACCTATCCCGACAATAAAGATTATTTTGACCTATCCTCAAAAATAGATGCTCAACAATTTCCATACGTCTATTTGGAAATATCTTTACAAGATAATGTTTCTCGCACCTCCCCACAACTAAAACACTTGTTGCTAATGTATGAAGACATACCGGATATTGCTGTTTGTCTTGACAATTATTTTTTCCATACTGATACAGTTTTGCAAGGAGATAATATTCGATTATCTATTTCTGCAAAAAACATTAGCCAAAAAGATATGGATTCATTAACTGTTCGTTATCATATTATACAACAAAATCAAATAATTGATGCAATCAATAAAGATTTACCCTCACCCTTGCAGGCAAACAATCTTATAACAGATACAATCACCATTTCTACCAAAAATTATCAAGGAGGACATTTTTTGATAAAAACTGAATTTAATCCAGAACATAAACCAATAGAAAAATATTATCACAACAACTATCACGAAACTCCTTTCTTTGTTACCAAAGACACCGTCAATCCTTTGCTTGACGTTACTTTTGACGGCACTCATATCATTGATGGAGAATTGGTTTCTGCTAAACCATATATTCAAATTGTTCTTAAAGACGAAAACAAATTTCTCTTTTTAGATAATATTGAAGACACGGCTAATTTCAAAATATATCTAAAATCACCTCGCTCTACTATTTATAAATATGTCCCGTTTTTTGCCAATGGAAAAGAGGTAATGCAATTTGTCCCTGCCAATTCCAAAAATAAATGTCAAGTTAATTATCCTGCTGTTTTTGAGGAGGATGGAACTTATACTCTTCGTGTTGAAGCAACAGACAAAACAAACAATCCTTCCGGAAAAAATGCTTTTGTTGTTAATTTTGAAGTACAAAACAAATCTACCATTACAGAGGTTTATAATTATCCTAATCCGTTTTCTACACACACACAATTTGTTTTTACTCTCACAGGATCAGAATTACCTACTTTTATGAAAATTCAAATTATGACCATTAGTGGGAAAGTAGTTAAAGAAATAGATATGAGCGAAATAGGAAATTTAAGAATAGGGAAAAACATTACTTCATATTCATGGGATGGTCGAGATAACAATGGTGATTTATTGGCCAATGGAGTATATTTATATCGTGTAATCACAAAAATTGACAATCAAAACATAGAACTCAACAGTCAATCAAACAATGCCAAAGCATTTAAAAATGGATTTGGCAAAATGGTAATAATTAGATAGATATGGATTTAATTTTTGCAAGCAACAATAAACACAAATGTGAAGAAATTCGGGCAATGCTCAATGAACAATATCGCCTTTTATCATTGGAAGATATTGGTTGTAAAGAAGAAATACCTGAAACTCACCCTAATTTACAAGGCAATGCATTACAAAAAGCCGAATTTATATACCAAAAATATCACAAAAATTGTTTCGCTGATGATACAGGTTTAGAAATTGAATGCTTAGACAATCGCCCTGGGGTCTATTCAGCACGCTATGCTGGTGAACATTGCTCATTTGAAGATAATATGAACAAGGTTTTACAAGAAATGGGCAACTCTCAACATCGCAAAGCACAATTCAGAACTGTCATTGCCCTCATTCTCAACGATAAAAAATACTTTTTTGAAGGTATTGTTCATGGACAAATTCTAACAGAAAAACATGGCAAAGACGGCTTCGGCTATGACCCTATTTTCCTACCTGATGGCTATACTCAATCGTTTGCAGAAATGGACCTCACCACAAAAAATGCAATTAGCCACCGAGGACAAGCAGTAAAAAAATTAATAGCGTTTTTAAAAAACTTTAATTATGCCACAAAATGATAAACTCTCCATCAATATGATTGGGGCAGGCAATGTTGCTTGGCATTTGTCCCAATTTTTGTATTCCAATGGTTTTAAAATAAATACAATATATAGTTTTCATTTAGAAAATGCCAAACAATTAGCCGATTTGGTCCAAGCCAAAGCCATTGATAAAATTGCTGATATTGAACCAGCCGATATGTTTATTCTTTCTTTAAGGGATTCTGTTTATCAAGATCTTATAGTAGAAATACCTAAAACGGAAGCCCTTGTTGTACACACTTCAGGGTCTTTGCCTAAAGAAATTTTAAAGAATATTTCTCCAAACTATGGAGTGTTATATCCTTTTCAAACATTTAACAAAATAAAAAAACTATCCATAGAACAAATTCCTTTTTGCATAGAAGCCTCAAATGAACAAACTCAACAATTACTTGATAATCTTATTGATAGATTGAATGGCAAATACTATCATCTCAACTTTCACCAAAGAGAAAAACTACATTTGGCAGGTGTTTTTGCGTGCAACTTTTCCAATGCTTTATATGGATTGGCCGAAGACATCTTAAAAAGTGAAAATATTGATTTTGAAATACTAAAACCTTTAATCAGCGAAACAGCACAAAAGATAAAATATCTCTCTCCCCAAAAAGCCCAAACGGGTCCTGCCGCACGGCAAGATTATAATATTATTAACAAACATATCGCATTGTTAGACAACGATAATATTAGAAACTTATATAGATTTTTATCTCAAATTATTTTTGAACAACAAAAAAAATAGCATGAAAAATTATAAAGAAAAATTATCGGTCATTACTACCTTTGTTTTCGATTTTGACGGGGTATTGTCTGATGGAAAAGTTTTAACTTTGCCCGATGGGGATCAATTGCGAGCAACAAATGTAAAAGATGGCTATGCTATTCAATATGCTTTAAAACAAGGTTTTAATGTTTGCATCATTTCCGGCGGTTATTCTCCCAGTATGCAAAAAAGATATATGGGTTTTCCAAAAATGGACATTTTTCTTCAATGTGAGAACAAAACATTGAAATTCAATGAATACATATCTTCAAAACAACTAAAAAAAGAACAAATTGTCTATATGGGCGATGACATTCCAGATTATGAAGTAATGCTATTAGCAGGGCTAAAAGCGTGTCCATCTGACGCTTGTATTGAAATAAAAGGAATCGCCGATTATATTTCTTTGTACAAAGGTGGAGAAGGTTGCGTGAGAGACATCATAGAACAAACGCTCCGTGTTCAAAACAAATGGTTTAACGAAAATGCATTTTTGTGGTAAAGCCGTATTGATTTTTTGCTATTTTTGCAAACTTGAAAAAACAAAAGGGATTCCTTAATAAATACGTGGTTAAAGTAAAAAAACTTATCGGACAGACAGCCATTTACGGCACAACTACAATTTTAGGAAGATTGTTGAATTATCTTCTTGTTCCTTTTCATACTTACATTTTTCTTGAACCGAAAGCTTATGGCGTTGTTGGAGATTTATATGCATGGGTTGCTCTATTGTTAGTACTTCTTACTTATGGTATGGAAACAACATTTTTCCGCTTCTCCGAAATGGAAAAAGATAGAAGCAATGTTTTTAGAACAACATTGACATGTATTCTTTGCACATCCACAATATTCATTCTTTTAGGACTGTTGTTCAATCACCAAATTGCTGATATTCTAAAATATCCGTCTCACCCTGAATATATTCGTTGGTTTATTATTATTGTTGGCTTAGATGCTATAAGCACTATTCCTTTTGCAAAACTTCGTGCAGAAAACAAACCGATTGTTTTTGCGAGCGTAAAAATTACAAATATTCTCATTAATGTATTTTTCAACGTATTTTTCCTTTGGTTTTGTCCATTTATGATTGCCAAAGGTTGGGCAACAAGTATTTTTTCTACAATATACAATCCTAATATGGGAGTAGGCTATATTTTTATCGCCAATTTAATTGCTTCTACTTGTCAAATTATTTTATTATTATTTGTATCCGGAAAAATCCATTTACATATTGACAAATCTCTGTTAAAGAGAATGTTAAAATATGCTTTTCCTTTGTTAATTTTAGGATTGGCTGGCATTGTCAATGAAGTGATAGACAGATTTATGGTAAAAAATCTTTCTGCAGATAATGTAGAAGATGCCCTACACAATTTAGGAGTTTATTCCGCTTGTTTTAAAATTGCCATTATCATGAATTTATTTATACAAGCCTTTCGTTATTCTGCAGAACCTTTCTTTTTCTCTCAATACAAAGAAAAAGATGCCAAAGAAGGATATTCTGTTGTAATGACTTATTTTGTAATAGCATGTACTGTCATTTTTCTTGGAACAATGATGTACATTGATTTCATTAAATACTTTGTCAGCGCCAATTATCATGAAGGGCTATCGGTTGTTCCCATATTATTGTTAGCATATATGCTTTTAGGAGTTTGTTTTAATTTGTCTATTTGGTATAAACTTACTGGTCAAACCTCATACGGAGCATATATTACCATTGGTGGTGCAGTTATAACAATAATTTCCAATCTTATTCTTGTTCCCAAAACCGGATATATGGGGGCAGCATGGGGACATTTAATCACCTATATTGCAATGACAATTGCTTCTTATCTGATGGGACAAAAATATTTTCCTATCAATTATAATTTGAAAAAAATGGGATTTTATATTTCTTTAAGTCTCATATTATTCTGTATCAGTTATTTCTTAATTCCTTTTGATGTTTTTGGCCAATATCAACTATTCGCGAAAACAATAATTAATACTATGATTCTATTAATTTATCTCGTAATTATTGTTGCCAAAGAACGAAAAAATATAAAAGCGATTTTGTAATGCCACACGGAAAGATTCTTTTTATCGACAAAGCCCATCCGAGTTTTAAAGAGAAACTTCAAAATATGGGGTTTGAATGCGATGAGCAAAATATAAACTACCAACAATTGTTGGAAACCGCTTCCCAATATGTGGGTTATATCATTAGAAGTAAATTTGCCATAGACAAACTATTGTTAGACGCTTCTACAAACCTAAAATTTATTGCACGGATTGGAGCAGGAATGGAAAACATTGACATACAATATGCTGAAACTAAAGGTGTACACTGCATCAATTCTCCTGAAGGCAATGCCGATGCTGTAGGAGAATTTGTTATCGGAGGAATACTTGCCTTATTCAGGCATATTTTACAGGCAGATATCCAAGTGAGAAATGGCCAATGGTTACGCGAGGAAAACAGAGGCATGGAACTTAACAAAAAAACAATTGGAATTGTTGGCTATGGAAACATGGGCAAAAGTTTAGCAAAAAAACTAAGCGGTTTCGGATGCAGAGTTTTAGCATACGATAAATACAAAACCAAGTTTTCCGACAATTTTGTCCAAGAAGTTAATTTAAGAACCTTACAACAAGAAGCAGAAATTGTTAGCATTCATATAAATTATTTGCCTGAGAATCATTACTATATTAATGAAAAATGGATTAACAATTTTGAACACAATATTTTCTTGGCAAATACATCTCGTGGCAAGGTCCTAAACATAAAAGATTTAAACTCTGCCCTATTGTCCGGAAAAATCAGAGGAGCCGTTTTAGATGTTTTGGAATATGAAAACATTCGTTTGCAAAACAAACCAAAAGAAGAATGGAATGAAGATATGATAACTTTGGCAAAAAACAAAAACGTTATTCTCTCCCCTCATATCGCAGGACAAACCACCGAATCTTTGGAAAAACACGTAAATGTATTAATAAACAAAATTCTCACCTTGAATTTTTAAAAGGAAATGGAAATATTGCTCACTTGTTTTTATACGCTTTTGTTGAGTTTTGTGGTTTTTAAATCCAATTTTTTTAAATCAACAATCGTGAGCAAAAAATATTTACTTTCTTTTTTTTGGTTAAAAATAATAGCAGGACTTTGCTTATATTTTATTTATACTTATTATTATCCCGACAGGCAAAAAGCCGATATTTTTCGTTATTTCAACGATGCTCAACAAATCTATAAGGCATTACCGCAACATCCTTTGGACTATATCCAAATGATTTTCGGCATAAACATTGACAATCAATATTTTTATGATAATTATTTTATCTACACCAATCATTGGGATAGAATTTTACAAGAAAATATTGTTTCAGACTCACATTTTCTGATTCGCTTTAATGCAATAATTTTATTGTTTTCGTTTGGCTATTTCAATGTTCATACAATTTTTGCCGCATTTGTTTCTTTTATAGGACAAATGGGACTTTGTCATTTTGTGGAAAACAACTTCAAATCAGTTCATATCGGACATATTTTGCCTATATTTATCATACCTTCTGTTATTTTTTGGTCATCAAATGTCTTGAAAGAGTTTTTGCTTGTATTCGGAATAGGAATATTTATTTATGCTGCTGACAAACTGTTTTTTTACACAAAAACAATAAAACAAAAACTATGGATGTTGTTATTGATAATCATTGCTTGCAAAGCATTAATTTTTACAAAATACTATATTTTTTGTCTTCTTTTTATTTTATTGATACCTTTCTTTTTCATAAAAAAATACCACCTAAAAAACATATTTATTTGTTATTTAATCACTATTTTGTTCTTTTTGTTTTGCGGGTGGATTTTTGTAGAAACAACCGATAGAAATATCATCAACACATTAGTTTACAAACATAATGATATGCTCAATTTGGCAATAGCAGAACATGCTCAAATTACAGAAATTCGGTATCTTCAAGCTGATTTTATTGATATTTTTACTTATTTGCCTATCGCCTTGCTCAATGTTTTGTTTCGCCCCTTGCCATTTGAAGGCTCTTCTCTTATGATACGTTTGGCTGAGACAGAACAAATATTCTTGCTTATTTGTGCGGCAAGTATTTTAATTTTAGGATTCAACAAACAGATTGTACAAAAAAATCTATTCTGGTTCTGCTTTATTTTCACTTTTGGCAATGCCATTATCGTTGGACTTGCAACGCCTATTTTAGGAGCAATTATTCGCTATAGAAGTATTGGATTACCATTTGTTTTTCTTTCTCTTTGGCTTCTCTGCGATACCAATACGATGAAACATCGATACCACAAAATACAAACTTTTTTTAAAACAAAAAAGAAATGAAATATTACATCATATCAGGGGAAGCATCAGGAGACTTGCACGCTTCAAACTTAGCAAGACAATTGTTCTTAATTGATAATCAAGCACAAATTAGGGCATGGGGTGGAGATTTGCTACGTAAAGCCGGTGTTGAAGTTGTAAAAGACTATAAAGACTTGGCTTATATGGGTTTTGTGGAAGTCGTACTGCATTTAGGTAAAATACTCAAAAATATGGCTTTTTGCAAAAAAAACATCCTGGAATATCAACCCGATGCAGTTATTTTGGTGGATTATCCCGGCTTTAATCTCAGACTTGCCAAATTCTTACATAAAAAACAAATAAAAGTATTCTATTATATTTCTCCTCAGGTTTGGGCTTGGAAAAAATCAAGAGTGAAAACCATCAAACAATATGTTGATGAAATGTTTGTAATTCTTCCTTTTGAACAAGATTTTTATAAAAAATATGATATAAATGCCCATTATTTTGGACATCCCTTATTAGATGTTGTCAAACAATATCATATCAGTGAAGATTTTAAACATAAAAACAATTTGGACAACCGACCCATAATCGCCATTTTGCCGGGAAGCAGAAAACAAGAAATTTTGCGAATGTTGCCAACAATGTTGAATGTCGCTCAAAAATTTCCAGATTATCAGTTCGTTATAGCAGGAGTAAAAAATCACCAAGGTTTATATACTCAATCAAACATAAATGTTATTTATAATCAAACATATAATCTATTGTCCCATTCTTATGCAGCCCTTGTTACCTCTGGAACAGCCACTTTAGAAACAGCCTTGTTTAATGTTCCGCAAGTAGTTTGCTACAAAGGTAACTTCTTTTCTTATTTAATTGCCAAACACCTTATTTCTGGAATAAAATATATTTCTTTGGTCAATCTGATTGCTGATGAAAAAGTTGTTACAGAACTGATACAAAATGAAATGAATGCGAATTTATTGAAAAGAGAACTTGAAAAAATTCTTTCCAACAACGAAGCCCGAACAAAAATGTTAGAATCCTACAAAACCCTCCACCATCGTTTGGGCGATGGCTCTGCATCAAAATATATTGCAGAAAAAATGATACAACTATTGGGAAATAAATAATTTGAGTTGTAGCGATTACAGACAAACTTATTTTTTTTATTTTAAACCAATAAAATCACTTAAGGGGCGAATTTTTGCCCGATATGTATTGATATGTTGTTTTATATTGCAGTGTTTATTGAAGTCAATTTCTTTTGAGTTATTGAAATGTAATACGACATAATAAGGAGCATGTTCGGTATAATATTCAATTTGGAAAGTTATAAAATTTAGGAGAAAAAATGCCACATTTGCGGTCTCTAAAAAATGAATATGGCACATTTAAAAGGGACACAATTGTTAGAATGCAAAGAGAAAGAAAAACACAGACAGAAATTTACAGATTCAACAAGCATTTCTTTATTGCAAACATTGCTCTAATTATCTTCACAAACGAACTTCAACATTGATTCGTAAATTGTTTGCCAGTCATGGAGTTCATTTTGTGAAAAATTTTGTTGGTGAAACAAAGATACAAAAACACCATTGTGTTTTTTAACTTCTTGTATAGCCATATAAAGCTGTTTTAGAATAAGTTCTTCTTTTTTGATTTTTCCTAACTGATTTTCCATACAAAACAACGGATAAACACGCAAAGTTGTTTGAACATTCTTCTTCAAATCAAAAAACAAAAAAGATGAACATGTAGAGGCACGCCAACCTAAAACAGAAGCATAGCCCATAGAATAATCTTCTTGTATGTTATTCGAAATCAAACTATTATAACTATTTGGCAAACAAAAATGCAAATAATGAAATCTATTTTTACGAATGGATTTTTGAGTGCATTTTTGCAAAAAATCAATTTCTTGTTGTTGTAAATCCAAATTTCCAAAACTTTGAAAAGAAGCATGCCAACCTATTTGGTTTTGTTGTGCAACTTTTACAATAACTTGCTGAAAATCTTTATTTTTTATAGATATATTTTTGTCATATTTACTTCGTTGTTGAGCAACTAAAAAGAAATAAATGGCTTGCAGATTATATTTTCTATGAATATTTTCCAAATAATCAAAATTATCGTATGGGTCTTGTTTTTTGTTAAACAACACCTCTCTACGTTGTTTTACTCCACGTAAATCAAACCGAAAAACTTGTTTTACAAATCCTGCAACAGATAACCAAAAACCTTTGTTTTTGTAACAATATGCAATATCAATATCATAAGTCGGCAAATATTCAAAATTCGGCTCTTTAAATTCCAAAGAAGGAAAAACAGACAACAATTTTTCTTTCAAAAATAATATCCACCTGTCCACCATAGCTTTATCCAAACAATTGTGAACAAAAGCCCAACTATTTTCGGGCTTAAATCGACCAAGATAATCCGTTTGGGCACACAAATATTCTTCATAACGACTTAGACAATAAAAGCAAGCCGCAAAAATATCAAAACCTAAAAAATCCTCTTTTGTGCTTTTAAATAAAATTTTATTTGATTGTATTTCATCTATTTGCAACTCTTGATTGTGAATATCTTTTTCAAACAACAGTGTTTTTGCTTCAATAAAAGGAACATCTGCAAAATCCATTCCATAAGCAATTTTCATTCCTTTATATTCTTGGAAATCAGACTTATTTGTACATAACTGAAACGCTATGCCCAATCTTTCCCCAAAAATATGTCTGAACACATACTCTAATCGTTTTGTCTGTTGTGGAACAAAAATAAGCAACATTTATTGATTGTTTTGAAGATACAATTGACAAAAATGCCATAAAACCACACCTGTACTTACAGAAATGTTCAAAGAATGTTTGGTTCCAAATTGTGGTATTTCAATACTTTTTTCGCATTTATCTATTACCTCTTGCTCTACACCATGCACTTCATTGCCAAAAACAAGAGCCACTTTGGTTTTTCCATCCCATTGCACTTGGTGCAAAAAAAGACTATCTGTCGTTTGTTCTACGGCAAATAGTTTATAATCTTCTTTTTGAAGTTGAACAAGGGCATCTAAAGTATTTTCAAAATACTGCCAATCAACCGATTGTGTTGCTCCCAATGCTGTTTTTTCAATATCTTTATGAGGGGGTCGGGCTGTTATGCCACAAAGATAAATTTTCTCTATTTTAAAAGCGTCTGAAGTTCTAAAAACTGAACCGATGTTGTTCATACTACGAACATTGTCCAAAACTACAACAATAGGGAGTTTATCACTCTGTTTAAATTCATCTACAGACATTCGTCCTAAGTCTTCCATGGATAATTTTTTCATATCTCTCCCTCCTTTTGTACTTGGTTTTCTTGCGAAAGATTTGGATTGCCTTCCAAATTTCTCGTCAATGTTTTCACAAAGTTGTTGTTCCCAAAAAACTCACTGGCAACAATTCTAATAATTGTATAAGCAGGTATGCCTAACATCATACCCGGCACTCCGGCAATGGTACCCGAAATCAAAACAATTAAAAATATTTCCAAGGGATGTGCCTTGACAGAACGAGATGCAATATAAGGTTGCAAGAAAAAATTGTCCAACAAACGGCAAAAAACAAAAGTGCCGACAACTTTTAATACAATAGGAAGCAAAACAACTTCAGGATTGAGCATATAGCCCCCCATCACAGCAAGTACACAACCCAAAACACAAGCAATTATCGAACCTAAAAAAGGAATGATAACCAAGATTCCACCCAAAACTGCTATTAACAATGCATTTTCTATATGCAAGACAGACAACAAAACAAACTCCAACACACCCATTATTACCACCTCAACAGCAAGACCGGTAAAATAATTGGACAACAACCTTTGCGAGCGAGTTAAAATATGAGATGTTTCCTTTTGATAACGATTGGGCATCATATTTATAATATAGCGGTGTAATTTAGGCACATCTTTCAAAAAGAAAAACGAAATGAACAAAATGGAAAAAATACCTAAAAACAAATCGCCAATCATTTGAATGACATTACTAAAAAATGTAGAAACATTCAATGTTTTTATCTTGCCTACAACAGCCTCAAAAACAACCTCTTCCAAACTTTCATCTTCCGTCAAAAAACCAATATTCTGCAATCCCTCATCTACAACTTGCAATTGTTCATTATATGAATTTTGAAAACTATACGGATTCAAATTTGCAATGCTGCTTATCTGCCGATGAATAGGAGGAATTATTACACAAAACAATAAAGTAATAAAACCAATAATAATTAACAACGATAAGACACTTGACAAGTTATTGCCTATTTGTTTTTTCCCTATTTTTATTTTTTGCAGCAGTTGTTTTATCGGGGCTGCCAACAAAGTAATAATAACAGAAATAATAATAAAAAGGGTTATTGTGGAAAAATACCACGCCAACCAAATTAGCAGGGCAATAACAACTATTGCGGAAATTGTTCCAATAAACTTGGTTTGCGATTGTTTCTTCATATGTTTAATCCAAGCGGTTCAAGCCATCTATAGCCAACTGGTAGTGATCATCCAATTTCAAGCAATACATAAAATCTTGACGGGCTTTGTCTTTTTCATTTAACATTTCGGAGCAAAGACCTCGATTGTAAATTGCCTCAATGTATGTTCCATCTTCTTCTATGGCTTTGGAAAAAAAGACAAAACCTTCTTCATATTTTCCTTGAGCCATATAAACCCAACCCATATTGTGCAATGCCACTTTGTTATGAACATCGTTTTGCAGTATCATCTTGTAAATTTCCAATGCTTTGTCATAATCTTTTGCTTCCTGATAAAACATGGCTTTGTTGTATAAAGCCTGAAAATCATTAACTTTACAATTCAAAGCATTGTTATAATAATCTATTGCCAAAGCATTTTGACGACAATGATACAATATGCCCAATTCCATATAAGCATCATAATAATCAGAATTTTGCTCTGTTGCCTTCAAATAATTATTAATTGCCATGGACGTATCTCCTTTTTCTCGGAAAATCCAACCCAAAAGAAAATAGGCTTTGGGGTTATAACTATTTGTTTTTAGACTTTGTTCTGCAAATTTTTGGGACAAATCATATCGTTTAAGCAAAAAATGCAGTTCTGCCAATTTTAACATAGCCTCTTCATTTTTCGGATTGATTGCCAAAACTTTTTCCAATGTTTCTTCAGACAAATCAACATTGGTTTGAGCAAAATAAACATCTGATAATGTCAAATAATACGTTTCGTTGGCGGAATCCAACGAAATCGCTTTGGATATCGCACTTAATGCACTATCAAATTGTTGATTTTGAATAAAATATACTGCTAATTTGTTGAAAAGTTCCGGATTTTTTGCATCTTTGTCTATTTGTGCATACAAATCCTGCAATTCTTGTGGCAATTCAGAATCATTACCTTGCTTGTCTGGACGATGACAACAAGTACAACAAAGGCTAACTATCAGTAAAAAACAAACAATTTTGTGCATTTTTATTCCGTTTTGGAAATATTTTTGTTAGCAATTGCCTCTTTTATTCTGTTTTCTAATTCTTCTGCCAATTCCGGATTGTCTTCTACAATTTGTTTAACGGCTTCTCTTCCTTGTCCAAGTTTGGTATCATTATACGAAAACCAAGAGCCACTTTTCTTAACAATATCATATTCAACACCTAAATCAACTATTTCTCCGCTTTTGGAAATTCCCTTGCCATACATTATATCAAATTCTGCTGTGCGGAAAGGTGGGGCAACTTTGTTTTTTACCACTTTTACTTTCACGTGATTACCAATAACTTCATCGCCTTCTTTTATCTGCGTTTGCCTACGAATATCGATACGCACGGAAGAATAAAATTTAAGGGCATTACCTCCTGTTGTTGTTTCCGGATTACCAAACATTACACCTATTTTCTCTCTCAACTGGTTGATAAAGATACAGCAACAGTTTGTTTTGCTGATTGTTGCGGTTAATTTACGAAGAGCCTGCGACATCAATCGGGCTTGCAAACCCATTTTTGAATCACCCATTTCTCCGTCTATTTCGCTTTTGGGAGTCAATGCCGCTACTGAATCTATGACAATAATATCTATCGCACCCGAACGGATAAGATTATCGGCTATTTCCAAGGCTTGTTCACCATTGTCCGGTTGAGAAATCAATAAATTTTGTACATCTACGCCCAATTTTTCCGCATAAAAACGGTCAAAGGCATGTTCTGCATCTATAAAAGCCGCAATACCGCCATTTTTTTGTGCTTCCGCTATGGCATGAATAGCCAACGTGGTTTTACCTGATGATTCCGGACCAAAAATTTCTATAATACGGCCTTTTGGAAAACCATTGACACCCAATGCTATATCTAAACCAAGTGAACCTGTAGATATAACATCCATTTTTTCTATTTCGGTATCCCCCATTTTCATTACGGAACCTTTGCCGTACAATTTTTCCAAACGTTCTAAGGTTGAATTTAATACCTTTAATTTTTCTGAATTATCGTTCTTTACTTCTTTTGCCATTATTTTTTATTTACTGTGTTTAACAAACTTGTGGCAAAGATACACAAATTTTTCGAGAAAAGGCAAAATAATAATAAAAATGATTTCAGGGGAAAACAATATAATTTTGGAGAAAACTTTTCGTTGTTAAAAATCATTTATTTCTCCTTATTCCACACATAAACCTTTTTGTGTTTGCTGTCCCAAAACAAGTAATCAAAACGCCGAAAAAATCTCAATCCAATAAGATTGCGAAATTTGTGATTTGATATATGTACATCATTATAATATCTATTGCCAACCTTTAAGCTGTCAAAGTAATAGTTTTCGGTTAAATCCCAACTAAACAAACCAAAGGTTGTATCTATTAGTGTAGAATAAGTTTTGTTCTGTTTACAAATTTTCGCTATCTGCAACGAATCCAAACACAAATCTACATTGCAACCAAAATCTATCAAAGCCTTACATTTTAAATCACAGACATTTAATTTGACTTCCGGAGTTCTATTGTCACTATATATCCACACAAGTGCATCGGATGGTATTTTTATCACACTGTCCAATGGTAAACTTTCCATTGTACAATTGGATAAATCAAAATGCCAATTGGCTCTGCCAATAACATCCATTCCTAAAATACCTGCTACAAAACTATTATTTTTTGGAGAGGCTTCATGAACATCATATTCCCCAATAAGATTTGATAGAAAGAACTGTGATTTATAACATTCAATTTGTGGAAAAAAAAAGAATGGTGCTATCTTCCTCTTTCCATGCACATCATATACCCATGAAACAGCAACAAAACTTTTCTTATAACCGTTTTTGTAAAAATAACTATAAGGTGCTCCGGAATCCATTATAAAATATTCCTTTGGATTGCCTATTGCCATCACCCCTTTAGTATAAATAAACGGAATTTTTGTATAAGAAATTTTTACTTTGTTAAAATGTATTAAAATATTAACAAAAACATTAAGTAAAATAACAACAAACAAAACTATTATTGCCACTATAATAAAGTTTCGTTTCTTTTGCTTTTGCAACATTTTCTCTTATACAACAAACATTTTCTATCTGCCTATTTCCACGTCGGCATTGGTCATTTTCACAGATACACTATCCATTTGTCCGCCCAAAGGTGGATTGAGTTTGCATATTTCCACCGCAACATTCTCCACCTCCGCAAAGGTATCCATAATCGCTTTGATAATTCTATATGCAATGTGTTCCAACAAATCGGACGATTGTTTCATTTGGTCGGCAATAACCTTATATACTTCCTGATAATTAACGGTTTGCGACAAATCATCAGTAAAGGCTGCTTGTTTGCAATCCACATCAAGACTGCAATTGACAACAAAATGAGTTCCGACAATTTTTTCTTCATCAAAACAACCATGATAGGCATAAAATTTCATTCCGTTGATGTTTATCTGTGCCATATTTTAATTATTCCCTACGTTTTTAACATTATTTTTCTCTCCTACCACCCAAATTAAATCATTCTGTTGGAAAACCATTGACATTGGCGGATTAAAAATTTCTTTTCCGTTCCTTTCTAAACAAACTATCATACATCCACCTTGCTCACGAATGCCCGATTCTGCAATAGTTTGATTAATGTATTTTGATTTTTCATTGATAACAAAAGAGGAAAGTTGCATGTTTTTTCTATGTTTAACAGGCTGTACTTCCGTATCTTCAACCATTTTTTTGAACGAAGAAATCTGTTTGTCTGTTCCTAAAATAACCAACCTGTCGCTCGGATAAATACATTCCGCACCTGAAGGCAGATAAATATCCTTGCTCCCCCGTTCTATTTTTACAATACTCACGCCATATTTATCATAACAAGCCGTTTGTGCTATCGTCTGTCCCACCATTTCAGAATCAGGAGAAACAAGAATTTGAGCCAAGTGAATATCTTTGCCTGCAAATTGCGACTGTATGCTCACCTGAATAGGGTGTTTTTTTCTTTCTTCCTCTTCCCGTTGTTTCAAATTGGCGATAAAACGATGTTCTATGCTTGAGAATCTCGAAAATGACATTTTGGATACCAACAAAAACAATCCCAAGCCCAAAGCGACAACAATAATAATCCAGGATGTGGACGAAAATGCACGGGAAAGGACAACAACCAAATACAACACCACCAAAAATATTCTCAACAACAACAAGGCAACAATAGCCCCTCTGTTATATCTGCTATTGCCCCACAAATGAGTAATAATTTCATGGTCCTCCTTTTTGTTAATCATCATACCTCGCAAAAATGGAGCGATAGCTAAAATGGTAGCACCGGCACACAAAACATCTCCCCATGTACCGGCAATATATGTTTGCACAAACGGGAAAAACCAAACAAAAGAAAAAATAATAATTGCCACTATCAACACAGAAAGAATCAATATTCTGAGTATATAGGTTTTTATCAACTTTTTCCAAGCACTATCTTTGGTCACCACATTGGATCCCGAACCATAACGATTGAGCAAATCAAGAAACCTTTGTGGTAAATGTTTTTCCACCCATATTGCCACCGGTTCGGAGGCTCTGATGCAATAAGGTGTTGTAAATGTTGTGATAACAGAAACCGCAACAATAACCGGATAAATATAAGCACTCAATACATTCAACGACAAACCCAATGTTGCTATAATAAAGGCAAATTCACCTATCTGAGACAAACTTGCTCCCACTTGTACTGCAGTTTTGATATTTTGCCCAGAAATCAACACACCCAAAGCAGAAAAAAAGGTTTTCCCAAAAATAGTAACAAATGTCAATATTAATATCGGCAACCAATAAGCTGCCAAAATCTGCGGGTCAACCATCATACCCACAGAAACAAAGAATATAGCCCCAAATAAATCTTTTATCTGTTTGGTCAATCGGTCAATACGTTCCGCTTCTATTGTTTCCGCCAAAATAGAACCCATTACAAATGCCCCTAATGCTGAAGAAAAACCTGCGTATGTTGCCAATACAACCATACCGAAACACAAACCAATGGAAAAAATCAACAAGGTTTCATCGTTCATCAACTTACGGAATCTGTGGAAAAACGTAGGCAAAACATAAATGCCTATCAAAAACCACAAAATAAGGAAAAATACTAATTTCAAAATATTGAATAAAACGTCTTTCCCTGCAAACTGCTGACCTACAGCCGCTGTAGAGAGCAACACCATCAACAAAATAGCCACCAAATCTTGAATGATAAGTACAACAAGTGTGATGTTGGCAAACTTCTGTTGCATAACACCTAAATCTTCAAAGGCTTTGATAACAATCACCGTTGAAGACATGCACAACATACCGCCCAAAAACAAACTCTCCATCAAAGTCCAGCCCATCAATTTTCCGATAAACACACCCAACAAAGCAACTGTTATCACTTCGGTACCTGCCGTTATAAAGGCCGTACTGCCCAAGGTGAACAATTTTTTGAAACTAAACTCCAATCCCAATGCAAACAATAGGAATATAATACCTATTTCCGACCATTCCTGAACACTTTGTACCTCCACTACTGTCGGGAAAATACCAAAATGAGGGCCGACAAAAAAACCTGCTACAATATAACCCAATACGACAGGCTGTTTTAATACCTTGAAAATCAACGTAATAACGCCTGCCGAAATTAATATTAACGCTAAATCCGTTACAAGATGTAATTCCTCTGACATTTTTGCTTTGTTTTATGTATAAAACTCTTCTTTTTAAATATAATAAATATTTGATTTGTCTCTTTTAGTCGTCATAGTCGTCTTCTTGTCGCCATTGAACATAAGAACTTGCTGTTTCAGACAAAGTTACACTAATCAATCGATTGTATCCTATATCTAAATGCGGTGCCAATCTTTCAACAAAATCAATCAACAAATTTTCAGAAGTAGGCGTATAATTTGTTAATATCAGTTTTTGCTGATTGGCTTTTATAGCATTAATAAGTTTTTTGTCGGCATTTTTACTCAAAACAATAGCATGGTCAAAATCATTGATAATCGTTTTTTCAACTATTTTTTTTAAGTCACCAAAATCTATAACCATTCCTTTTTTAGGACTGTTTGATCTTTTTTCAGGATAACCTGAAACCGTTACTTCCAAACGATAGGAATGTCCATGTATGTTTTTGCAAGGACCATTATATTTTTCAAGGGCATGAGCCATCTCAAAAGTAAATATCTTTGTTACACGTACAAGCATTGTTTATATCTTTTTTTGATTCATTGCAAAGATAATATTTTTTCCCTTACAAAATCTAAGGTCAAACAAAATCTGCCTCAAAAATTATACAAACATCAAAACAAAGCTGTATAACCAAAAGTTATTTTGCCCGTAGAAAATTTAATCGGATTGCCATGTTGTCTGCCCAAAGCATAATTGAAAGCAAAAATACCCGCTTTGGTATCAAACGAAAGACCAGCCCCAAATCCAAAAGGAAAATCACTTACATATTTCTCCAATTGCTGTTGATAACCGGCTATATCAAAAAACAATTGCAAATAAGATTTTTGAGCAAAACTAAAACGCAATTCATCTCTTACAATAATATAAGTTGAAGCATATATTGACAGTTGGTCAAAACCCCGTAATGTTTTTAGACCACCAATGCGATACAATTCGTTTTTATACAAATTATTGGCTTGCATGTGTCCCCCTTGCACAGACAAAACCCACGTAAAACGCTTATGCAAAGGAAAATAAAAGTCTGCCGTCATTTGTATATGCAAACTATTGCTATTTTTGGAAATAGCATCATATAGTTCTGATTTTATTTTAATGTTTTTCACTATTTTTTTCTTCCCGACAGACACATCTGCCATCAAATAAAAGCCCTTGTGGGGATTAAAAATATAATCCAACTTTTGCCAAACAAAAGAAAAACCATACAAGTTCATATTATAATCAACATTTTCAGGCAATTGTGTTAAATATGTAAGAGATTCATTGGCTACCAACCTTGAATTTTTGTACGTATAATACAATCTCAAATAATTGCTTTGCTGAATATAATAATGCACACCTGCTGTTATAGATAAATTGAGGTAAGAAGTGTCCTTTTTTTCCAATCCGAAATTAGCATCTATGCCAAAAGGAGAAAAAAACAAAAAAGGAAAATCTATAGCAATATCCAACGTTTGTGATTGTGTCTGCGGGCGGTTCCATGATAGTTTAATATTTTCTCCAACGGCAAAAATATTGGTAAGATTCAAATTCAATTGACCCGTAAGCAGAAGTTTGCCTGTTGTTTCATTGTTGGGAACTATCCCCAAAAAACCATCAAACTGATTCACTTTTACTTTGTCGGCAAAAATATACAATGCCGCCTTTTTCGGTGCAAACATCAAGGCCGCCTCTTGCGTTTGTTTTATATACCCCAACTCCGACAACCTTTGATTGACATTTTGCAGAATAGATTCATTATAAGCACATTTACGTTTTAATCCTAAATATCCATACAAAAAACTCTGTCGCAAACGCATTGTTCCATTGGTAATTATACTATCAAGTATAATCAATTCTCCTTTGTCTACTTCTATAGTAGCAGCATATTTGTCTTCCTTTTTTGTTAAAGATATTACTTGTGTACTTGCAAATGGATAACCATTATTTTCGTAATAACGCACTATTTCATTATTATACAACAATAATTTGTTTATAGTTGTAATATTTTTAGACAATTTTTGTATTTTTTTAGGGGCAAATTCTGTCGAATCGGAATAAATCAGATGTACCTCTTCAATTTTTATAGGAGGTCCAACAAAAATATTCGCATAAATTTGATTATTCTCTATAAAAATAGTATCTAAAACGGCTGATTCATAGCCTTTTTTTTGCAACAACCCAATTAGTTGCAAACATTTTTTTTTCGCTACACTTATTTTTTTATACGATTGTTTCAGTTTTTTTTCTCCCAAAACCTGTACAACTTCATCTCCATCTATAAAACTTACATTTATAGGCATTTGCGATTGTGCCGATAAAAAAACAAACAGAAAATATAAAGCAAGGAATTGCTTTTTCATAAACAACTAAAATTGATAGGCAACATAAAACAATAGAGCGTTGCTCCACATATAAGTTTGCACTTTTTTAGCATTTCTTACTATTGCGTTCACTCCTATTGGAGACAAAGCATAATTGAATCGCCCTCCAAGAATAAATTTTTCTTTTATCGCATAATGCAAACCTGCTATTCCCCCTAAATCACAAAAATAAAAACGATTCATGTCTTCTATTTTGTCTTTATGCAAATATTCATTCGCAGACACCAACATATCAAAAGACAAACCCAAATCAATATGCAAGCCTTTCCAACAATTCCACATCAAAAGTAACGGCATTTCTATCTGATGCGTACTTATTTTGTATTGAATAGCATTGTTTCTGCTGCCTTTTTGTGCATAATTGAGTTCTAATTGCAACACAAGAGGCACTTTTTCAAAAGGATAATTGACAAAACCACCGACAAACAAACCTGCTTTTTTGTAACCACTATGTTCATCTCCATCAACTTGTGTGGCCAATAAACCCACTTGTACTCCCCCTTTGAATTTTTGAGAAAATCCAATCAAAGAAATATTGACAAGCAAAAATAAAATTAATACTTTGTTGATGGCAATATTCATTTCATCAAATCTTTTCCAATATCACGGCGGAAATAAACTTTATCAAAAACAACCTTTTGGGCATTTCTATTGGATATGGCAAGAGCCTCTTCTATGTTTTTCCCATAAGAAGTAATTGTCAAAACCCGACCGCCATTGGTTACAATTGTATTATTGTCGGCATTTTTTGTTCCGGCATGAAAAATTATACTGTCTTTTACATTCTCAAAACCGGTTATTTCTTTGCCTTTTTCATATTTTTCAGGATACCCGCCCGACACCAACATAATAGTTGCGACAAAACGTTCATCTATTTGTACCTTTGCTTCATGCAATCTTTTTTGTCCGCACAAAACAAACAAATCCACCAAATCGTTTTTCAATCTTGGCATAACAGATTCTGTTTCAGGGTCTCCCATGCGAACATTGTATTCTATTACGTATGGATTGCCCTGCACATTCATCAACCCGAAAAATATAAAACCACAATAATCAATATTTTCTTTTTGCAATCCTGCAATTGTTGGTCGAATGATACGCTGTTCCACTTTTTGCATGAAATAATCATCGGCAAAAGGCACAGGAGAAACAGAACCCATGCCACCCGTATTAAGACCGGTATCGCCTTCGCCAATACGCTTATAATCTTTAGCAGAAGGAAGCACAACATACGAACTGCCATCTGTAAGCACAAAAACAGACATTTCTATTCCTGCCAAAAATTCTTCTATCAATACTTTATCGGTAGCATTCCCAAATTTATTGTCAAAAAACATCGCATGCAAATCCTCTTTTGCCTTTTGCAAATTTGGGGAAATAATAACACCTTTGCCCGCAGCCAATCCATCTGCTTTTAATACGTATGGAGCCTGTAATGTCTGCATAAATGCTACGGCATCATCATATTGTTGCTTTGTAAAAGTTGCATATTGAGCGGTTGGAATTTGGTATTTTCGCATAAATTGTTTGGCAAAATCTTTGCTGCCCTCCAATTGAGCCCCTTTTTCATTAGGTCCAATCACAACAACATGTTTTGTTGCCTCGCAAGTCTGTATTATATCTGCAAGTCCTTCTACCAAAGGTTGTTCCGGACCAACAACAAGCATATCTATTTTATTATTGATGAGAAAATCCTTAATCGCCTCAACATCATTGTCTGCAATAGGCACATTTGTTCCACACAAAGCGGTTCCCGCATTACCGGGGGCTATATATAAAGTTTCACATTGCTGACTTTGAGTTAATTTCCATGCCAAAGCATGTTCGCGACCACCTGAGCCTAAAAGCATTATTTTCATATTTATCTATTTTTTTATTGCAAAGATAGCACAAAAAATTTAAAGTATTGGAGATTTTATGTTATCTTTGCGAAATATAACTCATATCCATGGAAAAAACAAAAATAATCAAAAGAATTCCCCGTAGATTGATTCGCAAAGAATTGACAAACGAACATTTGATTTGTAAAACCAATCATGGTGGTAATATTGTCTATCGGATTAACAATTTTGATGCTCCCAATACGATGCAAGAAATCGGACGCTTGCGTGAAATTGCCTTCCGCAACGCGGGTGGAGGTACAGGACAAGCCGTCGATATTGACGAATACGATATTTGCAATCCTCCTTTTGAACAATTGTTGGTATGGAACCCTTTGGCAAGAGAAATTGTCAGCAGTTACAGATATATTTTAGGCAAAAACATTAGAGTAGATAACAATAACAATGTACAATCGCCTGTAGGTGAATTGTTTCACTTTTCCGAAAAATTTATACAAGAATATTTGCCCAAATCCATTGAATTGGGAAGAAGTTTTGTTCAACCCAAATACCAGGCCTCTCGCAAAGGAATTTTTGCTTTGGATAACATTTGGGACGGACTGGGAGCCTTGCTTTGCATGTCTCCCGAAATTGAATATTTCTATGGAAAAATGACCATGTACAAATCCTACAACAAATTGGCAAGAGATTTGATTCTCTTTTTCTTGCAAAAACATTTTTCTCCAAAAGAAAATCTTATTCAACCCATAAAACCTTTGAATTTGTATCACAAAAAAAATCTTTTGGCTTCTATACTTCTTGCCGATAAATTTGAAGATGACTACAAGATTTTGGTGAGAGAAACCAACAATTTGCAGTGTAAAATACCGCCTTTGGTAAATATTTATATGGGATTGTCTCCAACTATGCAATTTTTTGGGACCTCTGACAATGAAGAATTTGGAGATGTAGAAGAATCTACCATACTTATCAGTATTAAAGATATTTATCCCATAAAAAAAGAACGACATATCAATTGTTTTAAACAACAAAACGAACAATAAATATGCAAATACGGAGCACTCAGTTTGTCAAAAGCAGTCAAACATATTCGGCTTGTCCTCAAGCCAATATGCCGGAATATGCTTTTATTGGAAGGTCTAATGTCGGCAAATCTTCCTGTATCAATATGCTGACCAATCATGGCAATTTGGCAAAAATATCGTCCAAACCCGGCAAAACCCAACTTATCAATCATTTTATTATCAACAATGAATGGTACTTGGTCGATTTACCCGGATACGGCTATGCAAAAACAGCAAAAAACATTAGAGAAGGCTTTGCTCCGATGATTTCGGACTATATTCTCCACCGACCTAATTTGGCATGCATTTTCGTATTGATAGACAGTAGATTAAATCCACAAAAAATAGATTTGGACTTTCTGTTTAAATTGGGGGAAAACGAAATTCCTTTTGCCCTTATTTTTACCAAATCCGATAAACTCAGTGCAAAAAAAACAAATGAAAACATTCAATTGTTTTTACAAACCATTGAAGAATACTGGGAAACCTTACCCCCTTATTTTGTATCCTCTGCTGTAACCAAAGCGGGAAGAGAAGAAATTTTAAATTTTATTGAACAAACAAATCTTGAATTAAAGAACCTTTAGCACAATGAATAAGTATTACTTTTTGAACAAAAAATTTTTTATCTATTTGTTTATCATTGTTTTGTCTATTGAGTCAGGATGGACTCAAACTCCTGCCAAATATTGGATAGCTTTCAAAGACAAAAAAAATTCATCTTATAGTATCAATCGCCCATATGAATTTTTATCCCAACGGGCCATAGAAAAAAGACAACGCTTCAACATTCCCATAACCGAAGAAGATTTGCCCGTTAACAAAAACTATATTGACCAAATCTTAAATATTGACACAACAATCATTCTCTTTACACAATCAAAATGGATGAATGGCATTACTGTTTATTGTAAAGACTCTGCTGCCTTACAAAAAATAAAAGCCCTGCCTTTTGTCAAACAATGCGAATGCAACAGCAAAACAAAACAAGAAGAAAAGCCATATTCTCAAATATATGCCTATCAACCCAATGGCAATGAAAACATTTCTCCTATTGATTACAAAAATATAAAATACGGCAAAGCAAACCCTCAAATACGGACAAACAATATACATTGGCTACATCGAATG
Organism: uncultured Bacteroidales bacterium; assembly: GCA_905233585.1. Classification (GTDB taxonomy): domain Bacteria; phylum Bacteroidota; class Bacteroidia; order Bacteroidales; family WCHB1-69; genus UBA1205. Next base: position 58,548 of record CAJOFD010000007.1, read on the forward strand.
GGATTTTTAGGTCAAGGTATTGTTATGTCTGTACAAGACGGTGGTTTTCACAATGTGGATTCTATTCCGCATTTTAGAAAACTCATTACCGAAAATCGGCTTTTGGGAGTACGTAATTTTGTACAACCCGACATCAACCCTATGCGTGCCCATAGTCATGGCACAATGGTATTGTCTTGCATCGCCTCTTATTTACCCGACACACTTGTCGGGACGGCTCCTTTGGTTGCTGTCTATCTTGCCCAAACAGAAGACGGGCGTTCTGAATATCCTATCGAAGAAGACAATTGGATAGCAGGATTGGAATGGGCTGATAGTCTTGGCTGTGATGTTGTCAATTCTTCTTTGGGATATACTCATTTTGAAGATACATCATTCAACCATCGCCACGAATATTTAACAGGAGAATATACTCGTGTTTCCAAGGCTGCAAACAAGGCTGCCCAAAAAGGAATTGTAGTTTGCAACAGTGCTGGCAACGAAGGTCAGGGTACATGGCACTATATAGGCTTTCCTGCCGATGCAAAAAACATATTGACCGTTGGCAGTGTACAACCCGACAAGAGAAAATCTGCTTTCAGCTCCTTTGGATACCACGCAAGCGGAAACATCAAACCTGACGCATGTGCCGTAGGCAGTTTCACGTGGGTGGGAATGCCTAACGGAAAAACGGCTTTCAGTTTCGGCACTTCTTTTTCCTCCCCATTGTTGGCAGGAATGGTGGCCTGCTTGTGGCAATCCTGTCCCGACAAAACACCTTTGGAAATTATCGAAGCCATACACAAAAGCGGAAGCCAATACTCAAAACCTGACGAGGCTCTCGGATATGGTATCACCGACTTTTTCAAAGCCTACAATCTGCTTAAAAATAACGGCGGTGATATTGTCCTGAATAATGAAAAAAAAATATTATTGGCCGTAAATATGCCCGATTTTGTCGTCAAAAACGGAAAATTGACACTCGGCATTTCGTCCCAATGCAAATCAAATATAACTATCCGCATTGAAAATGAAAACAAACAACTAATTTTAGAAAAAAAGATAAAAGCAAACACAAAAGCAAGAAACATAAAACTAAAAAATATTTCTCTGCTTAATGCCTCGGCAGAATATGCTTTAGGAACAATGACATTCTTCGCCAACGAACAAAAAGTATTTGTTTATACCATTGGAGAAGAACGATAAAATACAATAAATTAAGGATTTTTGCGTTATATTTATATATAGTTATTTCAAAAATAAACCTATGGAAATATTAACAATATGGCAAATTTGGCTTATCATAGCCTTAATAACTTTTATTATTGAAATTTTTTCCAATACCTTTGTTTTCTTGTGCTTTTGTTTGGGTAGTCTTTGTTCCGCATTATCAGTGGCTTTTACAGACAACCTGATTATTCAACTTGTCGTTTTCGCTGTTGTTACTCTCATCAGTTTGTTTTTTATTCGTCCCTTGATGAAAAAAGTGTTTTTCAAACATAGTGATAATCAAAAACTCAATATTGAGGCTTTGGAAGGAAAAACAGGAAGAGTATTGGAAGAAATTAATCCGCAAAAAAACAGCGGACGCGTTTTGGTTTATGGCGATGATTGGAAAGCAGTGAGCGAAGACCAATCCGTTATTGCCGTAGACAGTCAGATAGAAGTTGTAAAAGTGGATTGTAATATACTAATTGTCAAACAAATAAAATAAATAATCATGAGTTTAATTATAGGTATTCTTATTGCCATTGTGGCTATTGCTTTTGTAAGTGCCGGTGTACGCATTGTTCAACAATCTGAAACTGTTATTATCGAAAGATTAGGAAAATATCATCGCACTTTGCAAGCAGGGATTAATATCATTATCCCGATTATTGACAAACCGAGAAATATCATTTGGAGATATACTCGCGAAGGTGTAAACGGAAGGTCATACGTGCTAAAAAAAGAAGTGAGCAAAATAGATTTAAGAGAAACCGTTTACGATTTCCCAAAACAAAACGTTATCACCAAAGATAATGTTGTTACAGAAATCAATGCAATATTGTATTTTCAGGTAATGGATCCCGTAAAAGCCGTTTACGAAATCTCCAATTTGCCTGACGCTATCGAAAAATTGACCCAAACAACATTGAGAAATGTTATCGGGGATATGAACTTGGACGAAACCCTCACCTCCCGTGATACCATCAACAGCAAATTGCGTTCCGTGCTTGACGATGCTTCCCACAAATGGGGTGTAAAAGTCAATCGTGTTGAATTACAGGATATCAATCCCCCTCACGACATTAGGGACGCTATGGAAAAACAAATGCGTGCCGAAAGAGACAAACGTGCCAAAATATTGGAAGCAGAAGCAGAAAAACAAGCACAGATATTGGAGTCAGAAGGGTGGAAAACCGCTCTTATCAACAAAGCAGAAGCGGAAAAACAGTCTCAAATACTCCGTGCAGAAGGTGATGCACAAGCAAGAATACGCACCGCTGAAGGTGAAGCACAAGCGATTCACAATATCACCGCTGCTATTGCAGATACAGAATCCGACCCCGTAAAATATATGGTTGCCATCAGATATATTGACACCCTCAAAACTATGGTGGACGGAAAAGAAAACAAAACCATCTATATGCCTTACGAAGCAACAGGAGTTTTGGGCTCACTTGGCGGTATAAAAGATTTATTTCAAGCAACAAAATAACTGAAAATATAAATCTTTTTGATTTTTCTTCATTTTTGCTGCCTTATTTATATAAGGCAGTTTTTTATTTTCCGAGATTTTTCAACGAAGAGAATAAATATTTTCGGACACACTGATGAGTGTCCTTACAAAATACAAATACGACTCCTTAGACAGCCCTACAAATATATTTCAAAAATTCTCCATTGAATAGAAGGGCTGTGGGGAAGGTCAATGCTCAATACAATGAGACATAGCACGGCACACAACGTCTTCACAGAATATCCTCAACCAAAATTTCTCCTCTCATCTGTGATGGCACCTTTTCAAGAGGGGGATTTGACTTTCGGACGCACGCGGGGCATTATTTGGCTTTGCCAAATTTGCAGCGTGTCTCGGAATAGGTTAAACAAGTTTAACCTCAATTCTCAACTCTCATGTCCTCTTGCAAAAAACAAGCGAGAACCTCCTGAAAAGAAGTTCTCGCTGAAAAATCATAGATTTTTTTTACGCTTATCTTGCAATGGAAATTTTCTGTGTTTGAACTTTTCCGTTTTGACTTACTCTTAACATATAGATACCTGCTGTCAAATCATCTACTGCAATGGTAGAAGTTTGTTCGGTAAGGGTGGTTGTCTTTACTGCTTGACCTATCAAGTTGTACAAAGTTGCAACAGCAACTCCGTTTTCTCCTAAACGAACATTGATTTGATCTTTTGCAGGATTCGGATAGATGGCAATAGAAGAAACGCTTGCTTCATTTATTCCTGATGGACTTGTTGAAATAAAATATCCGGTAAATGTTGTAGGTTCATGTACTTCTACGGTTCTTGGATTTGTAGTATCCATGTCATTCCAATGGTCAAATTTGTACCCTGTATTTGGAACAGCTTTGATAGTTGCCATAGGATCTGCTGTTGTAGGATATTTTACAACTCCGCATTTTCCCATATTTGTATCTGCTGTTTCTGCTTTTATCTCTATAATAGCATCTGAACCTACAGAAACCTTAAAAGCAAACATCGGCATAATATAGTGGTATGGAACGTATGCACCACTCCAGAAACTAGAAGCATAATTCGAATAACTATATCTTATATCTCTATGTTCTGCGCATTTGGAGTTAACACCTTCACCATTGTCAAGAGTTCTTATATAACCTTGTGTATTTGCCGTCAAATGACAATAAGGTATTTCCATATTATTGAAATAACATGTGTCATATATCCATTTCTTTTGGTCTATATTCCATGCTTTCTTTTCAATAGTGTCATTCAAATCATATTGATAACCCGGCAAAAATTCCATCATAAACGAAACAACATAGCCTGCTTCCACTTCAAAAGGTTCTGCCATATTTAATATACGACCTCTATATCCCGTATATCCCAACTCAGAATAAGTGGTGTCTGTTCTTGTATTGAGAATATAGTCATACACTTTCATCGGTTTAACTATTGCTTTGGGTCTTGTGGAAACACCTTTTGCATTAGCAGGGTCGGCTATACGCTGCCAACCTGGAGTTACCATTTTTACACCGGCATATTCTCCGCTTGAATAATAAGCACTTACATAATCCCAATCTGCACTTCCGCTTCCTGGACGCATACCAGGTCTTTTATTCGCTACATCGTATGCACTATATTGCATCATATACACTCTCAAAGTATCAGGATTATCATTTACGGTATTATTATATATACCAGCACGATAACGCATATAAAGTGTAAGAGAGTCTATTCTGTAATTTAACAACTTATCATTAGAGTTACCTGCTTCTTCATAAAACAATTGTTCGTCAAACATAGCACTGAATGCTTTTGAATAGGGGTCAAAAGTATAACCTATTTTTGAAAAAGTAGGTCTTTCTATAATACAAGAATCTCCTCCTGTTGAAGCGGGAAGACCAGGAAATGTTCTCTGAGCAAGAACTATACTATCCGGAAAAATTTCTACGCTACCGCCATCCCATTTCAAACTGTCTTCACTTGCGTAATTGACAGCATACTGCCAAGAACCCATCCATCCAAATGGAGTATAGGTGGATTTGTGTACAAATTTTTTGTCCAAATAATTGGCATAAGGGTTAGCCACTACAGCCGTAGGAGCGTCAAGTACTGCTTTTGCTTGAGCGGCAGCAGAATAAGACGGAGCCGGCAAAGGCATAATTGTAGATTGTGATGCGTTTTGCGGCTGTGCATTCAAAACCACAACACCGGCAATCACGGTAATCAACGATAATATCTTTTTCATTTTCATTTTATAATTTTAAATTATTTAACAATATTATTTCTTTTTCTATTGCACAAAATATGCTATAGATTTCATTTGGCAAAGATACTGAAAAAAAAGACATATCTTTATGTTATTTTCGAAAAATTTTTTATTTTTTTTGCAAATTTCACTAACTAATTGATTATAAACTACCTTTTAGTATATCAAAACTGCGTTTTACAAACTTATCCAAGGCTTCGCCTGCCAACATTTGGTGAGAAAGTTTCGCCAAATCGAACAATTGTGCTGCTTTTTCTTTACGATTTTCATCATTTGTTTCCGCCAAAAGGTTTGCAATCAAATCATGATTGGTATTAATCACCAAATTGTAATGCTGCATATCGTTGTTCATAAACGAATTGGTGGCAGACATTTTCTGCATATCCGCCCAACGTCTCATAAACTCGGGCTGTGTAATAAGCACAGGAGTCTCATCGTTGGACAAGTTTTCCAATTGTACGGTAAATTTTGTTTTGTCGGCAATGTCTTCAAACAAGTTTTTCAATGTCTCTTCTTCGCTTTTGGATAGTTTTGAAGGCAAAACCTCTTCTTTTACAATTAATTTGTCCATTACATCGGCATCAACACGCGTAAAAGAACATTTTTCCAATTTTTGTTCCAAATAATTAACAAAGTGCATATCCAATACACTATCCATGCAAAGCACATCGTAACCTCTTGATTTTGCAGTTTGTATCGGAGCATATTGTTCTTCCGGATTGGTTGCATACAAAGCCACCACATTGCCTTCTTTGTTGGTTTGCAATGTTTCTATCTGCTTGCGGTATTCGTCTATGGTAAAATATTTTCCGTCTATATTTTTGAGCAATAAGAATTTTTGTGCTCTTTCGGAAAATTTTTCATCTGTCAAAACACCATATTGCATAAACACTTTGATGTCGTCCCATTTCTTTTCAAAATCTTCACGGTCGTTTTTGAACATATCTTCCAACTTGTCCGCCACTTTTTTGGTGATATGCGAAGCAATTTTTTTCACATTAGCATCGCTTTGCAGATAACTTCTGCTTACATTCAAAGGAATATCAGGAGAATCTATCACCCCATGCAATAACATCAGAAATTCCGGCACAATACCTTCCAATTGGTCAGTAATATACACTTGATTGCAATACAATTGTATTTTGTTCTTCTGAATGTCAACCTGTTGTTTTACTTTCGGGAAAGCCAACACCCCTGTAAGATTGAACGGGTAGTCTATATTAATATGTATATAGAATAAAGGCTGTTCAAAGGAATAGGGATAAAGTTCGCGATAAAATTCATTGTAGTCTTCATCTTTGAGTTCAGAAGGATTTCTTTTCCACAAAGGATTAACATTGTTGATAATTCGCGGTTGTTCAACCTCCACTTCTTTTTCAGCACCCTCCGGTTTTTCCCATTTTTTTTCATTTCCGAAACGGATAGGCACAGGCAGAAATTTGCAGTATTTTTTCAACATGTTCAAAATACGCTGTTCTTCCAAAAATTCAACGGCATCGTCTGCCAAATGAAGAATAATGTCTGTCCCGCGTTCCGGTTTTTCAGTTTCTTCAATGGTAAATTCCGTAGAACCGTCGCAAGTCCATTTTGCTGCTTTGACTCCTTTTTGATACGACAAAGTAAGTATTTCCACTTTGTCGGCCACCATAAATGAAGAATAGAAGCCCAAACCGAAATGTCCGATCAATGAGGCGGCATCAACACCTTTGTATTTTTCCAAAAACTCGCTTGCTCCCGAAAACGCCACATTGTTGATATATTTTTCCACCTCATCGGCAGTCATGCCAATGCCATGGTCTGAAATGGTAAGTGTTTTAGCCTCTTTGTCTATTTTTATTTCTATAGTCAAATCACCCAATTCACAATCCGCCTTACCTATGCTGACCAATGTCTGCAATTTTTTGGTTGCATCAACGGCATTTGACACCAATTCACGCAAAAATATTTCATTGTCAGAATACAAAAACTTTTTAATTATCGGAAACATATTTTCCGTCTGCATGCTTATATGACCACTTTTCATATATTTTCCCTTTCATTTAAATTATACCGTACTAATAAAAACAAAAGTTGTGCCGAAACAAAAAAACTGACATTTTGTCAGCACTCAACAGAAAAAAATCTCACGTCCACCTCAATACATAAAAATATGCTATCTTTGCAGGCGAATCTGGTTCATCTTAACGATGATTAAAAGGGAATCAGGTGCAAAGCCTGAACAGTCCCGCTGCTGTAAGCTCTTTGCAAGTCAAATCCAAACAAATGCCACTGTTTGCACAACTGACGGGAAGGCGGATTTGATGGAGCGAGTCAGAAGACCTGCCAAATTTATATAAATCAATGCTTTCGAGGAAAAGGCTTGAAAAATAACATTCTATGCAATTTTTCACTATTTTTTGAAAGCTGTTTTGTCTAAATGTCAAAATAGTGATATGTTATTGTCAGAAAAAAAAATTTGTATGGTTTTGCTTTTGTTGTGTCATTTTGGGAGCAGCATGGCCCAAGATACACTCACACAACAAACCCTGAAAGAAATAAGTGTTGAGGCGAAATCGCAACACTCGGCAACATCTTCACAAACCCCCTTGCAAATTATTGACAAACAAAAAATAGAACAAATCAACGCATGGCAACTGTCAGATATTGCCAAACAACTTTTGGGTGTGGTTTTAAAAGACTATGGCGGTATTGGTGGCATAAAAACCATTTCGGCACGAGGTTTGGGCAGTCAATTTTCCACCCTGTCAATAGATGGTTTTGCCGTAGGCGATTGCCAAAACGGACAACCTGACGTGGGGCGTTTTGTGGTGGCAAATGTAGAACAAATAAGTTTTGCCAACGGGCAAATTGACGACATTTTTCAACCGGCACGCCTATTGGCAGCAGGCAATGTGTTAAACATACAAACCGCACGCCCTCAATTCAACAACAAAAAAACAAACCTGAAAATCGCTCTTGATGTGGGTTCTTTTGCCCTTTTTAATCCAAGTCTGATTATTGAACAAAAGATTTCCCCTAAAATAGATATTTCTTTACAAGCCAACTATATACAATCAGATGGCGATTATCCTTACACCGTTTATTATACCAACAACAAAAAAGACAGCAATGCAACTTTCAAACGCCAACATTCTGCTGTAAAACGAACTAATATCGAGGCTAATTTGTTTTATAATATAACACAAAATCAATATTTTACAACAAAAATTCATTATTACAATGCCATTCAGGAATTGCCGGGACCTGTTATTTTTTATAAAGAAAACCTTGGTTCGGAAAACACTTGGGACCAAGCCGCATTGTTACAAATCCACTATTTGAACAAAATAACGGAAAAACTTCATTTTCAAATAAACGGCAAACTATATACAACATCTAATATTTATGAAGATACGGCTTATCAAAACAGTGCGGGTTTTTTGCACCACCATTTCAGACAATCAGAATACTATGTGGCAGGAACATTGTTGGCTCGCCCTATCCATTGGCTGAAAATATCTTATGCTACAGATTATTTTTATAACAAACTCAAATCCAATATAGAACAAAGTGCGGAAGTTGCCCGACATTCGTGGCTCAACGCCTTATCGGGCAATCTCTGTTTTGAACATGTAAACATTTCTGCAACAGCATTATATAACCTGTATAGCGAAGATGTTCTTAACGAATTTTCCAAAGCCTACTATCATTTTACTCCCTATTTTGGCATTTCTTACAAACCTTTCAAAAACATTGATTTACGATTCCGATATTTTATAAAACAAAATTATCGCCTACCCAATTTTAATGAATGTTATTATACGGCCTTGTCAAGAAAATTAAAACCCGAAAAAGCATTGCAAAACAACGTAGGCATTATTTTTGACACAAAAATTGAAAACAAACATAGCCATAAGCTATCTTTTTCATTAGACGCTTATTACAATCGTGTAAACAACAAAATTATTGCTATTCCACGGCAAAGTCTTTATCTTTGGTCAATGCAAAATATCGGCTTGGTTTCCATTGCGGGAATAGAGGCAAGAGCAAATATGTGTTTCGGCCTTGCCCAATCGGTACAAATGGAAATAAACATGAATTATACTTATCAACAAGCAATAGATATAACTGATAAAAAATCAAAAACATACAATCAACAAATACCTTATACACCCCGACATTCAGCAACGGCAGAACTGTTTTTGTCTTCAAAAATTGTGGACTTCGGGTACAATATTATTTTTGTGGGCAATCGTTACAGTTTTGCTCAAAATACAGCCAATAATTTAGTAAAATGGTATGTTGATCAAGGCCTTACAATTTCAAAAGTGCTAGATTTGAAAAAAGGATACTTGAAACTGCTTGGACAAATCTTAAATTTGTTCAATGTTCAATATGAAATAGTGAACAGTTATCCTATGATGGGAAGAAATTATAAATTAAAAATATTGTATAACTTTTAAAATTTATCGAAAAATGAAAAAATTATTGATTTCATTAAGTATGTTATTGGTTTTTGTTGCGTGCAAAAAAGAAAACAAAGAAAATCCAGAAGGCAGCAATGCCCTCGAAGAAAATTCACCGTACTCCTACATTTATGTCCTCAACCAAGGAGCTTGGGGAGAAAACAATGCTTCTTTGGATAGAATTGCTTTACAAACAGGAGAAGTGGAAAACGACATTTTTGCCAAAACAAACTCGCGTAATTTAGGTGATGTTGCCAACGATATAATTCTATATGGCAGCAAAATGTATATTGTGGTAAACAATTCAAATACAATAGAAATTATTAATCCTCAAACCGCCCAATCTATCCAACAAATATCGTTGGCAAACAAACAACCACGCTACATTTTTCCTTACAACGGTTTTGTCTATGTTAGTTGCTATAGTGATGAAATTGTAGAAATAGACACTACAACATACACAATAACAAAAACTTGCAATGTAGGCAAAGACCCCGAAGAATTTGTAATAACAAACAACAAATTATACGTTACTAACTCCGGTGGTTTGGATTACCCGAACTACGACTCCACTATTTCTATAGTAGGAATGTCTAATTTTCAAGAAGAAAAGAAATTGACTGTTGGACTCAATCCTACTAAAATTGCAGATATGGGCAATGGAAAATTGTTGGTTTTATGCAATGGAGATTATGATACAATACCCGCTTTTTTAGCAGTGGTGGACATCAATACCGAAGCAATTACAAGATTAACATATAGTTGTTCCAACTTTATGGTTTTCAACAATTATGTTTATTGCTATGATTTTGATTGGAATACGTATCAAGCCGTTTTTTTCAAGATAAATGTAAATTCTTTGGAAAAAGAAAGTCTTATCTTGAATGGCGGAGGTTCTATAGTTAGTCCTTATCATATTGCCATCAACCCGTCTAACGGCAATATTTATATATCTGATTCCCAAAATTTCAGAAGCAATGGCGATATTAATTGTTTCACCTCCACAGGTACATTTAATTATAAAAAAGAATGTGGCATAGGAACATCAAAAATAGTTTTTTGGTAGAAATTGCCTTTGTATAATCTTGAAAATTAAGCCCGATTCGGAGAAAAAATTAAGGTTTTAGGTTATAAAATCGGGCTTAAATTATTGTTTTTTCAGCATTTGATAATTTTTTTGTTGTCAAATGCTTGATATATTGTTTTTTTTTTATACTTTTGCACGGCAAAAAATTAAGTATTAATTAAAGAATAGGAGACAGCATTATAGCAACAAACAATCCTCGCCCCAATGTCGGGCGAAAAAGCGGAGCAGACGATTCTGCTTATAGAATAAACAGAGAAATAGACGCCCCAATTGTAAGAATAGTGGGTGAAGATGTAGAAACACGCATAGTTCCAATCAAAGAGGCTATGCTGTTGGCAACAAAAATGGAAGTGGATTTGGTGGAAATATCCCCCATGGCCAATCCTCCGGTTTGCAAACTGATGAACTATCAAAAGTTTCTTTATGAACAAAAAAAGAAACAAAAAGAAATCAAAGCCAAATCGGTGAAAATAGTTGTCAAAGAAATACGTTTAGGACCCAATACCGATGAGCATGATTTTAGATTTAAGGTGAAACACGCCATCGATTTCTTGCAAGACGGCAACAAAGTAAAAGTAGATGTTTTCTTCAGAGGACGTTCTATCGTATATAAAGACCAAGGAGAAGAAATGTTGAAAAATTTTGCGGAGGCATGTGCCGATTATGGCAAATTAGACCAAGAACCAAGATTGGAAGGCAAAAGAATGATAATTATTCTTTCTCCTAAAAAATAGACAAAAAACCAACCTATTTCAAATCAAAATATTAACATTAAAAAGAAAAGAAATGCCAAAAGTAAAAACAAAAGCCGCTGCGAAAAAAAGATTCGCATTTACCGGAACCGGTAAAATTAAAAGACATCACGCTTACAAAAGTCACATTTTGACCAAAAAATCTACCAAACGCAAACGTAATTTAGGTTACGATGCCGTAATAGACAAAACAAATGTGAATGCAGTAAAAATGATGCTTCATTGTTAAACATTTTGTTTAAAGTAGTTAAATAAATTATTAATTTACCATCAGCCAAAAAGTTCGATTTTCGACGCTGACGTAAAAAAGAAAGGAGCAAATTATGCCAAGATCAGTTAATCATGTAGCTTCAAGAGCTCGTAGAAAAAAAATCCTTAAATTAACCAGAGGATACTTCGGAAAACGTAAAAATGTCTGGACCGTTGCCAAAAATACTTGGGAAAAAGGTCAACAATATGCCTACAGAGACAGAAGACAGAAAAAACGTAACTTCCGTAGTTTATGGATCGCACGTATCAATGCAGGCGTGCGTCAATATGGAATGTCGTATTCCGTTTTTATGGGAGAATTGCACAAGAAAGGTATTGCCCTTAACCGTAAGGCTTTAGCCGACCTTGCCGCAAACAATCCGCAGGCATTCAAAACAATTGTAGATTTAGTAAAATAAACTAATTTCTTCAAATAAAATTAACGATTTGAATTTAGGTTGATTTTTATAAAAGAAAGTGTATCCCTTACAGATACACTTTTCTTTTTGTTTGCTGACAAATTGTCAGTTTTTGCTATTATGGCAAGCATTTTGACTATCGTGTAAAACAAAGTTATTTTAAATATGAAAGAACAAAAAGAAAATATAGAAAACAACGAAGAAAATGTTGTAAAATCTGAAGAAAATCCACAAAATCTATCGGAAGAAACAAATAACAACATTTCTACAAAAGAGGCTTCTGCTGAAAAAACAGAAACAGAAACTGACAATGCCAAAACAACAAAAAAAACATTTTTTGGCAAAAAAGACAAAAGTCAAAAAAGAATTGAAGAATTAGAGGCAGAATTGGAAAAAACTCAAGCAGAAAAGGCTGAATTCCAAGATAAATTTGTCCGCTTATACTCTGAATTTGACAACTACCGCAAACGTGTCAATAAAGAAAAATTGGATTTGTTGAGTACGGCTTCCGAAAAAGTAATCGTTAGTTTGTTACCTATTATCGATGATTTTGAAAGAGCAATAAATGCCAACGAAAAAGCAGAAGATTTGACATCTGTAAAAGAAGGGTTCAACTTAATTTACACTAAATTAATTCAATTGTTAAAAAAATATGATGTTGAAGAAATTGCATCTCAAGGAGAACCTTTCAACACCGATTTTCATGAAGCGGTAACACATTTTCCTACAGACAAAGAAGAAGACAAAGGAAAAGTAATAGATGTAACCGAAAAAGGTTATAAAATGAAAGACAAAGTTATTCGTTTTGCAAAAGTTGTTGTTGCTCAATAATTTATAAATATTTATGGCAGAAAAAAGAGATTATTATGAAGTGCTTGGCGTAGCCAAAAATGCGACAGAACAAGAAATAAAAAAAGCATATCGCCAAAAGGCTATCCAATATCATCCTGACAAAAATCCGGGAGACAAAGAAGCAGAAGAAAAATTTAAAGAAGCTGCCGAAGCGTACGAAGTACTCAGCAATGCAGACAAAAGAGCAAGATATGACAAATATGGTCATGCAGGAATGAGTGCAAGCGGATTCAGCGGATTCCAAGATATGAATATGGAAGACTTGTTCTCTCACATGGGTTCCATATTTGAAGGTTTCGGATTCGGCAATTTCTCTTCACATGGTAGAGGCTATTCTTCTGCTGTCAAAAAAGGAAGCAATATCAGAATAAAAGTAAAACTTTCTTTAAAAGAAATTGCCAAAGGTGTAGAAAAAAATATCAAAGTACAAAAACATATCCATTGTCCGGAATGTAATGGTTCCGGAGCAAAAAATCCTAATGCCATAAAAGTATGTCCTACTTGTAAAGGCAGCGGATTTACAATTCGGGTGCAACAATCCTTTTTGGGAATGATGCAAACACAAAGCGAATGCCCGCAATGCAAAGGGGAAGGGAAAATTGTTACAGACAAATGCTCCAAATGCAGTGGCAATGGAATTGTAAAAGGTGAAGATATTATCAATATAAAAATACCCGAAGGTGTTGCTGACGGTATGCAGTTGAGTCTTAGAGGCAAAGGCAATGCGGCTCCAAGAGGTGGCGAAAACGGTGATTTGTTGGTGTTGGTTGAAGAAGAAAAAGACAAAATTTTTGAAAGGGACGGAAACAATCTTTATACCGAATTCAATATTTCTTTTCCACAAGCCGTTTTGGGCGATACGGTAGAAATACCTTTGATAGACGGAAAAGCAAAAGTAAAAATTGCTCCCGGCACCCAACCTTCCACCTTGTTAAGACTCAACGGAAAAGGATTGCCCGATTTGCATGGATACCGCACAGGCGACCTTATTGTAAATATCAATGTTATTGTTCCTAAAAAAGTAACAAAAGAAGAAAAAGCAATAATCGAAAAAATGCAACAATCTGAAACTTTTAAAGTGGAACAACCCAAAGAAACAAGTTTTTTCCAAAAAGTACGGAAGTTTTTTGAATAATTGACTAATAAATATCTATAAAATTAAACCCCAACGATATTTTGCTGTATTATCGTTGGGGTATTGAATGAAAACGATTTAATTGGTTAAAGCGTACAAGCCCATCCCTTTTCAGTTTTCTTTAATTTGTCTGTGGCTTCCTTGCTTGTACCGTTGCCGTAGGTGTAACGTCCTTTTACTTTGCAGGTAGTGCTATCTTTTGAGTAGGTTTCCTCTATAGCCTCATACGATTTTACACCGCCTGTCATCTCCTGCGACAATGTTTTGAGCAATTCTGCAAACTCGGCTTTCTGTTCTGGAGTGGCTTTGTCGGCATCGGAGAGCATATCAACGGCCTTGTCCCATTTGCCATCAATTACATAACCAACAAACTTCTCTTGCGTTTCCTTGGGACCCAAATCTTTTGTTTGTGTCGAAGAAGCATTTCCGCCACCACATGACATCATTACCACTGCTGCGAACAAGGCAGCCAACTGAACTAAAATTACTTTTTTCATTTTGATAATTTTTTAAATTAAGGCAACCTCTCATTTTAACTTTTTTAAATTTTTCCTTTTATTGTAGTCCACAGCCGAGGTTCCCATTAAAAACTGTATAAAACACAATGAAAAGTTTATTCTATTTTGTACAATTAAACAAAATTGTAATATGATTACTTTATGTTTTCTGTTTTAAGTATATTGGTCATATTTTTTACATTTTTATCTTCTTTATTCTACAGGTAAAACAAGACGCAAACCTATATAATTTTTCTTTACTCCGGGCATGTCAAAGTCTCTAAACGAAATACGACTATTTCTATAATAATATGTCCAACTGCCTCCACGAATAACACGATGTGAGCCGATAACGGGACCTTGCGGATTGGAAACCTGACTTGCAACATAATAGTTTTCATCATACCAGTCGCTGCACCATTCAAAAACATTGCCACTCATATCATACAATCCCAATTCATTGGGTAGTTTTTGCATAACAATATGTGTACCATAGTCTGCATGTGAAGACCCTAAATCGTATGAATTGACAGAATACCAAGCAACAGAGTCCACGGTATTGCTTCCAGCGTATGTATAACCCAAACTACGATTGCCGCCTCTTGCAGCATATTCCCACTCTGCTTCGGTAGGCATACGAAAATCTAAACCTGTCAAAGCGTTTAATTTGATAAGAAATGTATCACAATCTTCCCAACTGATATAATATGCGGGATAGGTGTCTCCTTTGCCATATTTGTCCGACCATCCGCCATCGTATGTTGGAGTGCTGCCCATTACGGCTTGCCATAGGGCTTGCGTAACTTCATGTTTGCAAATATAAAAATCACTTACTGTTACACTATGTTGGGGGCGTTCGTTGTTCCACGCATCGTCATCTGTATCTATGGCTCCCATTAAAAAAGTACCACCGTTTACTTTTACCATATTTTCTGCCAAAGCATCTATACACGCTACGCCCGTGTTGATGGTGAGACCTGTTGTAGGCGTATCTCCGCCACCATTGGTTGTATTTGTATTGTTGTTTTCATCGTTTTGTGTTTCTTGTTTTTTACATGCAGCAAACAACAATATGCCGATTACCATAAAAATTCCTATCCTTTTCATTTTACTTTTGTTCTTTCTTTATTTTATTAAACATTCTTGTTTGTATTTTTTACTCTACATCGCGGACAAGACGAACTGAGCATCCGCCACTGCGATTCGATGTCGTAGGAGACCATTGACTAATTAAATATGCGGGACGCCAATCATTAGTACCTTGTGCTTGTGTCGCCGTCCAATAACAACTAAGAGACCCGACAGCAACAATGGTAGTCCCACTACGAGAACCTGCAGCAGGCAAAAATACGGCTCCAGCATTCTCCAATTTTATCCAATCTTCAGCACCTATTATAGTAGTGCCACCCGTGTTGAACGTATAGATAGACCTATCCCAATTGTCGGGAAGGATTATTCGTCCTAAAATACCATTTACTCTTACTTCCCAGTCCAAAGGGTAGTTGTAATCTCTCCTAAACAACAAATAATCCCATTCATCATATGTCAGTGTTCTCCATGTACCAGGGACATCAGTAGTTTGTGTTCTTGTATTGTAAATGGCATTATATTGTCCCCATTCAAATGTCCCTTCTAAAACATAGTACAAAGTTGCCATATCGGGATAATGATAAGCATTTGTGCTGGTCATATAGGGAGGATATGTACTATAAACACTTGTCCCCCAACCGAAACCACTTGTCCCCCAACCGAACAAATCTATCCAACCCGTATATGTTGCAGAGATATTTTTATTGTCTGCTCCAATGGTATCCCACTGGTGTGGAGCGAAACGCCATGTTCCTTCTGCCGTGCCACCACCTGCTACAGTATGGGTTGTAGGAGTGGAACCTCCATTAGTGGCACTCCATTGCAAATTGCCTGGAGAAAAAAGGATTTTTTTCGTAGCAGAAACAGAAAAATAGTATTCTCCTGAAAAAGTCGCCGTATAGGTTGCATTCGCTGTAACGGTTATGGTACGTGTAGCATTGGTATTGCCATCGTTCCATTGTACAAACCTACAACCCAATGCTGGCGTTGCCTTTATTTCTATAGTAGTATTTTTTTCATACATGCCACCGCCAGACACCGTACCCCAACTTTCATTATTGGATTTTAATGTTATCGTAAACATTTCCTTTTGAGCAAAGGTTGCCACGTATGTTGCATTGGCTGTTACCGTTATGCTGCGGGTGGTATTGGTATCGTCATCGCTCCATTTTATAAAAAAACAATTTGTTTTC
>CAJOFD010000008.1:0-1960 GCA_905233585.1 uncultured Bacteroidales bacterium
GGTACTCTTTACAACGTGCGAAAACGGATGATTTCCTGTTTTTGTGGTTGCAAGGATGATGAACTTTGGCGTAACGTCAGCCATATTGTTGGTCTGCATTGCACCGCCCGAAATATTTTTCAGGGCTTTGATTGTGTCGGTTGCGCGTTGGATTCTTGTTTGGAGAGGCAGACGAATGAGTTTTTGATTTACAACATATGGGTCGTCGATTTCAGTTACACCTTCTCCTGACAGAGCCTCGTCTTTCAGTTTGGCAGAAAGATTTTTAAATCCTGTCTTGTTGTAGTTTGAAAAAGTTCCAACCATATCAAGGTCAAGGCAAAACATTCCTCTCATTACAGCACTATACTCTTGTTTAGCATACGGTACAGAATCACCTTCCTGACGTGCCATACTCGACCAATTTTCAACTGGACGCACAGCGGATGCAGATACCAAAACGGAATTTTTAAGCGGCGAAACCCTTGTTACGGTTACATTCTCTTTTCTCTCCCTGCCTCTGGCATCCTTCACTATTTCAGACGCAGCACGCATATATCCGAAAATGTCGTCATCGGGATAATTAATCGGGTCGGCGTTTGTAAACGCAATTTTGTCTTCACGTGTTACAGGCGAGAGTACCCACTTCTGATTCTTTTGGAGCGACATTCTCCACCAATTGCGCCACGCCTGCCCCGAAACGTAAACATAACTACTCCCATTTTTGAAAATGGTCTTTGTCTTTACTGCATTGTCGAAATTCGACAAAGTGTTTTTGCCAGCATTATTCAATGTCACAGCATCTACATCAATTAAAATTAATCCTTGTGTATTCATTTTTAAATAAAAGATTTATTGTTAGTTCTCGATAATATCAATACTCAAATTCTTTTCGTGAAGTTTCTGAAACAGAGCGATAATAAGTACATCGCGCGTTTCTTTCCACGAATCAGTGTCGGGGAAAAGATAGTTTGTATAATCTTTTACCGTAACGATAGATTGAGGTTCTTCCGAATGTTTTTCATAATATTTTGCCACTATTTCTTTGAGGACAAAACGGCGCAAATCATACGAACTATCTACCGCATCGAGTTTTTTTATGACTTTTTCTATTGAGAATTTATCCGAATTAACCTCAAAAATGAAATTCGCCATTTGTTCAATTTTTTCAATTGTTTCTTTTTTCATTTTTCTGACTTTTATTTCGTAATACTTTACTATATCGAAGTTGAATATGTTGTCCTTGCTCCATTTTAGGATTTCAGGAAGAATACTAACTCTATTTATGAATTTCTCATAAATAGAATTTTTCCAATATTTGAATTGAGTTTCTTCAATTTCTTGATTGCCATTCTTTTTGTCGTTGAACAAATATTTACCTGAGGTTTTGTTGTATTCTGCTTTTTTATAATCGTTACTGAAATATTTTGTCGCGACAAATGCGTTCCATTCGTCTTTGTATTTAGCGGAATTGGCAAAACGGTAAAACTTCATTCCCTCAAATGGAAGCGTATAAATGTCAAGTTCAGGTTTTGCTCCGAAATTCGTGAACAGATATAGAGTGAGCGAACACTCTTCGTCAATTTCGTTACTGTCTTTGATGACACGGTCTGCAAATCTAAATAATTCGGTAGATGGTGCGGCAGAAGGAGATTTTAATACACCTTCCGAACAGTTTCTGGCTATATCATAAAGCAATGTTGTACAATTATCTTCTGCAAATTTCGCTGCAACATCAGCATTATTGCTGCCAATAACACACACCTTGCCACTTAACAGTTTGATACCCAATGGCAAAAAGAATAGTCGGATTAAAATTTCTTTTGACAACATAATACCATTATCAAAAGAGTGGTGAAAATTGACGAATTTACCTGAACCAGACAAGACAGAATTATCCCTACCGGCAGGGAATATGCTTGCATTTCTTCCTGAAATTCTGCAAAACCCTTTTTGAGCATCTACATCATTTAAAAGCGAT
>CAJOFD010000008.1:2049-76020 GCA_905233585.1 uncultured Bacteroidales bacterium
ATCCACATAAATATCCGTAGCGCGGCTAATCAGTTGAAGAATGTCGTCTTCGGGGAAAGTTTCGGAAAAAACTTTCAACGCATATCCGCCTGCATTAGCGAAAGGGTCGCCCGTTGGTTTGGTAAGCCAATCGTAATCTATTGATGTATATGTGCTTGTATTCATAATAATCTCCTTTTTTACAAATTGACAATTTCTTTTACAAATCCGAAGCCGATGGAATTTGACATTCCCAATCCACCTTCATAAATAAACTTCATCAATTTTGGGTCGCCTGTTACAGTAAACCTGAATTTAAAGCCTTTGACTTTGGTCTGCTGCGGAGTGTCGGCCTTGATTGTTATCAATGATGACTTAACACGATTTAAATCCGGCTCAAAGACAAAGTCGTTGTATTCTGAATAATATTCCTTGCCGTAAAATGTCGTATATTTGGATATTAAGTTTTGTAATACCAAATCCTTATAGTCATCTTCTTTGGGTGATATATATTTTACCCTGCCGTCGGGCATCATACGTTTCATACACACAGGCGACATCGTTTCAAATGTCATCTTGTCATAGTATCTAATCGGATATTGACCTTCTACGTTGATAATTTTGAAAGCCACTTTTGATTTTGCATCACCTATTATAATAGTGTTGTTTCCGAAAAGACCTTTTACAAATGTTTCTGTACCTTTTTCGGGCATGAAACTGACGTACCAATCCACTAAATCACCGACAACTTTGATACGTTCTTCTTGTTGTAATATTTCAAAGCCATAGAAATGTAATTGTGAAAAACAAAAGAACTTAAATACCTTTGCATCAGTATAAGTATATCCGTTGTCGTGCAGCCACGTAGAATATGAGGCATCGGATTTAGCCAACGTCTTATAAATCCATGCTGACAATTCATATTGGTAGTTTATCGGCATAATGTCGCCGAATTGCTCTCTATCAATCCTTAATGTGATTCTAAATCTCATTGTCGTAATTTTAATTCTGCAAAGTTACAAAAAAAAATATATACAAATTATTTTCAATAAAATTAACCCATGACAAAAATCCCAAACATTGTTTTCCATACTATTTGATAGTGTAGTACTTGTAAATGTCGCTTGTTTACTTTCTCCTTCTTATCTTTACTGATATTTCCACTTGTTGTTCAGTATGTGCAGCCGCATTCAACCGACAGACTCTCACTTCATAAATATCATCGTAACCCATGTCCAAATACTTGGAAATCTCTTTATTGTGTTCACGTGGCAAATATCCCAATTTATATTCATTGTAATACACTGCAACGGCATAAGCATCAAAACGATTGTTTTCTTCTCTCTGAAAATGCAATATAGAACCAATCTGTAGAGAATTAAATGCTTCTGCTCCATCCCAATAGGCAAAACCCGCAATGTGAGTATTCAACAAGTGTCTGTTCATACGTATTTCTATCTTTTCTTCAATTTGATTTTTCATATTTTCTTTATTTTTATTTTTTGCAAAAGTAGCACCTATTTTTGACAAATAGTGTCATTTTTTTAATTATTAATATTTTTTTTACTACCTTTGCAAAAAAAATGTCATGAATAGTCAAGCAACACTTCAAAAACTTTTGCAAATAGCCATGTACCTGCTGAATGATTCTTGTACCATAGAGGATTTGCAACAAAAAACTCAAATTGAAAAGCGTTCAATATACCGTTATATCAACACTTTAAAAGAAGCCGGATTCGGTATCAACAAAACCGGGACTCATTATAGCATAGTCAAATTGCCCAAAGAGATTGATGAAATCAAAAATTCTTTATATTTCAGCCAAGAGGAACAATATATGCTTTATTGTGCCATAGAAGGCATACAATTTTCCACCTCGCCTTTAAAAGAGGTGCTTAAGAAAAAACTGAATGTCATTTATGATTATAAAATGCTTCCAAAACCAATTATCAACGAATTCTACGGAAATAATTTCCACCTGTTGGCGGAAGCCATACAACAGAAAAAACAAGTAAAATTGCAAAGGTATCATTCGGCAAATAGCAACACCGTAACCGACCGGTGGGTTGAACCTTTTGCTTTTACCCCCAACAATTATGATGTATGGTGCTTGGATTTACAAGACAAACAGTCAAAAACATTCCGTATTTCCCGTGTGGAAAAGGTGGTTGCAAGCAAGAAATATTGGGAGCATGAAGCGTTGCACAAACAAAATCCAGTGGATGTATTCCGTATGAGTGCATCGCAGCAGAACATTCCTATAAAGCTAAAACTCACAACACGGGCAGCCGACCTGTTAAAAGAAGAGTATCCTTTTGCAAGGGAATATCTTCATCGCACCGAATCCGGGAATCAATGGATATTAACAACCAATGTTTGCGATATTAAAGGTGCCGGGCGTTTTGTGATGAGTCTGCTCAATGAAATAGAAATCATCAATTCTCCTGAATTGGAGAACTATATTCATGAGCAAATTGAGTTATATCATCATCACGAACGAAAAAATTCCAAGGAGTAAAATGCATTTTTAATAGCCTATTGGGGGGGCGTCGTATCTTACAGCAACGATGTCCACTTTTGTTGCAAAGAGTCAAAGGATAGGGCAAAATTTAACTTCTCAAAAAAGGCTTGTTTGGAAAATGTTGTTCCTCCCCATTCTATAAAATGCGGTGATACTTGTTGGCAATCAATGAAATGAAAATCAAATTTCAGCAAGATTTGCACCAAATAATAAAAAGCCACTTTAGAAGCGTCATTTTCATAATGAAACATAGATTCACCGGCAAACATTTTTCCGATACTTACCCCATACAATCCTCCGACAAGTTTTCCGTCTTTATAGGTTTCTATGCTGTGAGCAAAACCTTTGTCGTGCAGTTGTTGATATGCATGGATAATCTCCTCGTTTATCCATCCGCCTTCTCTGTTCATGAGTTGACAATTTTTTATCACTTGGGCAAAATTTGTATCCACTTTCACTTCAAAGTCTTGATGACGAATCCTTCGTTGCAGACTTTTTGAAAATTTTGCATTTTGAGGTAAAACCAATAGTCGAGGAAAAGGTGAGAACCAAATAATAGATTCCCAACCATTGTTCTCCCGATAAGGCATAGGATATGCTCCCGCGGTATAGGCCGCTAATAGTCTATCAACAGACAGACCACCACCGACGGCGACTATATCGTCCCATTTTTCAAAATATTCTTCAGGTAAGGCTTCTATATCTACGAACAAATGAGGAGGCAAGAAGTCCAGCCTACATAATTCCGTCATTATTTTTTATCCATCAATTCTTTGACTTTTGCTTCCAAGTCTTTGCCTCTTAAACCTTTAGCAACAATTCGGCCATCTTTGTCTAAAAGTACGGTATGAGGAATGCTATGTACTCCATACAATTCTGCTGCAGCCGATTGCCAATACTTTAAATCACTGATGTGAGTCCAAGTCAAACCATCTTTGTGAATGGCATCTAACCATTGGTGGCGTGCTCTATCTAAAGAAACCCCCAATATTTCAAATCCATCTTGATGATATGTATTGTATAGTCTAATCATATTCGGGTTTTCCATTCTACAAGGTCCGCACCATGATGCCCAAAAATCTATCACAACCACTTTACCTTTTAAAGAAGACAATTTAAACATTTTACCATTGGTGTCGGGCAAGACAATTTCAGGAGCTAAACTGCCGATTTCTGTTTGTTTGCTCTTTTGGAATGCTGTATATTTATTTTGTATATAAGCATCTTTGGGATATTTGTTGTGCAAGGTATTCAAAACCGTATCAAATATTACCTTATTACTTTCTATAGGCAAGTATTCCAATAGTAATGAGGTGGCATAGTTGGCGGCATTTTCCATGCAAAGTTGTTGCTTTTCTATCATAAACTGAGCGTTTACTGCAGCCATTTCTTCTGTCGTTGCTGCAGACCCTTTCTGTTTTATCAGATATAATTGTTCATCAACTTTTTTGCTTGCTTGTTGGAATTTTTGTAATAAAGCAATTTCTTCAGAATTTTCAACTCTGGTAATTTCGCCTGTTACCATATCAAAATCCATTTCAACGGATTTGTTGGGTTCCAAAACAACTAATATTTGCTTGTTTTCACTGAATTGTACATAGAAAAAACCTATTTTGTCGGGCATATACGAAAATGTATATGTTCCTTTTTTCCCTAAAGTTACTTCCTCCAAAACTTGTTGTTTGTTGAATGGATTTATCAACTGAAGTTTAATCTGTTCTTGTACATTGTTGGAAACCTGTCCTTTTAAACTTGCATGGTTTGCCGCATTTGCCCATACGGACAACATAAAAACGGCATAAAACAAAATTCTTTTCATATATTTGAATATTTTTTTGCAAAAGTACACTTTTTTTGAAACAAATATTATACCATAACTTAAAAAATAACAGATTATTATTATAAATGAAAAAAATGCTTTCAGTTTTTTACATAAAATATAAAAACTTGCTGTTTATTTTAGTATCTTTGCAGGCATAAAAAATCGAATAAATATTTTTATAAATATAAAGTAGTATATGAAAAAGCAATATTCTTTATTGGCGTTTATAATTATTTTAGGTGTTTCATCTTTGCAGGCTCAAGAAAAAGAGATGATAAATATTACCAAAAAAGCAAAAGAAATGACAGATCTTACAAAAAAAGCAAAAGATTTGTCTTCGTTGGTAGGAGACAGCCCTGTAGAGAAAAAAACTTGGACATTTGGTGCCGGTTTCCAATTGACCGTAAGTCAGGCCTATTCAAAAAACTGGGTTGGTTCTACAAATCCTTCCATTGGGGGAACGATTGTAGGTAATGCGTTTGCAAAATATGCCCATAACAGATTGGCATGGGAAAACACTTTAGATATAACTTATGGTCAGCGGGTAACTTTTAACCCCAAACCGCCAAAGGGTATTGGTCCTAAAATGGAAAAATTGTCAGATCGATTGGATTTTAAATCTAAATTTGGTTATAAGGCCACTGGGAATTGGTTTTATGGGGCAATGCTTACATGGACAACTCAATTGACCAACGGCTATGATAAGGATAAAGACACATTGTTAGTTTCCAGTTTTATGACTCCAGGTTACATTACCTTATCGCTTGGTATGGATTACAAACGTGAAAAATGGTCTTGGTATATATCTCCTATAGGTACCAAATTGGTAACAAAAGTTCATAATAAGTTTATTGATGTTGATAAAGATGGGGTTCTGGCCGGCAAAAAAATGTATGCTTCTATAGGTGCGTCCACTCATTTGATGTTTGCTGCTGATATTCACCCCAAAATCAATTTGAATACAAAGTTGGAATTGTTTTATGATTATTTAGGAGAATACAAACAATTGCGAAATATGGACGTTCGTTTTGATATGGTGTGGTTGTTCCGTATTACCGATTGGTTGAGCCTTTCTTTAACCATGGCTGCATTGTATGATTATGATGTTAAATTCAATTGTTATGATGCAGAAGGACAACAACGATATGTTGAAAAATATAAAAACAGAGTTGACAAAGAACTTGTTCCATTGCAAACAGATCACTTGCAATTCCAAGAATATTTCGGTTTAACTTTAGGATATAGTTTTAAAACTCCTAAAAATAAAAAATAGTATAATTACGTTGGTGCGTATTTGACGTAAAATACAAATCGAGGAAATCAGATGAAAAAAAGAAAATTATTGTTCGTGTTTTTTGTCTTGTGTTCTTGCACTATGAATGCACAATATTTGCAAGAGCAAATTTCCCGCACAGACTCTGCGACATTATTTGTCTATGCCGATGTAGAATTTAGTTACAATTTTCCTTTGGCTGATTTGAGAAAAGAATTTAGCAATTTTATGGCTGTTGGAGCAAGTGTCAATGTCAAAACCAAATCAAATTGGTTGGTCGGTTTCGCTTTTAATTACCAATTTAGTGGGAAAGTACGACAGGAGGTTGTAACTGAAATGTTTCAATATGTCATGGGTGGTCCCAACTATTTTATCTCTAGTAGCGGTTTGGCAACTGAAGAGGTGAGCGTAGATTATAGAGGTTTGAATTTCTGTTTGATGGCAGGAAAAATAATTCCTGTATCCCGGCGGTTTCGCAATTCTGGTCTTTTGCTGAAAGCAGGTTTGGGTATTAATCAACATTATATCTTCATCAAGAATCCCAATAATGAAGTTTTACAACTTAACGAAGAGTATCGCAAGGGGTACGATAGATTGACCTTGGGTTATTCTTTGTATGAATTTGTTGGTTATCAACACATGACTAAAAAGAATTTGTTGTGTTTTTTTGGAGGCATAGAGTTTCAACAAACATTTAGTCATCGCCAACGTGCATGGGATTTTAGTATGATGCAGAAAGACGACAGAAAATTTTTTGATGCATTGATTGGGTTAAAAATAGGTTGGATTATACCTTTGTACAAACATAATCCTTATCGTGTTTTCCAATCAAAATTATAAAAATAGATGTTGTTTTATAATATTGGCATATATTGTTATGATTTTGTTGCTAAATTGTTAGCGTTGAAAAGTCCCAAAGCGAAACAATGGGTGAGGGGCAGAAAAACACTTTTGAAAGATATGCAACAACAGGTAAAACCTTCGGATAAAAGAATTTGGGTGCATTGTCCTTCGCTCGGTGAATTTGAACAAGGTCGCCCCTTGATAGAACGAATAAAAAAATATTATCCTGAATATCAAATTTTTCTTACCTTTTTTTCGCCATCTGGTTATGAAGTAAGAAAAAACTATCCCTTGGCAGATGATATATATTATTTGCCTATAGATAAACCCAAGTATGTAAAACAATTTTTTGATATTGTTCAGCCACAATGTATTTTCTTTGTAAAATATGATTATTGGCTCAATTATATTCAAGAGGCTTATCGTAGAAAAATTCCTTTTTATTCAATAAGTTGCATTTTTCGACCACAACAATTTTATTTTAAGATCTATGGCAAACCTATACTACAAAAATTAAAATTGATTACTTGCTTTTATTGTCAAGATGAAAATAGTGCAAAATTGTTGCAACAAAATGGTATTCAACAAGTAAAAATTGTAGGGGATACCCGTTTTGATAGGGTGCAAGATGTTGTTAATGCTGTAAAACAAAATGATATTGTCCAACGCTTTGTCGGAGATAAATTTACAATAGTTGCAGGTAGTTCATGGTTGCCCGATGAAATTTTAATAGCCCAATTATTAGAACAATATGAAGATATACAATTGGTTATTGCTCCACACGAAGTAGATGAAAGACGTGTGAAAGAACTGCAACGATTGTTTGTACACAAACAAACAATCAGATATTGCCAAGTAAGTGCCGATCAAGATTTGACATCGTTTAATGTGCTGATAATTGATACAATAGGAATATTAAATGCTCTCTATACCTATGGTCAAATTGTTTATATAGGTGGAGGTTTCGGTAGAGGTATTCACAATACTTTAGAGGCTGCAACATATGGTAAACCAATAGTTTTTGGACCGAAATATAAGAAATTTAAAGAAGCGGTTGATTTGGTTAACCAACAATCTGCCTTTGCTGTTCACAATTATGCAGAATTAAAGTCTATTTTTGAACATTTGTTGCAAGATGAAAATTTCAGAAGACAAGCCTCTCAAACCGCAAGAGCATATGTTGCTACCCATGTAGGGGCAATAGAAAAAATACTACAGGATATAAATCTTTAGATAAAAATGGTTTCTAAAAGGTCATTGCCGATAATATTTATTGCTTGGTCGGCAATATCTTTAGTTTTGAAATATACAAAACTCGTGGGTTGTTCCACTTTTTGGGCATGCCATTGAGCGTCTCGCAATGTAATGATAAATTTATCTTCTTTTGTATTGTTCCAATCAGGTTGCCAATCTTTGTTGAGATAGCAAGCAATATTTATCAAATCATTCATGGCTAACCATTTTTCAATATGCTGTCTGTTTTTACAGTTGTTTCTGTCAGCATATAGTGTAGTTTGGTTAGATTTGATTTTGCCGAACATATCTACGAAAAAAGTTTCTTTTTTGTAGTATAGTTCTTTCATGATTTCGTTTAGTGTTTCCATAGAAAAAAAATAAAAAGATGAGATAAATCTCATCTAATTATATATATATATATTATGAAATATTTCAAAAGAAACAGCATTCAATTAAGATGCCATTCTGTTAATTTTTATCATTAAGCCAGATTTTAAATTGGCGGCTTTGTTTTTGTGGATAATACCTTTTTTTGCAACTTTGTCTATCAAAGAAATCACTTTTGGTAAATTAGCAGATGCTTCTTTAATATCATGTGTCATACGAATTTTCTTGATAGAATTTCTCATGGTACGATTCCAATATCTGTTTTCCAAACGTCTTTTTTCGTTTTGTCTTATTCTTTTAAATTGTGACTTATGATTTGCCATTCTTAATGTGTTTTTAACTTATTTTTTATTTATATCAAAATTAGTTTGCA
Source organism: uncultured Bacteroidales bacterium (assembly GCA_905233585.1). Taxonomy (GTDB): domain Bacteria; phylum Bacteroidota; class Bacteroidia; order Bacteroidales; family WCHB1-69; genus UBA1205. Next base: position 10,484 of record CAJOFD010000008.1, read on the forward strand.
AAGGTACAATTTTTTTTCTTATCAAAAGATATTTTTCTTAAAAAAAACAAAAAAAATTAATAGGGGTCTACATCTATAATGTAAAATACAGAAGAACAACTCTTTCTTCTTTTCATTTCTTCCCAACAATCAACAATTGATTTTTTATTTGTAGATAATTTTTTATCAAGAGGTATTTTTATCAAGATTTCTTTTCTGAACGTATTTTTTATTTTGGGTATAAGGGCATCCTCGGGACCGAAAATAGGTGTGTGAATATATTGCCTCAACAAAGCCACATAGTCTGTTGCAATGTTATTTAATAATACTATGTCTTTATGTTGCAAACATATTTTCACGATTCTGCAATAAGGCGGATAATAAAATTGTTTGCGTTCATTCAATAACCTGTTTATAACAATTTGATTATCGTAATTTTGTAAGTGTTTGAAAATATCGTGTTGTGGATTTTGCGTTTGAATAATTACCTTGCCTTGTTTGTTTTTTCTTCCAGCCCGTCCACTCACTTGTGTCAGCAATTGAAAAGCCCTTTCAAAAGCCCTAAAATCAGGATAATTGAGCATGTTGTCGGCATTCAAAACCCCCACCAATGATACATTATCAAAGTCTAAACCTTTGGTTATCATCTGTGTACCTACTAAAATGTTTGTTTTTCCGCTTTCAAAATTGTGAATGATTTGCTGAAATGAGTTTTTGTTACGCGTAGAATCGTAATCCAAACGGTCAATGCGTATATTGGGAAAGATCTTTATCAATTCTTCTTCAATTCTTTCAGTTCCAAATCCTTTCATGTCAAGCGCTTGTGCATTGCAATTGGGGCAGGTTTCAATTATTTTTTGCGAAAATCCGCAATAATGGCAGCGAAGTTGTCTGTCGTGTTTATGGTAAGTGAGCGTAACATCGCAGTTTTTGCAATGGGGAATATAACCGCAAGTAGGACATTCTATATGTGGAGCAAAACCTCTTCTGTTTTGAAATAAAATCACCTGTTCGTTTGAAGATATGGCTTGTTCTATAGATGTAAGCAAATAATGACTAAAATGTTCTTGCATTTCACCTTTGAATTTAGCCTTTTTTATATCCACCAATTCGATACTTGGTAATTGTAAGCCCTTGTAGCGTTCGGTTAAGGCTACGTATTCATATTTTCCAACGAGTGTGTTGTAATATGTTTCCACAGCGGGGGTTGCAGTTCCTAATAGTAAATTGGCTTGATGAAAATTGGCTAACATAATGGCAGTATCTCGTGCATTGTAGCGGGGAGAAGGCTCGTATTGTTTATAGGAATTGTCATGCTCTTCATCTATAATAATTAATCCTAAATTATTGAATGGTAGAAAAATAGCAGATCTTGCCCCTAAAATAATTTGAAATTGTTCTCCGTTTTCGCTGTTTAAATTGTTCCAGATTTCAGCACGCTGCAAAACGTTGTATTTAGAATGATATACGCCGACTTTTTCACCAAAATAATATCGCAGACGATTGATTATTTGTTCTGTAAGGGCAATTTCAGGAAGCAAATAAAGTACTTGTTGGCCTTTGTTGAGCGTTTGTTGTATGAGTTTGATGTATATTTCTGTTTTTCCGCTGCCTGTTACGCCATGCAATAAAACTTTTTTACCATTGGCAAAACTATTGCAGATTTGTTTAAAAGCCTCATTTTGCATGGGAGTGAGTTCAATATTATCGGTGGAGGCTATGCTTTTGAAACGGGGCAAACGACTGACAGGCAAAGATTGGGTTACAAATACTTTTTTGAGTATCAATGATGAAATGCGGCTTTCTGTAACCGATTTCTGTTGCAATAGCTCATTTTTCCTAACAAAAGGATATTTGTTTTTTTGTTGTAAATAAAGTAATTGAAGTATAGTATTGGCTTGTTCTTGGGTGTTTCTTTTGGCTTCCATTGTTTGAAGAAGGTCAGATAATTTTTGTTCGTCTTTCTGGTATTCTTCGCTTAAGGAAATGAATGTCTCATTTTTTTGTTTAAACTTATCAACAACCTCTTCTGTAATATAAATCAAACATTTGTCCACCATTTTGTTTATTTGTGCCATTGCATAAGTGTTGCCTAACAATTGACAAAGTTGATTTAAGTTTACTTGTTTGTTTATTTGTAGAAAATTGATAATTTTTAATTCTTGGCTGTCCAAATTGGTTATATCGCCATCAAAATCAGGGTGAATAGCCACTTTTGTTTCGCTATTCAATTTGAATACGGCAGGTAACGCCGCATTCATTACATCTCCAATATTGGTGAGGTAATAATCTGCCAACCAAAACCAAAGTTTGAGTTGATAGGCGGTAACAATGGCCTGTTCATCTAAAATGGAAATAATGGATTTAGATAGCATGTTTTGAGGGGGATTTGTGTGAATATGAGCCACAACAGCAGAATAAAATTTATTCCGCCCAAAATTGACCAATACACGTTGCCCTGTCAAAATTTGGGTGGCTAAATTTTCTGGTACCGAATAGGTAAAAGTACCTTTAACTGGTAAGGGCAATATGACATCAACAAACAAACTATTCATCATTATTTTCTAATGGTTACCCCTAAAATGGATTCTATTTCGCTTATTGTTTGATTTAGATTTTGTATTTTTTGCATTGTGTCTATTAAAAGTTGTTCGTCTAAAGGTTGTTTCAGGCATTCTAATTGCCTATTGCGAATAATTTCTAAATGTTCCAATTTAAAATATTGTATAGTACGCACAACTTCTTCGCAGAGTTTGGCTTCATTGTTTTCCGTAGTTAATATAGGGGAATTTATTTTGCTGTCAGTCCAATGAATACTTTCGGGGGCAAATAGTTCTTGCAGGTTAAGAATTTGATTTCTTGTTTCTTCGTCAGCATCCATTAATATATGTTGCACTACACTGGTGTTATATTTTTCGGCAGATGATATATAAGTGTTTAGTAGTTTTTGATAAATGTCATTAGATAAATCAATTTCTTCTTCGGCTAAATTGTCAATAATATATTGATCTATTCTATATTCAATAGGGGAATCTGGTTTTTCTTCATTTTCAAAAAAAATCAGCGATTCGCCTTTGTTGAATAATAGTTTGAGTAAATTTTTTTCTGTTTTTTCCAACATACTGTTGGCTGATACCTCAATGTGAGTGTTAGGGTGCGAGTGTTTGTCTGTATTGTTGATAAGGGTTTGTATTTCTTCGGTAGCGGTTGGGGTGTTATTCTTGTTTTTTTTGTTGAGTAAGAGCATTTTTGCCCGCTCTGTTTTTACGGCTTGAGCAATAGTATCTTCCGACATGTGAAGTTTGGCACTACATTGTTGTACATAAACAGCACATAATAAAACATTGTTGGTAATGGCAATCATTGAAGCGATGTTGGTGAGCAGTTCCGCTTTTTTTATGGGGTCATTCCCAATGTCTTTGCTGTTTAAATCAATGTAAAAATTGATGAAATCTTGCTCGTTTTCATTGATATAGTTTAAACATTCGTCCAATGAATGATTTTTTGCAAAAGAATCAGGGTCATCTTCGGGAGGGAGCAACACAACTCTAACATTCATTTCTTCTTTGAGAATCATGGGTACCCCGCGTATTGCAGCATGAATGCCAGCATTGTCTCCATCGTAGATAATTGTAATATTGTTTGTGTATTTTTTTATCAGTTTTATTTGCTCTTGTGTCAGAGATGTTCCCGAAGAGGAAACCACGTTTTTTATGCCAACTTGGTGAAAGGAAATAACATCGGTATAACCCTCTACCAAGAAACACTTGTCTTTTTTATGTATGTCATTTTTTGAAAAATAAAGACCATATAAGGAATTGCTTTTGTGATATATTTCAGATTCTGGGGAATTGATATATTTGGCTCCTTGTATGGGCTTACCTGCACTCATTACACGTCCGCCAAAGCCGATAACTCTACCAGAAGTGTTGTGAATAGGGAAAATTACCCGTTCGTGAAATCTGTCGGAATAAATTTTTTTAACACTGTCGTGAATAATGGCTAACCCTGCTTTTTGCAATAACTCAATTGAATATCCGTTTTTTAAGGCATGTTGCACCAAGGCATCTTTTGTTTTGGGTGAATAGCCTAATTGAAAATCATTGATAGTAGCAGGCAAAAATTCACGCGATTCAAAATAAGTCAATCCGACATTTTGCCCTTCTTCGGTATGGTGCAATTGGTCTGAAAAAAAAGTCTTTGCAAAATTTACAATATTAAAAAGTTGTTCTCTTTCGGTTTGTAAGGCTTTTTCTTTTGCCGTATCTTCTGTTTCTTTGATTTCAATGCCATATTTTTGAGCCAAATATTTCAGTGCTTCGGGATAGGTGTAATTTTCGTGTTTCATAACAAAAGAAACTGCATCACCTCCTGTTCCGCACACAAAACATTTAAATATGTTTTTTGACGTTGATACCATCATAGACGGTGAGTGGTCATCATGAAAAGGACATATTCCAGCATAATTTGCTCCCTTCCTTTTGAGGTCAACAAAATCGCCGATAACCTCTTCAATGCGACAAGCACTGATAATTCGTTCAATGTCAATTTGCGAAATCATTTGTTTACATCTTTTCAGGTACATCAATGCCCAATAAATTCATAGCATGGGCAATGAGTTTGGCAATTAAGTGAGATAATTGTAAACGTAAGATTCTTAATTCATTGTCTTCGCATTTAAGTATTTTGTTACTTTGGTAGAATTGATTGTATTGTTTTACCAAATTGTAGGTGTAATTAGCAATAAGTGCAGGATTTAAATCTTCACCGGCTTGATAGAGTACATTTCTATAATCGTAGATGTTTTTCAGTAATTCCAATTCTGCTGCAGGTATTTCACAATTGAGATTTTGATCAATATCCATGTTTTGTTCTTGTGCTTTTTGCAAAAGAGAACAAATTCTTGCGTGGGTATATTGTATAAAAGGAGCCGTATTACCATTCAAATCAACGGATTCGTCAGGGTTGAAGAGCATATTTTTCTTTGGGTCAACTTTTAAGATAAAATATTTTAATGCACCCAAGCCAATCATTTCAAATAATTGTTGTGCTTCTTGCGGTGAGAATTGGTCTATTTTGCCCAATTCTGTTGTATTTTGTTTGGCCACTTCATACATTTCTTGCATCAAGTCGTCAGCATCAACAACGGTTCCTTCACGTGATTTCATTTTGCCATTGGGCAATTCTACCATACCATAAGATAAATGGAAGATATTTTTTCCCCATTCAAAACCTAATTTTTTGTCTAAAATAAGTTTAAGTACTTCAAAATGATAATTTTGTTCATTCCCAACTACATATATCATTTTTTGTGGGGCAAATTCTTTGGCACGCAGGCTTGCTGTTCCCAAATCTTGGGTCATATACACAGAAGTGCCGTCTTTGCGGAGAAGTATTTTTTCGTCAAGTCCATCTTGGGTTAAATCAATACGCACCGAACCATCTTGATGACGATAGAAAATATTATTGGCTAATCCTTGGGCAACAATATCTTTTCCTAAGAGATAAGTTTCTGATTCATAGTAGATTTTATCAAAATGTATCCCTAAGCGATTGTATGTCTGTTCAAAACCTTCATACACCCATTCGTTCATTTGTTGCCAAAGGTCGCGAACTTCTTTATCTCCATTTTCCCATTTGCGGAGCATATCTTGAGCTGCGAGTAGGATAGGGGCTTCTTGTTTGGCTTCGTCTTCTGTTTTACCGGATTGTATAAGTTGTTGTATTTCTTCTTTGTAGCAACGGTCAAAGGCAACATAGTATTTTCCCACCAATTTGTCCCCTTTCATTCCTGAACTTGCAGGTGTTTCTCCGTTGCCCAATTTGAGCCATGCAACCATGGATTTGCAGATATGAATACCTCTATCGTTTACTAGATTAACACGTTTTACATTAAAACCATTGTTTTCTAATATGTTGCAGATGGCTGACCCTAATAGGTTGTTGCGAACATGGCCTAAATGTAGGGGTTTGTTGGTGTTGGGAGAAGAAAATTCAACAACACAAGGTGCTTGATTTTCAGGTTTGAAAAAGTGAAAATCAGATGTTTTTATGGTTTGAAAAAACAAAAACCATGCATGTTGGGATACAGATAGGTTTAAAAATCCTTTTACAACATTAAAGGCAGACAATATATCTGTTTTTTTGAGCATGGTTTCTCCAATTTGTTGGGCGGTAGCCTCCGGAGAAGTTGCTGAAAATTTGACAAAAGGAAAAACCACGATGGTGAAATCGCCGGTAAATTCTTTGCGTGTTTGACTTATTTGAATATTTTTTTCATCAACAGTTTGATGGTATAAATCGTTAATTGTTTGAATAAGAACTTGTTTTATTGTGTTTTCGAATATTTTCATTTTTATATGTATTTTTAGCGTTTCCCGAATATTGCACTACCAATTCTAACCATTGTCGAACCTTCTTGTTGGGCAATGGCAAAGTCGTTGGTCATACCCATACTGATTTCTTTGAAATAGTTTTTGTCGGCGAAATAGTTTTGTTTTAAAGAGTCAAAATAAATTTTTAATTGTTTGAATTCTTGAGTAATTTTGTTATTGTCGTTTGTAAATGAAGCCATGCCCATTACGCCGCAAATACGTATGTGTTGTAAATTGGCAAAATTGGTGTTTTGGAGCATTTGTTGGGCTTCTTCAAAGGTAAACCCGAATTTTGTTTCTTCTTGGGCAATGTGAAATTGTAATAAACAATCCACTACGCGGTTATGTTTGTTTGCTTGTCTGTCAACTTCTTTCAGTAGATTTTCGTTGTCAATTCCTTGTATGCAGGATACAAAATCAATGATATACTTTACTTTGTTGCGTTGCAGATGTCCGATGAAATGCCATTGTATGTCTTTGGGCAATTGTGGATATTTTTCCACTAATTCTTGTACGTAATTTTCTCCGAACAAACGTTGTCCTGCATTGTAGGCTTCCATGATGTCAGAACATGGTTTCAGTTTGGAAACGGCAATTAATTGAACATTTTTATTTAGTTGATTACAAATAGATTGTATGTTTTCTGCAATATTATTCATTTTACAATTTATTTTCTGCAAAGATACACATTTTCTGTTTCCCATTATAGAAATACCGAATATTAATAAGCGGTTTCATTTAGGTTGTGTATATCAGGTTGACAATATCTTGCAATATGTAAGCATTTTCAATGTTGGGAATAGTAGGGGCTTGTTCTAATGAGGCTCCTTGTAACAAGTGTTGGGCTTGTTCAATGATTGGTAAATTCAAGCAATCTGTAGCAATTTCAATATTTTGAATACAATGCAGTGTCTCGTTGCTTGTAATATCCAATTCCACTTCTCCCCATGCAAAAGAGGCACTTTGTTTGGAGTGAAAGTTTCTCCATTTGGCGAATAAAAAATCATCGGAAGCAAGCATTTGGCTTTGTGCTATCACCTCAGGCGTGCAAACAAGGTCAAAGGGTGTGATTTGAGCTTTTGCTTGATATACATCTTGAAATGCAGTAATTAATGGCTGTACAATGTTCTCTGAATTGACAGCAGCCAATTCAGAAAGATTGACAATGCGACTGCTGACAGATGCAACTCCATGTTTTTTCAATTTACTGGGTTTTACTTTAAGGTATTTTTGAACCTTGGTAATATCTGTTTTTATTAATAATGTTCCGTGGTGCAAATTGTTGATTTTGTCTGTTGTTGCAAAGGCATTGCCTGAAAATTTACGTCCATCGCACAAGAGGTCGTTTCTTCCGGATATTTCGGTCTGCAATCCAAATGTTTGTAAGGCTTTTTGTATGACAGCAAATTGTTTGGGAACATTATAATATTGCTTGGGAACGATAAAAGAAAAATTAAGATTACCGGCATCGTGATATACGGCACCACCGCCTGTTAGTCTTCTCATCAGATGTCCCCCTTCTGACAATAGTGTATCAACATTGCATTCCGTATAAGGATTTTGATTAAGGCCAATAACTACCGTTTGATAATTTTTCCATAGATACATCACTAATGTATCGTCAGGGTTTTGTTTGACTAAATTTTGTTCTACCGCTAAATTCAAAAAAGGATTTTGCTGATTGCTGATAACTATTTTCAGTTGCATAAATATAATATTACGGTTTGTTGCACTTAATAAACGAAAAAATAGTTCAAATCGTATATTAGCAAAGTGCTGTTGGTTGTTAAACATTTCTAAAAAAGTTATACATTTGCAAAAATTAATTAGCAGTGAATAAAATAAAGATATTGGCTATAGTCATGCTGTTTGTTTTTGTGGCATGTGCAAAAGAGTTTACGATAACCTTGCAGTCTAACGATGAAAATATGGGTTCGGTTAGTGGGGGCGGTACCTATCGCAAGGGAACAAATGCCAAATTGTTGGCCATTCCGAAAAATACGTATAAATTTGTAAAATGGGATGATGAAGATACTTCTAATCCTCGCAGTATAGTTGTCGAACAGAATAAGACATATACGGCGATATTTGCAACTGATGTTCAGGAAGATGAGGGAGGCGACCCAACAACAATTCATACAGGCATTGCTGTTATAGATGCGTTAGCATCGGATATGATAAAAGTGGAAGGCGGTACTTTTTGGATGGGTGCCAGAGCCAATGATACAGCCGCCAATATAAATGAAAAACCACAGCATAATGTAACATTAAGTGATTTCTATATTTGTAAATATGAAGTTACTCAAGAATTATGGCAGACGGTGATGGGTACAAGCCCAACGTATGCAGGTGGTTGGAATGATACTTATGGTAAAGGTGATAAATATCCTGCATATTATATTAGTTGGAATGATTGTGATAGTTTTCTTCTGGAATTGAATAAATTGACAGGATTGAAATTTCGTTTGCCAACGGAAGCCGAATGGGAATATGCTGCTAAAGGCGGGCAAAAAAGCAGAGGATATGTTTATGCAGGTAGCGATACCCTTGAACGTGTTGCGTGGTGTATAAATAATTCGGACAGCAAAAATCATCTGGTTATGCAGAAACAAGCCAATGAGTTGGGCTTATATGATATGACAGGCAACGTTTCTGAATGGTGTAGCGATTGGTATAGTGCTACTTATTATAAAGAAAGCAATAATACAATCGCCCCCAAGGGACCTACTTCTGGTATTAATCGTATCAATAGAGGTGGCAGTTGGGGCAATAGCGAAAATCCTTGCCGTGTAGTATATCGTGGCAGCAATGGTCCAGACAATAAATATTATTATCGTGGTTTTCGAATTGCCTTATCTGCAATAAAACAACCATCATTTTAGCCAATGTTTTGTGCTTTGTAAATTATATATTTATAATTGAAAATTTTATGCTACCTTTGCAAACATAAATTTTTCCATGAAAATATTCATAAAATGATGGAAAAATACCAATAATCATCAAATATATGGAAATTGTTATTATTATTTTGTTAATTTTGTTCAATGGCTTGTTGTCCTTGTTGGAAATAGCCCTTATTTCTTCCCGTCAAATTCGTATGAATGCTATGGAGAAAGATAATAAAATGGGGGTGAAAAGGGCATTGCATTTGATGGATAATCCAGATAAATATTTATCTACCATACAAGTAGGCATTACCTTAATAGGCATCTTAACTGGTCTTTATAGTGGAGATACTTTTGCTGTTTATCTAAAAGACTATTTGGAACAGTTCGCTCCTATAAATGCTTATGCGGGATTTATTGCCAAAACAATAATTGTTCTTATAATTACTTATTTTACCATTGTAATAGGGGAGTTGATACCTAAAAAAATTGCTATGGCTTATCCGGAGACATTGTTGCGTATATTAGGCGGTTTTTTACGGTTCTTTTCTATAGTTTTTGCACCTCTTGTCTGGATATTGACAAAAAGCATAAATTTGTTTATCAGAATATTGAGAATAAAACCAACTCCTGAAAATAAAATTACTGAAGAAGAAATATTGGAAGCGGTAAAAATGGGGGCAAGCGAAGGGCAAGTACAAGACGTTGAACAAGATATTGTGGAACGTGTTTTTGATTTGGATGACAGGGATGTTGAAACCGTTATGACCCATCGTAATGATTTGGTTTGCATAGATATCAAATCAACAATAGAAGATATTCGCAATGTGTTGAAAGATGATATGTATAGTTATTATCCTGTGATAGATGGGCATATAGACAATCTTGTCGGAGTCATTTCTTTACAACATTTGGTTATGATATTGTCAGAAGAACCTATGCAGATTGAAAAATATATAGAACAACCTCGTTTCTTGCCTGAAACGACTAGTGCTTATAAGGCTTTGGAACAATTTAAATCCACACAAGTGTACTATGCTCTTATTTCTGATGAGTTTGGAGCGGTACAGGGTATTATTACCTCTGCGGATATTATGGAAGCCTTGTTGGGTAAAATGAGTGTTGCCGATGAAGATGAAGAGACAATTGTTCAAATCGGCGAAAATTCGTGGGTGGTTGATGGGCAATATTCGTTTTATGATTTTCTTTCTTATTTTGATATTGAAGATGAAAGTCAAGAGTTTGAATACAATACTATCAGTGGGTTGATATTAGATTTGTTAGAACATATTCCAACCATTGGAGAAACGATACAATGGCGAAATTTCAATTTTGAAATTTCCAATATGGACGGGGCCAGAATTGATAAGGTTGTTGTTACGAAAGTAGAAAGTGAGAAATCTGAAAGTACTACTGAATAATATTTATACTACAAATCTTTGGGATAGCAGATAAAAAATTTGCTGACAGTTTCAGACAAAGTTCTATGATTAAGATGATCGGATAATTCTTCCAATGGGTGTATATTGCCTTGTTTGTCAATTATCTGTATGGATTCAATTTTTGCATTGTAGGCTCTGTTGACCATTTCTCCATTGATGACAAAATAAAGACTTTCCTTTGCGGTAAGATTAAATTTTTGGCATATTTGTGTTTTCTTCTTTTCAACATATTCTTTGCTGAAATCTTGTTCTGCCACTTCAATTTTAAACAAATTGCGTTGGTAAATTCTTTTACTCAGTTCAGAAAGTATAATGTCATGGCTGTTTTGCCACATTTGGATACAAAACCAAATGGTGTTATCAGTGATGTTTAAATATTGATTAAGATTTTTTATATCTTTAAAATCAGATATTTGTCTTTCTTTTTCAAAAAAGAAAGACAATTCGGGTGTTAGAAATATTTCTTGATGTTGTTGGTATAAATGTTTGGCACGGTTTAAGGTTGCAATCAGCATTTGTTCTGCCACGTGTACTGTTTTGTGCAGATAGACTTGCCAATACATTAATCTTCGGGATATGATAAATTTTTCAATGGAATAAACCGCTTTTGCCTCAGCAACCAAACAATTGTCGTGTACATTTAACATTTGAATAATTCTTTCGGCTCCGATAACGCCTTCAGCAACACCAGAATAAAAACTGTCTCTATTCAAATAGTCTAATCTATCAACATCTAACTGACTGGAAACCAATTGATGAAGAAAATGTTTGTGGTATTTATCTGTTAAAATATCAATAGTTAAGGTGAGTTTTCCTTTAAATTGATAGTTTAAATCGTTGATAATTAGTGTAGAAAATTTTTCGTGAGAGCAATTGGGCACCATGAAATATTCCAAAGCGTGAGAAAAAGCCGTATGTCCAATATCGTGGAGCAAAATTGCGGCTAAAACAGCCTCTTGTTCTTCTGTCGATATTTCTATTCCTTTGTTTAACAATGTTTCTACTGCATTTTGCATTAAAAACATGGCTCCAATAGAGTGTTGAAAGCGGCTATGGGTTGCTCCTGGATAGACCAAATAGGAAAGTCCTAATTGATGGATATGTCTTAATCGTTGGAAATAAGGGTGTTGTATCAAATCAAAACATAATTGACTTTTTATGCTGATAAGCCCATAGACAGGGTCATTGATTATTTTGGGATTTTTGTTCATTGGGTTAACTGAAAAAACGGACTAATTCTTTATCGTTGATAATAATACATGTTTTTTTTCCACTTGGTGAAAGTTGCGGAGATGAAGAGCAAAATAGTTCATTTATAATATTTTGCATTTCTTTTTGAGACATGTTTTCTGTGTTTTGTTTGCGACAAAGTGTTGTTGCATAAGAGTGGGCAAGATTATTTTTTTTGCTGATTTTTAGCGATAAAAGATTGTTGTTAAATGTTTCCAACATTTGTTCAATCAATTGTTGAGGTTGCTCTTTATTGTCTGCATCTGTTGGTATACCGTTGATAATGAATGTATTTTTTCCAAATTCTTCAATATCAAACCCCAATTTATTGAAATCATTCAAGATATCTTTCATCGTTTCGGTATTTTGTGGGGACAATGTAATAGTTTCCGCAAAAAGCAACTTTTGACATGCACTTTCATTATTGGCACTTTCCAATTTGTTGAGGTATCTGTCAAAAAAGATACGTTCTAATGCTGCTGAGATTTTTATTAATACAATACCTGATTTTATTTTTCCAACAATATAATCATCAAATACTTGAAAAACTGCAGGTGGTGTTATTTCTTCGAGTTTTTCTTCCTTTTCTTCGGAGGGAAATGGTATATTAGGTTCTGTATCACTTGTGGGTTCCGGTGTATTTTCTTTTATAAATTCGTAAATATTTTCCCAACCTTTTACCGATTGTTTGGGTGTCCAATTCGATTTATTGGATTGATTGTTTTTGTTTTCGAAAGGATTATAGTTTTCATTACTATAAGTTATGGGTTCTCTGATGGAAGATATTGGCTTATAGGTATAACTATTTAAATCCAATGGAGAAATATTGTCAAAATCAATGTTGGAATTCAGGTTAAATGCACCTAAACTATGCCTTGTTGTTGCATGTATAATTTTGTAAATGGCTTGTTCTTCTCTAAATTTGACTTCGGTTTTAGTCGGATGAATGTTTATATCGATATTTTCAGGTTTGATGTGCAGAAAAATAAAATAACTTGGATAAGTTTTTTCCGGAATTAGTTGTTCAAAAGCCGAAACAATGGCATGGTGAAAATAAGAATGTTTTATAAATCTGTCATTGACAAACATATATTGTTCGCCTTTTGTTTTTTTGGCATATTCGGGCAAGGAAATAAATCCTGAGATTTGAATAATATCGTTTTTTTCTTCAACAGGTATAAGTTTTTCTTTGTAATGATTGCCGAAAATGCTGACAATACGTTGTTTGGGTGATTCAGGCAATAGGTTATATTCCAAATTGTCGTTGTGATACAATTTGAAGTGTATATTGTTGTGTACTAATGCAATACGAATGAATTCTTCTTGAATATGACCAAATTCAACATTGTCTGATTTTAAGAAATTTCTTCGTGCGGGGACATTGAAAAATAAATTTTTAACAAAAAATTTTGTTCCTTTTTCACAAGAGCAAGAATTTTGTTCAATACATTTGCAGGCTTCGACAAGCAATTTTGTTCCTAAATTATCTGCTGCTCTTTTGGTTTGCAATTCCACTTGAGCAATGGCAGCAATAGAGGCGAGTGCCTCTCCTCGAAAACCTTTGGTGTGGAGGTGGAACAAATCGTCTGCACATTTTATTTTAGAGGTGGCATGACGTTCAAAACATAAACGAGCATCAGTTTCACTCATTCCTATGCCATTGTCTATCACTTCAATAAGTGTTTTTCCTGCATTTTTTACAATGACTTCTATTTGTGTAGCCTGTGCATCAACAGCATTTTCCACCAATTCTTTGATTACAGAAGCAGGTCGTTGTATAACTTCCCCTGCTGCAATTTGATTGGCTACACTATCAGGTAAAATATTGATGATGTCGGACATAAACTATAAAACAGACATTATATATAACAATAACAACAAAATAGCAACCATAATAAGTAGGCGTTTTAAAGGTAGTTGTTTTCCTTGTCGTTTTTGTTCTATTCTATGATGAAATTTGTCGCCAAATTCAATATTTGAGGAGTCTCCAGAAACAATTTTTTCTTTTTTTATTTCCTCATCTGATTTATCATAAAATCTTGGTTTATAATTGAATGTTCGTTTCTCAGGTGCTTTGAATAATTTCATTTTTGTACAATATAATTAATATGTAAAATTATCATTTAAATTTTGTTTTTCCAAAGTAATGAGTATCATTTGTTAACAATTTTGTTAGCAAAGTCCTAAATCCCTTTTCATTTGTTCAATGGTCTCGCTGCATTGTTTGTCTAATGTATCAATTTCATTTTTGGAGTGTATTGCACTTTTTACTCCGAAATAAAATTTGATTTTAGGTTCTGTGCCAGATGGACGAACGGTAATTTTACTGCCATTGGCTAAGAAAAATTGCAAAACATTTGATTTGGGTAGGTTAATGGTTTCAGTTGTGCCATTTTGAAGGTTGTAAGTTAAAGATGTTTGGTAATCTTTAATCATAACAATTTCTTGATTGTCAATTTTTTTCGGTGGATTTTGTCTGAATTGTTGCATCATGTTTTTTATTTCTTCCAATCCATTAAAGCCTTGTTTGGTGATAGAGAGCAGGCTTTCTTTGTAATAGCCGTATTGCATATAAATGTCGCACAATAAATCATAAAGTGTTTTTCCTTGACATTTGGCCCATGCTGCAATTTCAGCAATGATAGAGCACGAAATAACAGCATCTTTATCTCTGACAAAATCACCGATAAGGTAGCCATAACTTTCTTCACCGCCTCCGATAAATTGTTCTTTGCCTTCCAATAGTCTGATTTGTTCGGCAATATATTTGAAACCCGTTAAAACATCGTAGCATTTGATGTTGTAATGTTTGGCTATTTCTGCCAATAGTTCAGTGGTTACAATGGTTTTTACGATGAATTCTTTTCCCTTGAGTTTTCCTTTGTTTTTCCATTCTTGGCAGAGATAACTGATAATCAGCGAAGCGGTTGCATTTCCATTTAGAAGGATAAATTCATTTTGATGGTTTCTAACAGCAATGCCCACTCTGTCGCTATCGGGGTCAGTTGCCAAAACTAACTCAGCGTTGTTATTTTTTGCCAAATTGATAGCCATAGATAGAGCCTCAGCATTTTCTGGATTGGGTGAAATGACCGTTGGAAAATTTCCATCGGCAATAGCTTGTTCTGGAACAGATGTAACATTTTGAAAGCCAAATGTCTTTAAACACATTGGCACTAAATTGCGTCCTGTGCCGTGTAGGGGACTATAAACAATAGACAAATCTTTTTGCTGTTCAATACATTCAGGGTGTAATGATAAGGTCTTTAGCTGTTTAATGTATATTTCGTCAATTTCTTTACCAATAATATGGAGTAGGGCATTGTTGCCATTCATTTTTACCTCATCAATAGATTTTATCAAACGGTTTTCGGCAATAACATTTTCATCATGAGGTGGAACCAATTGGGCTCCATCGCTCCAATAGACCTTATAGCCGTTATATTCTTTGGGATTGTGAGAAGCGGTGATAACAATACCACATGTGCATTTGAGATGCCGTACTGCAAATGACAATTCGGGCGTAGGACGAATATCGTCCAAAAGAAATGTTTCTATTCCATTGGCAGTTAAAACGTTGGCGGTAACTTCTGCAAAAAAACGGCTATTGTTACGAGAGTCGTAGGCAATAGCGGCTTTGGGAGTGCTATGCTTGCCTTCAATTTTTTTGACATAATTGCATAAACCTTGTGTGGCTAAGGCAACGGTATATTTGTTCATTCTGTTGGTGCCAACGCCCATAATGCCGCGCAACCCACCGGTTCCAAATTCTAAATCTCTGTAAAAAGCGTCTTCCAATTCTGTTGGATTGGTTTGTTCCAATTGACGAATAAACGCTTTGTCTTCTTCGGCGTAATTGCCGTTCAACCATGAATTTATGTTGTTTTTTGTTGTCTCGTTCATGAGCTGTTTATTTTTATTGGTTATTGATATTATTGTATTGCATTGATTTTCTTTGTTCTATCCATTCTTGGAAATAAGGATTTTTGACTGCTTTGGCAAAATGCCTGGAATAATTTTCCACATCTTCTGGCATAGGCAAAAACAATTTGTCAACTTCCAATATGGTTTCGGTTAGTTTTTGATAGTCTTCAAGTGCATAATAAATGTTCATTTTTTCTACATATAGGTCGAACAATCCCGGTAGATAGACAATTGCACTATCCAGAGTCTGCAGAGCAAAATCGTAAGCATCAACATTGAAAAACACTTGCGACATATAGAGATAATAAATAGGGTCAAAACCGCAATGTTTGACTAAGTTGTTGATATTGTTTTGCGTTTCTTCAACCAAACCATTGGCCATGGAACTATGTATAAGGTAAAAATCGGCTATACGCTCTTCTGTTGTAAAGTTTTGTTTGAATTTATCGGCATATTCTTCAAACTCATCATAATTATATAAAAGACTGGCTAATTTTAGGTCTAAAACTCTGGCGTATAGATTGTTTTGTTCTTGCGGAAGCAAGTATAAGAGCAAACTGTCAGCTTTGTCAAGTTCATCATTTTCAATATATGATTTTGCTATAAGCAATTTATTGGTATTTGCAATTTCTTCGTTGAGAATGTTGAATTTAACAGCCATTTCAAAACGATAATTTTCACTCCATTTAACGCCTGAATTGACGATAAAAACATCTTCTATTTTAATGGCTCCGTCAACAACTTTTAATTCATATTCTTCAATGGAAATGCCTCCTTGGTAATATAATCGGAATAGAGCAAAGGCTTGGTTGTCTTTTCGGTAGAATTTTAGAAACATAAAATCTCCGCCGTTTTTAACGGCTTCTGCTTTGAGGTTGCCAGGTGAAATTTCGTTTTTGAGCATAGTTTCAGCCTCTTCTTGTTCTTGTTTATTGAGATTGAAATCTGACAAAACAAGTTTGCAAAAACTTTTATAATCAAATGCTTGATTCATTATATCGGCATTGCCTTCCAAAATGGATTTTTCTATATTTTTGGCAAAAGCGATATATTCATCATCGCTAAAATCTTTGTTTTTGCAAGAATGAAATGTTGTTGTTAAAGCCAACAAACAAATTGTAAAAATAATATGTTTTTTCATGATTTATTGTTGTTATTTGTTAAATAATTCAGTCGTTATAATCTTCCCAAAATAGTTCTTCGCCCGTATGAAAATCTTCTATTCGAAAATCTTCCCCACAACCATCGCAATGATAATAAATCACATCTCGGTGGTCATTGTGATCGTCATCTTGAACAACTATTACTTCCCAATAATCATTGGAGCAATTGCATTTTTTATATTTTATTGTATCTATTGTATTCATTAAGGTTATGCTCCTTTTGAGATAATTTAAAATAAAAATCCTTGTTTTAAGAGTGGTTCTAATCGTTTGTTGGCTAATTTAACATAGTCTTCATTTGTGTCATAACCAATAAAATTACGTTTAGATTTCAATGCAGAAACAGCTGTTGTACCGCTTCCCATAAAAGGGTCTAAAATAATATCATCTGTAAAGGAATATAATTGTATTAATCTATATGGTAATTCTTCTGGGAATGGAGCAGGATGACCTATACGTTTAGCACTTTCGGCATTCATAGTCCAAATGGATTTTGTCCATTCCATGAATTGTTCTTTCGTAATAGTATTTTCCTTGTCTCGTTTTTCTCTTTTATAGTCTCCCTTTGAAAAAATAAGAATATATTCGTGTACATCTCTCAAAATTGGATTAGCGGCACTTTGCCAACTACCCCATGCCGTAGATGGACTTGCACTTGCTGCTTTATTCCAAATAATTTCACCTCGCATATTAAATCCAATTTTAAGCATTATTTGAGAAACATAATCAGACAAAGGAATGTAGGGTTTTCTCCCTAAATTTGCAACATTTATACATGCTCGTCCTCCATTTACTAAAACTCGATAAGTTTCTCTAAATGAATTTTCTAGTAAAGTTAAATATTCACTTAAAGACAAATCGTTATCATATTCTTTTGATACATTGTATGGAGGTGAGGTTATCATCAAATGAACTGAACTATTGGGAATTTCTATCAAATGTTCTGCTGTTCCTACGATAATTTTATTCAGATACTCTAATGGAAATATATTCTCATTCTTTTCTACTAAAATCTCTGTCTTTTCCAGCTCTTTATATAATTTAGAATTGTAGAATTTTTCCGAGTTATGATTAATTCTTCCACTTGTTCCAAATGTACTTGTTGTAGTGCCTTTTTTGGGTATTTTTGCCATAAAAGATATTTAACGAATTAATGATAAAAACTTTTCTGCTCTTGCTGTATCTGTTTTTTCTTTATTTGCAAGAGTAATAATTTTTCCTAAATCTCTTTTACTTATCATTGAAGAAAAATAGTATAAATTATTCTCAACTAAATTTTTCATTAGAGAGGATAAAGATTTTTCTGTTGAAATAGTAATAAAACCTTTCTGAGGAGTTTCTTTAATAAAATCAGTATCTGTTGGATGTGGATTTAATGATATGAACTGTTGTATAACGCCACATTTTTTCAGATAATCAACTTTTTTAACATAATTTGTAGTTATAGGGGAATTACCTAAAATAACAATAGGAATATTCGCACTTTTTTCTCCAGAAACTCTAATATTAATTGATTTTCCTATAGCTTTTAACATGCTATCGGAACGTAATAAAGATGGTGTTCCTTGGTGAGACTTATAATCACCAAGGAATTTTATAGTATTCGGTTTGGTGAATTGATAATTAGATACTATGCTCATTTTTATTTCAAATAGCAATTTAATATCTTTTGCTTCTTGGTTTATTTTATTTTTTGTGCAAAAAGCTAAATCTGCACTTGTTTTTTGTGTAAGTCCAATTTCTTCACAAACAACACCATTGATAGCGTATAATCCTAATTTTCTTGCGATTGGATGCAATAAATCTTTGCACCATTTTTCTGTAAATTGCCCAATAAGAGCATTTCTAGATTGTAAGGTTTGTCCCTCTGCATGCATATCTTTAGGAACATATGCAAATGTGCCTTTTTTTAATTTATAAAACAATTGTTCTGGTGCAGCGAACCCCTTTAATGCTTTTGTAAAAAATTGTTTTTCTGTTTGTGTATTCCAAAATTCCATATCTAATAGACTTTATTTACAAATTACACTTTTTATATATCCCAAAGCAGCAGGAATACCTTCTTTATCTTTTCCGCCTGCTGTTGCGTAGAAGTTTTGTCCTCCGCCACCGCCTTTTACAAATTTGGCAGCCTCGCGGATTGTCTTGCCTGCATCAAAGCCTTTGGCTACCAAACTGTCGCTTAACATAATGGTCAGCATTATTTTATCGCCCGTAATATTGGCTCCTGCAAAACAGAAATCGTTAAATTCCCCACGGAATCTATAGGCTATGTCTTTCATTGTGTCGGCATCAACGAATAGGGTTGCTTCAAAATAATGAAAATTCAGAATGTCTTGTCCTTTTCGTTTGATTTCATTATAGATATTTTGAGCGGATTGGTGTTTGAAATCTTCAACTTGTTTTTTGAGATCATTATTTTCGTTGATGGTTTTCTGAATGGATTTTACCAAATCAGGACTTGCTTCAAAGAATGTTCTGATTTGCGCAATCAAATCTTGTAGTTTGTACAGATAGTTTTCTATTTCTTCTCCTGTAACGGCTTCAATTCTCCTTATACCTGCGGCAACTGCACTTTCACTGACAATTTTGAACATTCCAATGTTTCCAGTGCTTTTCACGTGAGTGCCACCACAAAGTTCTATACTATCGCCAAAACGTATTACACGCACTTTGTCGCCATATTTCTCTCCAAACAGAGCCATTGCACCCATATTACGGGCATCTTCAATAGGAATGTTCCGATGGTCTTCTGCTTGGAAGTTGTTACGTATCATCTGATTAACCATTTTTTCAGTGTTGCGTATTTCTTCGTCTGTGAGTTTGGAATGATGAGAAAAGTCAAAACGTAGGCGTTTGTCATCAACGTATGAACCTTTTTGTTCAACATGGTTGCCCAATACTTGTCGTAATGCAAAATGCAACAAATGTGTTGCAGTGTGGTTCCTTTCTATATTGTGCCTGCGGTTGATATTTACTTTGGCTATAAGTGTTGCGTTAATATCACTTGGTAAAGTTTTGGTAATGTGAATAGGTAAGTTGTTTTCTTTTTTTGTATCTATTACTGTTATTTTTTCTTCGCCCAAAATCAACAAGCCTTGGTCACCGACTTGTCCTCCCATTTCTGCATACATAGGAGTGCGGTCCAATACTATTTGATACAAGGCTTGACTTTTGGTTTCCACTTGACGATAACGAACAATATGGCATTGACATTCTAATTCATCATAACCCACAAAGTTTTCTTCTTTGAAATCTTCTATCAACTCTACCCAGTCGCCAGCCTTAATGCTTGCTGCATTTTTGCTACGTTCTTTTTGCTTTTGCAGATTGTTTTCAAACTCAGTCATATCTACTTCTCTCCCTTGTTCTTTGGCCATTAGTTCGGTTAAGTCAATAGGAAATCCATAAGTGTCAAAGAGTTCAAATGCAAAATTTCCGTCAATTTTTCCGTTAGGATTATCTTTTATATATTTGTCAAACTTAAGAATACCGCTACTTAATGTTTTTAGAAAAGCATTTTCTTCTTCTTTGATAACCTTGCATATAAGTTCTTTATTTTTAGTAAGTTCTGAAAATTGATGACCCATTTGTTCCACAAGGGTATCGACAAGCAGGTAGATAAAAGGTTCGTTGAAAGAGAGGAACGTATAACCATATCTTACGGCACGTCGAAGTATTCTTCTGATAACGTATCCTGCTTTGTTGTTAGAGGGCATTAACCCATCTGCAATAGCAAATGAGACTGCACGCAAATGGTCAGCAATGACACGCATGGCAATGTCTTTTTTGCTGTCTTTGCCGTAAATGTTTCCTGAAAGAGAGGCGATTTTTTGAATTAAAGGTTGAAAAACATCTGTATCATAATTTGATTGTTTGCCTTGCAATACCATACACAAACGTTCAAACCCCATGCCGGTATCAATGTTTTTTTCTTTTAATGGTTCAAGTGATTTGTCTGCTTTGCGGTTGAACTCCATAAAGACCAGATTCCATATTTCAATCACCAGAGGATTGTCTTTATTTACTAATTCTGCTCCGCTGATTTTCTGTTTTTCTTCTTCGCTTCGCAAATCTATATGAATTTCAGAGCAGGCTCCACATGGTCCGGTTTCGCCCATTTCCCAAAAATTGTCATGTTTGTTGCCGGGCAAAATATGGGATTCTTCACAGTATTGTTTCCAATATTCGTGTGCTTCTTCATCTGCTTTCAGACATTCTTTTTCATCGCCGCCAAAATAAGTTACATACAGATTTTTTTTGTCAATTTTATAAACATCAGTAAGCAGCTCCCATGCATAGGCTATGGCTTCTTTTTTGAAATAATTACCAAACGACCAATTCCCAAGCATTTCAAACATGGTGTGATGATAAGTGTCGTGTCCAACCTCTTCCAAATCATTGTGTTTTCCGCTAACTCGCAAGCATTTTTGTGTATCAGCAGCACGATTGTATTTTTTTTCAACGTTGCCCAAAAAAATGTCTTTAAACTGATTCATACCCGCATTGGTAAACAATAGGGTAGGGTCGTTTTTTACTATCATTGAAGATGATGGAACAATTGTGTGTTCTTTGCTTTTGAAAAAATCAATAAATATCTGTCTGATTTCAGTACTTGTCATCATATTGTATAAAAAATAATATCACTAAATTATTAAATGCAAAGATACCATTTTTAGTTGTCAAAAATGAATTATTTCTACTTAAAAATATATTTTCAATGCGAATAAATATTATTGTCTTTAAAAGATAAGATTTTACAATGTATATTTCGATTTGACAAGAACATTTTTTTTATTTTTAACTGAAAAAATTGTACTTTTGCAGGAAAATAAGTTTTTAATAAAATTGTTATAAAAGAAATGCTTTATACAGAAAATCAATTTAAAAGATATACAATTACATCGGCGTTACCATATGCAAATGGTCCTATTCATATTGGTCATTTGGCGGGAGTTTATGTTCCTGCAGATATTTATGCCCGTTATTTAAGATTAAACAATGAGGATGTTCTTTTTATCGGAGGTAGTGATGAGCATGGCGTGCCAATTACCATAAAAGCACGCAAAGAAGGTGTTTCTCCTCAAGTGATTGTTGATAGGTATCATTCTATTATCAAAAAGTCGTTTGAAGATTTCGGTATCAGTTTTGATATTTATTCACGTACTTCTGATGCAACTCATCATCAAACTGCATCCGCATTTTTTAAAAAATTATTTGATGAAGGTAAGTTTATTGAAAAAACAACAGAACAATATTATGATGAACAAGCCGAACAGTTTTTGGCCGACAGATATATAGTCGGTACTTGTCCTCATTGTGGCAATGAAAGAGCCTATGGCGACCAATGCGAAGCCTGTGGCACAAGTCTTAATGCAATGGAATTAATCAATCCAAAGTCTATGTTAAGTGGGGTACAGCCGGTGAAAAAAGAAACAAAACATTGGTTTTTGCCTTTGGATAAATATGAGAATTTTCTCAGACAATGGATATTGGAAAATCATAAAGCCGACTGGCGTTCTACTGTATATGGACAATGTAAGTCGTGGATAGATATGGGTTTGCAACCTCGTGCCGTTACCCGTGACTTAAATTGGGGGGTTAAATTGCCTATTCCAGATGCAGACGGCAAGGTGCTTTATGTGTGGTTTGAAGCCCCAATAGGATATATTTCCGCTTCTAAAAAATGGTCGGAACAATCGGGAAAAGATTGGCAACCTTATTGGAAAGAAAAAGACACAAAATTGGTGCATTTTATCGGAAAGGATAATATTGTTTTTCATTGTATTATATTCCCTGTAATGTTGAAAATAGAAGGCAGTTATATTTTGCCGCAAAATGTTCCCGCCAATGAGTTTATGAATCTTGAAAACGATAAAATATCCACTTCTCGCAATTGGGCGGTATGGTTGAATGAATATTTGGAGGATTTTCCTCAAAAACAAGATGTTTTGCGTTATGTTCTTACCGCCAATGCTCCAGAAACCAAAGATAATGATTTTACATGGAAAGATTTTCAAGCAAAAAACAACAATGAATTAGTCGCCATTTTGGGTAATTATATCAATAGAATTGTTGTTTTAACCCATAAATTTTATAATGGGCAAATACCTCAACCTAATGCTTTTCAAGATGTTGATAACCAGATAATAGATCAAATGGCTCAATATCCGGAACTGATAGGAAAAAATATTGAAAAATATCATTTTAGAGAAGCCTTAAACGAATTGATGAATTTAGCACGTTTGGGAAATAAATATCTAACTGATACCGAACCATGGAAAGCGATAAAAACAGACCCGCAACGTGTTCAAACGGTGATGAATTTGTCTATGCAGTTGGCGGCCAATTTAGCGATTTTGGCAGAACCATTTTTGCCTTTTAGTGCTAAAAAAATACAACAAATGCTTAATATGGGCGATTATACTTGGCGAGATGCAGGTGGCATTTCCCTATTGGCAGCGGGTACGCAAATCGGAGAACCTACATTGCTATTTGAAAAAATAGAAGATGCTGATATTGACAAACAATTAGCAAAATTGGAAGTTAGTAAGAAAGAAAATGAAAAAAATGTTTTTACACCCAAAGAAATCAAACCAGAATGTTCTTTTGATGATTTTACCAAATTGGATATTCGTGTAGGTACGGTACTTGATTGTGTGAAAGTACCAAAGGCGGACAAACTCTTACAATTTAAAATTGATGATGGGCAAGGTGGCAGAACCATTGTCAGTGGAATTGCCAAATTTTATTCCAATCCTCAAGAATTAATAGGAAAGCAAGTTTGTTTTATTGCCAATTTCGCTCCGAGAAAACTAAAAGGAGTAAATAGCGAAGGTATGATTCTTTCTGCCGAAGATGCTGATGGCCGTTTGGTGCTGATTAGCCCAAGCGATTTGGTGAAATCGGGTGTAAATATTGGATAGTGTTGCCTATGTATTTATTGCAACCCAAGGATAAAATTCAGATAGTTGCCCCTGCAAGGAGTATAACTTTAGATGAATTGCAGTATGCCATTCGTTTGTTTGAAAAGCAAGGGTGGCAGGTGGTATTGGGTAAATATTTGTTCGGAAAACATCATCAATTTTCGGGTACAGATACAGAACGGGTTTGGGATATGCAATCTGCCATCGATAATCCAGAAATAAAGGCAATAGTATGTGCCAGAGGTGGTTATGGTGGCATGAGAATAGTTGATAAGGTGGATTTTTCTCCATTGAAAACATGTCCTAAGTGGCTGTGCGGTTATAGCGATACCACTGTGTTTCATGCACATATTCATTCTCAATTGCAGTTGCCTACCTTACATTGTACTATGCCTATAAATATGAATGAAGAGTTGGAACGGCAACAAGCACATTTGTCTATGATACAAGCCTTACAAACAGGAAGTCTTTCTTATGAAGTCGATTCTCGACCATACAATCGCAAAGGTGTGGCAGAAGGGGTTTTGGTAGGTGGAAATTTGTCTCTTTTGTATGCTGTGAATAATTCTATATCAGATATAGATACGGTAGGCAAAGTATTGTTTATAGAGGATTTAGATGAATATCTTTACCATATAGACAGAATGATGCTTTGTTTGAAAAGAGCAGGAAAACTCAAGTTGTTGAAAGCATTGATTGTCGGGGGTATGAGTGATATGCACGACAATGCCGTTCCGTTTGGACAAAATGCCATTGAGATAATACTTTCGCATGTTAAGGAATATGACTATCCTGTATGTTTTGATTTTCCTGCGGGACATATTTCCGACAATCGGGCATTGATACTTGGTGGCAAGGTGCGTTTGATGGTTGATGAAAAAAAGGTAACTTTGGAAAATTACGTTTAATATGGCACTATCAAGAAAACAAAGACTACAATTTTTGCAAATTCTATTGGTTATAGGTTTGTCGGTTTTGTGCTTGTATAAAATTTGGGATACAGCTATCGTGCCGATAGAGCAAACACTATCATGGTTAAATGTTGTGTTAAACAATGCTTTTTTCAATAAATTGCTGTCTTCTGTGGTGTTATTGATAAATATAATCACATTTCAACGTATATTGGTGAAAACCGCTTTGGTCAATCGCGATAATTTGGAGCCGTTAGTCATTTATTTATTGGTGTCACTGATGTTTCCTTTTTTGTTATTGTTGCCGTCTTTGTCATTGATATTTGTTCTCATGTTTTTTGTGGGGCAAAAAATATTGGCTTTTTCGGGCATCGAAAATCCTTATTCCAATTTTACCATTGGTCTTATAGTGGGAATACTTTCATTAATATATAGACCCTTAATTTTTTTATTGGGATTTGTATTTATATCGTATATTGTTGCCAAAAATTTTTCTTGGAAATATTTTCTTATTCCTATACTTGGTGCTTTGTTGGCTTATGTTTATTATTATGCTATATTGTATATATTTGATTACAACGATTGGGCACAAAAATTTTTGTCAAGTTTCAATCATGCTTTCTCATTGAGACCTTTTACTGAATTGAAAAATAATCCTCAAATACTTATTTATGTAATTCTATATTCGCTTTTGATAATTGTTTCTATGGTGAAAACTGTCATTAATTTGGATAAAGAACTAATAAGTAGAAGGAAACAATTAATGGTTGTGATGCTTTCTTTGTTATTGACAATGGTTTTGTGTTTATTGTTCAAAGACCCGCAATATCTGACTTTTACAGTGTTTGTTTTATTAACAGTATTCCAATTGGCATTGTCTGTTGATATGTTTAAATATAAACAGTTGGTTTATATTATATTAGTTGGACTATGTGTAATGAATAATATGAGTCTGTTTTAATTCCAATGAATAAAAAGATACTTTTTGTAGTGGCACATCGCTTAGGACGTAATCCAGGACAAAGATTCCGTTTTGAACAATATATACCTTATTTGCAGGCTAATGGCTATGAATGTGTATGTTCAAATTTGTTGTCTCAAAAAGATGATGCTGTTTTTTATCAACAAGGGCATTATTGGGTAAAATTGTATATCTATTTTAAATGTATTTTTATTCGGATAAGAGATGTTTTCCGTTGTAAATCATTTGATATAGTTTTTATTTACAGAGAAGCCTTGTTTACACGTTCCAATATCTTTGAAAGATTGTTTTGCCGTCTGAATAAGAATGTTTTTGTGGATTTTGATGATGCAATTTTTTTGTTGGATATTTCACGCGCCAACAAAATGTTACATTGGCTAAAAAATCCAAAAAAAATAAATAATACGCTAAAACATTGTGCTGTGGCAATTGTAGGTAATGAATATTTGGCACAATATGCCCGTCAATATGGCAAAGATGTAAGAATATTTCCTACAACTTTGGATTTAACAACCATAAAGATAGACCATAGACAAAAAAATCCCGATAAGATTTGTATTGGGTGGATAGGCAGCACAACGACAATCAAACATTTGGAATGGGCAGAACCGATTTTGCGTGCTATTTATGAAAAATATGGAGATAGAATTGTTTTCAAGGTGATAGCCGATGTGCCTTTGCACATAGAAGATATTCCTGTCGATAATGTAAAATGGACAAAGGAAGGAGAGTCTGAACAACTATCAAGTTTTGATATTGGCATAATGCCATTGCCTGACAATGAATGGACAAAAGGAAAATGTGGTTTTAAGGGATTGCAGTGTATGGCTTATGAAATGCCTGTGATAATGTCACCTGTCGGAGTGAATAGAACAATTGTTCAAGATGGACAAAACGGCTTTTTGGCAGATACCGTAGAAGAATGGCTTGAAAAGGTTTCCTTGCTTGTGGATAATGCTGAATTAAGAATCCGAATGGGCAAACAAGGCAGAGCAACCGTGGAAAAATATTATTCTTGTCAAGCACTAAAAGATAAGTATCTTTCTTATTTTAACGAATTTACGCATGCTTAACAGATTTTATCAATATCCACAATTAGAGGCAGGGTGTGATGAAGCAGGGCGTGGGGCTTTGGCGGGACCTGTGGTGGCTGCTGCTGTTATTTTGCCTGAAAATTATTCTAATGACCAATTGAATGACAGCAAACAATTATCAGAAAAAAAACGAAATACTTTGCGTAAAATTATTGAGCAAGATGCCCTTGCTTTTGCTGTTGCTATGATTGATAATGTTGAAATTGACCAGTTGAATATATTGCAATCAAGTATCAAGGCGATGAACAATGCCGTAAAACAGTTGAAAATACAACCGCAATTTCTTATCATAGACGGCAATCGTTTTCATACCGATACGAATATTCCGTTTCAATGTATTGTAAAAGGCGATGCAAAATATATGTCTATTGCGGCAGCTTCTATTTTGGCAAAAACCTATCGTGATGAATTTATGGCTCATTTGGCTGTTGATTTTCCTTATTATCAATGGGAGAAAAATAAGGGCTATCCTACGGCAGACCATCGAATGGCTATCAAAGAATATGGCATTAGTTCCTATCATCGTAAAAGTTTTACTCTCATTCCTCAGCAATTGAAATTTGATTTTGATGAATAGGGAAAAACTGCATATAGTTCTAAAGTGGAGTGGTATTGTTATTGCAATGGTATTGCTTGTTGCTTTTATTGTGTTGTTGGTGCATCTGTACAAATTTGTAGAAAAGCCTGATGCAAATCCGTATATGGCCATTCCTCAAGACAATGCTGTCTTGTTAGTAGCAAAAGACAGGCAAACCTTAGATGTATATCAGCATTATGTAGGAGCATTCAATGATATTTTTTTAGATAATTTTTCAATACCTGTCAGCAATTATTTGCAATTGTTGGCTCAGGAATCACAACTTTGCGATTTGTTGGGCAATAATAAGATTTTTATATCTTTTCAGAATTATAGGAATCATTTGCTTCGTTCAATATTGGTTTTCCCAATAGCCAAAAAATCTCAACAAAAGTTTGAAAAATATTGGCGGAATACTACCTATAGCACTATTTATAAAAATATACCTATTGTGCAGTTGAATAAAAAAAATCAACCATTCTATGCTTTTTACAATCAGGGCATTTTTGTATTGACTGACAATAACCAAACATTGAGAAAAGTAATTAATGAATGGGGTAATACGTCTGCCCCAAATACAATATTGGATAGGTTGCATGATGATTTTACCTTATTTATAAACAATAAGCATTTTTTGCCTTATTATCAAAGACAACAATGGACATTGTGTGATGATATGGCAAAATCGTATTGGTTGAATGTGGCAGATTATGTGTACGGCTCTCTGTCTATCAAAGATAGTGCTTTGTATCTGAAAAACAAAGTACATTTAAATACAGACAATCTGTTTGATTTAACGTCAAGCAATGCAATAGATGTTTCTCGTGTCGTTGATGAACAAACAATCAAATTGTTTTATATCGGGCAACAATTTTATACGATGTTTGAACCTCAAATGTGGGATAGAAAAGTAGATGATCTATTGTTTTCTACACTTGCTCCTCAAGAAATTCTGTTGTTTACCGATAAGGTTGCAGGTGGTTTGGATAGAAATTATTTGTTGATAAATGTTAAAGATGTTGAGAAAACCTGTAATTTCCTTTTGTCTGCTACAGAAACTATGCTGGCGAGAGATGGTTTTGATGTGATAGATTATGATACTTTTTATTTTAAAAATACAATGATAGGGCGGGTGGATTTGCCTAATTTTGTTTATCAGCGTTGGCGTCTCGGTAAGAATATGCCACGTTTGAAGAATTATGCTTTTATAAACAATGATATGGTGTTATTTTCGGATACAGACAGTAATTTAATGGCTTATATCGAAACTGAATACAAACTAAAAGAGAACAAAAACTACGAACAAACTTCCAATTTTTTTGTGAAACAACCGCAGATAATTAATTTTACACACGCCAAGACGAATGGGAATCACTTGGTAAAACGTTATCAGTTACAAAAGTTTGATGATACAACGTGTCTTTTTTATATGATAATGAAAAAAGATAGGTAATTTTGGTGATAGGGAGTTAAGAATAGTGTTATCTTTGTAAAAAATAAAAAAAGATGTCAGGTATATTATTTCAAAAAATATTGTTTGGTCCTATTCATAGTCGTAGATTAGGGCGTTCTTTGGGTATTAATTTGTTGCCGGAAGATGTGAAACTATGTACATTTAATTGTATTTATTGCGAATGCGGTTGGGCAAAGACAGATAAGATTATTTATGACAAATTGCTTTCCAAAGAAATTATTATTTCCGTTTTGCAACAGCGTTTTGTTGAATTGCACCAGCAAGGTTTGGAGATAGATTCTATCACTTATTCTGGAAATGGTGAACCAACCTTGCACCCCGATTTTGCTGCCATTACCGATGAGTTGATACGTTTGAGAAACAAATATTTTCCACAAACAGTTATTTCTTGTTTGTCAAATTCAACACAATTGTTTCGGCATGATGTTTTTGAAGCATTGCAAAAAATTGACAATAGAATTTTAAAACTTGATGCAGGACGACAATGTACTTTAGATTTGATAAACAAACCTTTTGCTCCGATTTCTATTGATGAAATTACGAATAATTTGGTGAAATTTAATGGTGATTTGACTATTCAAACTTTGTTTCTGCGAGGGGAATCGGATGGGCGAATGATAGATAATACTACAGATGAAGAGGTGGAAGCGTGGTTGGAACGTCTTAAAGTGATAAAACCGCAAAAGGTGATGATGTATCCAATTGACAGAGAAACACCTGCGAAAAATTTGAAAAAAATATCCAAAGAAGAGATGGAAACAATTGCCGAAAAAGTTCAACGTTTAGGAATAACAACATTGATATATTGATGAAAACATCTAAAATAGACATAGAAATCGTCCGCATGGATAATGATTACAATATCCATTTAATAATCAAGGCCAACATAAAAAAAAGAAATATTCGTCTTTTGATAGATACTGGGGCAACGCATAGTTGTATCGCCAAGCATATTGCGGATGATATGGCGGCATTGGAAACCGAAGATGTGGATAAACTTCTGAATTTGAATGAAGAAATTACTGATATTGAACAAAAAAAGATGATAAAAATACCACGTTTGCAAGTGGGAGATTTTTATATAAACAATTATTTTTATTTGATTACAGATTTGACACATATCAATATGATGTATGAAAATATGGATATTCAACCGATAGATGGACTATTAGGAAGTGATATTTTGTTGAAATACAATGCTTTGATAGATTATTCGAGAGCCATGATGATATGGCAAAAATAGAAATTTTCTTCTCCTGTTCTTTTGAAAAATGTGTTATTGACTCCAGCCATTTAATGGGAAAAAATAAACATTTTAATGTTAAAAAGTTGGTAAATGATTTATTTTGCCAACTTTCTTTTTTAATAAATTTGCAAAATTAGGTTTTTTATATATAGAAGTTTACAATATCAGATAGTAATAAAAAGGGAATATGGCAAACAGAATGCGAACAACAACGCAGACATCAACGGCAGTTAGAGACAAAGAGGTGAGTCTGTTAAAGGAGGGGACTAAGTCTAAGAATAACAAAAAACAAGCAAAGGCAAACAAGAAAGCAAAGGAGAAAAGTGCTTCAAAACAATCTTCTTTGTCTTTGATTGCCTTTTTTCAAAAAGAACAAGTACGGGTTATTGTAGGCTTGATTATGTTGTTTTTCACCCTGTTTTTGTTTGCTGCTTTTGTTTCTTTTTTATTTACTCACGAAACCGATGATGATATTTTCTCTCTGAATTTGTTGTCCACTTTGCAAGCGAACAAATCGGCTGAAAACCATTTGGGTTTGTTTGGGGTATATTTTTCATTCCTATTCATCAAAATTGGTTTCGGAGTTGCTTCATTTGGCTTTCTGTTGCTGATGTTTTTGTATTCTATCAATTTGATAGCCCGCAAAAGATTATTGCCCTTGCTCAAAACAACTGTGTGGACGGTCGCCATCATTTTGTGGGTATCTACATTGTTGGCTTTTTTGTTCAGCAATTCTGCTATATGGTTAGGTGGAGAAATGGGCAGTGAGATTGTGGAGTTCTTAGATGATAAAATAAAAAGTGTCGGCATATTCTTGTTGTTGTTGCTCTATTTGCTTTGTTTGATTGTTTTGCTTGGCGGTGTGAAATTGTTTGCCCGTAAAAAAGACCCAGAGACAACCGATGAATCCGAAATAAAAATGGAAAAAGAAACAGAGGAACCGTCTGCGGAAGGAAATGAAAAGGAACAACCTAAAATAGGTTTGTGGACTCGTTGGTTCGGTCAAAAAGATAAAGATATCGACGATGACGATAAACAAGAATCCGATACATCAATATTGGAAAAAGAAACTATCGAAGTTGAAGAAACGAAAAAAGAAAATGAAAATGAAAATGTAGAGGAACCACAATCACCCGATAAAAAAATAACGGTTCGAACAGTTGATTTACCTGAAGAGCCTCCCGTACAAGAGGAGGAGGTGAAAGACGAACCGATAATAGATAATACCCCTCCAGAACCTGTTCCTCATATTTCTGGTGAAGATATTCTTATAGATGATATAAAACCGCAGCAGTCAAGTGCTATTGAGAATGAAAACACTCCTGAAGATGAACCGATAGAGGAAAAAGAAAAAACGGCTTTTGATGTTGCTCAATTACCGCCATACGATCCTCGTGCAGATTTGCTTGACTTTAAATTCCCAACGACAGACATGCTCGAGGATTATGTTCAGGAGACAAGGTCAAAAGAACAGAAATTGATAGAGATTGGCAACAACAAGCAACGAATAAAAGATACTTTGTCGAACTATGGCATAGAAATATCTAGTATCAGTGCTACCGAGGGGCCGACTATCACCATGTATGAAATTGTGCCTGCTCCCGGTGTGCGTATTTCTAAAATCAAAGGATTGGAAGATGATATAGCTTTGAGTTTGTCGGCGTTGGGTATTCGTATTATTGCCCCGATACCAGGCAAAGGTACCATCGGTATAGAAGTGCCGAATGCCCATCCGCAAATTGTGCCGATGAAAGATGTGATAATGTCAGACAAATTCCAAAATGCAAACAAAATGGCATTGCCTGTGGCTATAGGAAAGACTATTTCCAATGAGGTTTTTGTTTTTGACTTGGCAAAAATGCCTCACGTGTTGATGGCGGGTGCTACGGGACAAGGTAAGTCGGTCGGTTTAAATGCTGTTTTGACTTCTTTGTTGTACAAAAAACACCCAGCCGAATTGAAGTTTGTGTTGGTAGATCCCAAAAAGGTTGAATTGACGCTGTATTCCAAGATAGAACGGCACTATTTGGCCAAATTGCCAGATTCTGATGAGGCCATTATCACCGATACCCACAAGGTGGTGAAAACATTGACTTCGTTGTGTAACGAGATGGACCAAAGATACGAGTTGCTCAAATCGGCTCAATGCAGAAACATTATCGAATATAACGAGAAATTCAAATCCAGACGACTAAATCCTGAAAAAGGGCATCGCTTTTTGCCATATATCGTTTTGGTGTTTGATGAGTTTGCCGATTGTATTATGACAGCAGGCAGAGAGGTGGAACAGCCTATAGCACGGTTGGCACAATTGGCACGCGCCATAGGCATTCACTTGATTATAGCCACTCAAAGGCCGTCTGTTAATATAATTACGGGTGTAATAAAGGCCAATTTCCCTGCCAGAATAGCCTTTAGGGTTTCATCTTCGACAGATTCGCGTACCATATTGGATTCCACGGGGGCTCAAAACCTGATAGGGCGTGGCGATATGTTGATTTCTACGGGCAATGAACTCACTAGAGTGCAATGTGCTTTGGTGGATACGCCTGAGGTGGAGAAAATATGTGAGTTTATCGGAGAACAAAGAGGATATACTGGTGCATTCCATTTGCCGGAGGTGGTTGATGACAACAGCGGGGCTCAACAAGAGGTTGATGACGGTGAATTTGACCCTTGTTTTGCCGAAGCAGCACGTATGGTGGTACAAAACCAACAAGGCTCCACTTCGTTTTTGCAACGCAAGTTGAAATTGGGATACAATAGGGCAGGGCGTATTATGGACCAATTGGAACGTGAAAAGATAGTAGGTCCTTCCTTGGGTAGCAAAGTCAGAGAGGTGTATATAAAAGATGAGATGGCTTTGGACGAATTGTTGAAAAATTTGAATCTTTTGTAACTTTGGAACGATTCTTTCATTGTCCATTTTAATAACATCAAAAAACAAATGATATGAAAAATTTAGGAATAATAGTTGGTCTGATTTTGTTTGCTGCAATATTGACAGCACAAACAAATACGAAAAAATATGTTGATACGGAGGCCGAGGCTGTTTTGGCAGCGGTACAGAAGAAAATGTCTTCGTATACCAATGTGAAAATGGGCTTTTCGCTTCAATCGCAAAAGAACAATAAAATTTTGCAGGATATAAAAGGGACTTTGTTGGTAAAACAACAAAAATATATCTTGGAATTGGAAAACCTGAAGGTGTTCTGCAATGGTGAAACCGTTTGGACCTATCTCGTTGATGCCAAAGAAGTGAATGTGGCAGACTATGATTCTTTGAACGAAGACCAACTAAACCCACTGCATTTGGTCAATACCTATAAGCAGAATTATACCGCAAAGTTCATCAGGGAAGAACCGCAACGCGGGGTGATGATGCAAATTATAGACCTCAGCCCCAAGAAAGCCTCGGCTATCGCCAAGGTGCGACTGATGATTAATAAAGACAAAAAACAAATCTACCGATTGATTGTCTCGGAAAAAGACGGTACAAGCCATACCTATTTTGTCGAAAGTTTTCTCGTCAACCAGCGGGTTGATGACACAAGGTTCACTTTTAATGCCGAGTTGTATCCCGATGTGGATTTAATTGATTTGAGATAATGTTTGCAGGAGAATACAAGCGAAGGGGCAAACGCTTGGGGATTGTGTTTGCCGTATGGACAGCAATGCTGTTGTCTTTGTTCGCTTGTGTACCCGAACAAAAATTGACCGAAGGCGAATATTTGTTGGTCAAGAACAAAGTTACCGTAGATAAAAAAGTGGCGGGGGCAGATGATTTGGGGCATGTCGTGCGACCTCAAACCAACAAGCGTACCTTTGGTTTGTTCCTGATAAGGGTGAGTATTTTTCAGGCTATGCAATCGTCAGACGAGGAGGTGGATTCCCTACGTTTGCAAAAGAGAATGGCAAGGCGGAAGAAATACGGCAGATATGAGTTCTTGTTAGACACCCTTGCCAACGACTATTATGCACAAAAATTTTCAGACTTCAAAGTGTGGATGCAGAACAATTTCGGTGAGGAACCCGTTTTGTTGGACACCACCCTGATAGCCTATTCCAAAGCACAATTGCGTCTGATGATGGCCAACAACGGTTATTTCAATGCAAGTGTGAACCATCGGGTGAAATATGGCGATAACAGAGCCAAGGTTTTTTATGATATTACCGCCGGCGACCCCTATAAAATCAACGGAATATATTATCGCATTCAAGATAGTAGTATTGCCGCCCTTGTTTATGCCGATTCCAACCGAAGGGCTTTCCATTCAGGAGATATTTATTCGGTGTCGGCCTTGGAGGAGGAACAAAAACGTTTGTCCAATAGAATGTTGAACAGAGGTTATTTCTATTTCTCACAAAATTATGTCCGTTTTGAGGTGGACAGCAATTATAACAACAATACCTTAAACGTTTGTGTTGTCATAGATGACCCCAAATACAAAGTAAACGACACAACCATTGTGGAAGGGAAACACCGTCTTTTCAAGATAGACAGCATTGCTGTGTTTTCCGATTGGGAAAAACAAGGCAAAGACAAGGTGTTTGATTATTACGATGTATCAAAAAACAAAGACACTTCGGTTTATCGGATTCATTACAGCAATAAAAAAGATTATCTGTTCCGAGCCTTGGTCTATCCGTTGTATTTCAAGCCGGGGGATATGTATTCGTCTATGCGGTCGCGGCTGACATATGACAATTATGTGGATATGAAAAACTTTGATTTTGTCAAAGTGTCATATACCGAGACACCGTTCAGCAAGGAGAATTACACTTCCGATACGGGATATTTGAACTGTCGCATACAATTGAGCCGCAGCAAACGCCATAGTTTTGATGCCGATTTGTTACTCAAGGACAATGGGTCGCGGATAGGCTTTGGCGGCAACCTGACCTTAACCAATAAAAACACATTCAGGGGTGGGGAGATATTGACGATGGATTTGAAATATATGCATGAGATACGGGCTGACTCCACGCATGACAATAATTTTGAGTTAGGGGCAACAATAGGTTTGGAAGCACCTTATTTTTGGTTTCCTATTCCACAAGACCGTATTCCGAAGACATTCCGTCCTAAAACACTTATCCAGCTTGGGGTGAATTATATGCGTCAGGATTTGTACGACAGGTTCCTTATCAATATGTCCTATACCTATCGTTGGCGTATGCGTATGCAGAAGTATAGAAGGGTGGTGATGGAAAATTCATTGTCTATCATGGATTTTAACTTGATAAAAATGTACACGGACGATAACTTTGAGGAGGTTATTTCCAGCTATAAATTCAAGAGACGTACCTTGGAGAAGTACAAAGACCACTTAATATTAGGCTCCATTTATTCATTTACGCTACAAGATCCCAACAAATATCAATTGCGGGCGCGTCTTGACGTGTTCGGCAACCTGATGTACGCCTTTATGAGTGCATTGGGGAGCAAGGCGGAAAGGAACAGTTTGAACCAATACACGATATGGAAGATACCGTTTGCGTGCGGTGTAACTTTTGACGCCGACTATGTACATAATTTGTTTCAAAGGAAAAAACAATCCATGGTATTCCGTTTTGCGATGGGGATAGGTGTGCCTGTGTTGAACTCCACCTCGTTGCCGTTTGAAAAGAGTTTTTATTTGGGCGGTTCCAATTCTATGCGTGGTTGGCGATTGCGGGGCTTGGGGCCGGGCAGTTATGCTGACACCAATACCACATCGATGACGGTGGAGGCTGTCGGTGATGTGAAATTGGAATTCAACTTGGAATATCGTTTCCAAATCTATAAGGTGTTGCATGGGGCGGTGTTTGCCGATGTCGGTAATGTTTGGTTGGTGCGTAAGCAGACCGATTTTCCCAACGGGGAGTTTGCCTTCAACCGTTTTTACAAGGAATTGGCTTTTGATGCCGGCGTGGGGCTACGTTTGGATTTGTCATTTTTTGTGATACGTTTGGATTATGCACTCAAGTTGCACAATCCTGCCAAGTCGGGGTCGGCGGCATGGCAGCATTTCAAATGGGGGTCATACAAAGAGTTCAAGGCTGACAGAGCCATTGTGTTGGGAATTGGTTATCCATTTTAATACAATATGAAAACAATAGGAATAACGGGTATTATCGGTTCGGGCAAGAGTACCGTCTGCCATATCTTTGAGCATTTGGGCATACCGGTGTATTATAGTGACGGGCATGCCAAGCAGGCTTATCTCAATCCGCAGGTGCTGGAACGGGTGCAACAGGTCTTTGGGACGGCGGTGGCGGGTGCGGACGGACGTCTGGACATGGCTCGGTTGGCAGACATCGTCTTTGCCGACAAACAGAAGTTGCAACAACTCAACAGCATTGTCCACCCTTGGGTGAAGGAGGACTTCTTGGCATGGAAACAACGGCAGAACGCCCCCTATATACTCTTCGAGTCGGCCATTATATTTGAATGCGGCTTTGAAGATTGGTTCGACGAGATAATTGTCGTCAATACACCTGAAAAAGAGATTGTCGAACGGGTGAAGGCGAGGAGTCATATTTCCCAAGCGGAAATACAACGGCGTTTGGATAACCAACAGATTATTCGCAGACATATCCCGGAGGTGCGCTTCGTGATAGATAATGCAGAACAAACCATGGTCTTGCCGCAGATATTGGCAATTGACAAAATCATTAGGGACGAATTGAGAAATCATCGGACATCATATATACATATCGGAATTTAAGATTGGTTATATTTAATTTAATTTTTTTTTGTAGAGATGCAGCATGCTGCGTCTCTGCTTTTTTTTGTAAGGGGACACATTGAACGTGTCCGTTTTTATACAACTTTCTTTGATGTTATCAAATCAGACGCAGGCAGAGCATCCGATTTTATACAACTTTATTTGGTAAGCCCAAAGAAATGGTCTTCTGTCAGCCGTTTTTTTGTTCCATATATTAATATATAATGTATAATCATTTTCTGCAATACTGCCAAATCGGCGAAAAACATCATTTGCTAACGCTTAGCAAGTCCCACTTTTAATAAAATTATATTTGCGGAAAGCTCCGCAAATACTATTTTTTATATTTTTATACTTGCGGAATGTTCCGCAAACACTTCTTTTTGTATTTTCATTCTTGCGGGCGACCCGCAAATACTACTTTTTGTATTTTTATACTTGCGGAATGTTCCGCAAACACTTCTTTTTGTATTTTTGTTCTTGCGGGCGACCCGCAAATACTACTTTTTGTATTTTTATACTTGCGGAGTATTCCGCAAATACTTCTTTTTGTATTTTTGTTCTTGCGGGCGACCCGCAAATACTACTTTTTATATTTTTATACTTGCGGAGTATTCCGCAAGCACTTCTTTTTGTATTTTTGTTCTTGCGGGCGACCCGCAAACATCTAAATATAAAAAAAACGATACAAAAAAAAGGCAGCCATTTGGCTGCCTAATTAAATAAATAGTTATTATTATTTTCCGACTGTCATCTTTTTGACAATTTTATGACCATTGTATGTCATGGAATAGAAGTATATACCCGCTGCGAGATGTTCGGTATTAAATTCTATGCTGTTTTCACCGCTTTCGGCCATGGTTTCTTCTCTATAGATTATCTGTCCTGTAACCGTTGAGATGTTAAACAACACTTTACCCTCTTGTGGAACGGTGTACAATACCTTTGTTTGTCCCGTTGTCGGGTTGGGTATGTTCTGACTCATACTAATTCCATCAGAATGATTGTCTGTAATGCTCAAGTCGGTGCATTTGCTTACAGGAGCGGCCGTATCGTTGTCGCTGTTGATGTCGCTGTTGCCCACCAAATAGGCTCGAATGGTGAAATTTGGTACCGCAACCACGGTGAATGCAGGTTGGAATTCGACTTCGGTATAGTCATCGGCATAGATTTCGTCTATGTTTTCTGTCCAAGAAGCCAGAATATTTCCATCATTGTCCTCAATGGCGGCATAGACATCGACTTGTCGGGCTGAAACGTCAGGATTTTTGTTGGTAACCTTTATTTTTACATTGAATTGGCTACCGATTCGCATACATTGACCGTCATCGGTGGGAACAAGAATGCCCTCAAGAACCAAATCGTTCAAGTCGATACATTCATTAATCACATTTTGGAAACTGAGGTCGGTGTTGCACATCGGATAAACGTTCACCGAAACGTTGTACTGCTCGTCATCTGGAACGGTATAGACCTTTGTGAAGGTATGGATTTTCTGGGAATCCATTGCCAATACTCCAAAGAGAGTGTCGTATAGCGTTTCCACGACAGCACCGCTCGAATTGGAGACTTCCAGTTTCAATATCAGGTCTTCCATGTCCATATTGCCGTTGTTGGTAACAGATATCTGCTGCGAAACGGCTCTTCGGGCGGGTATGCAGTTGGTACCGTCCGTTATTTTGGTCAATTGTATATCAAGTTGCGGATTGACAACAATTGTGTCGAAACGGACATCGTTGCCGGGTATATTGTCTATGGAATTTACAATATAGCTATGGATAAAATAGTTGCCCGGATTGAAATCGAAGCTGCTGTCCAGCAGTAGCGTGTCGCTGTTCAGACCTGCGATAACACCGCTGTCCAACTGAATAACATATGATTTTGCCGTTTGACCGCTGACATCAACCTTTAACAGGGTAGGATATTTGCTGAAATCTATGTTTTGGGCTGTGGCGGCGGATATGACTGCCGACAGTTCTTTCCCTTTATAATCACATGCTGTCAATGTGGGGACAAGCATCTTGTCAATGGCAAGGTCTTGGTTGGAGGTGATGCGTATTCTGTCTATGTATTGTTCGCCATTGAAAGAATTGTCAGACATTCTCATTGCCTCAAACACCATAACGATACAAGATTGGTTGATGAACGAATCCAGTTTGTAGGTGTATTGTTTCCAACCCATGTCCACGCCGTTGTTTTTTCTTACGGAGAACAATGTCTGATAGGTAAGGGCACCGTCAAAGGTTAGACGAATGTCGGTATAATCCAGTGTGCTTGCATTAGCGGAGGTGTCGTGATAATACCAGAAGTCCAAGACAGGTTCGGAGGAACCGTTCAGGTCTAATTGTTGGGTAAACAAATGGGTCATTTCACCTCTGTTGCCGTTAAAGGCAATCATCGCATTGCCGAATTGTGGCACAACTGTGCCTGTGGCGTCTGAATCGTGCATCACTGTCCACATATTGGAGCCTATTTCGGCAATACTTCGTACCGTTGCCGGCATTCCGGCGGCAAAATTCTCGTCCATAGGCAAGATTACTTTGTTAGTGGTGTAAACAACGGACAGTGTGTCATTAAGGGTGTTGTGGTCATCGCTGTGTTGCAACCATGCTTGCAACAGGTAGTTGCCGGACGGATAGATGTTCAAATTGTTTAACAAGCGGAAGGTGTCCTGTTTGAGCATCTCCAAACTGCCGCTGTCTATCAGAATGGAGGTGTCCGCTTGTGTTTTCCCACTGACATGCAGATATAAGGTGAGCGGTTGCGTCGCAAAATCGACGTCCACGCCGCTGCTGTTTTTGACAATTATATCAATGGTAGCAAAGTCCGGTGAGCACATTTCCGTACTGTCGGGCAGACCTTCAATGGCTACTATGGACAAATCCAAACTGTCGGAAAATATCGGTGTGTAGGCTCCCATGGTTGTTTTCATTTTTCTGACATTGCCTTCGATATCTTGGTTGATACCGACATTGGGAACAAGCACATCGTAGTAATTGTTCAGCTTGAGGCTTTGACCGGCATTGGCAAAACTAACCGCTATATTGACAGAGTTGTTGTCTTGCATTGTTTTTGTTCTCAAATCTGCAAATGTAGAGACATTGCTGCCGATGTAAGCCAAATTGTCGTTGGCTCTGAAATTATAATAATTGTTATAATCCATAGTGGTGTTGAACGCCGGAGTAGCGTGTGTTGCCGTGCCGACATATACCGCATAACTTGTTGCTGTTTTGTCCGAATTGACCGCAAGGATATTGTTCCTGATGTTCAAATTGCCTTCGGTGGAGGTTGTAAATTGCAGGGTTCTGACACTGCAGGTGTCTTGTATATAAATACTATTGTGATAGACATCGGCTCTTGAGGGAGAGTAAATGGCCAGACCTGTAGCGGTAACGCTGTTCACTTCCGCTTTTCTCAACCTGCGTATTTCATTGTTTGCAATCAGACCGTTTTTGTTCGGGTCGGCGGCTCTGGCTGTAGCGTTAAAGCCGGAGATGTACATACCAGTAGTGCTTCTGCAGCCTTGCAACAGTATTTTGTTGCCGACAATACCGCTGTCCACCGTTACCATAGTCATATACATGCCGTATTGTACGGTGGTAAC
Organism: uncultured Bacteroidales bacterium; assembly: GCA_905233585.1. Classification (GTDB taxonomy): domain Bacteria; phylum Bacteroidota; class Bacteroidia; order Bacteroidales; family WCHB1-69; genus UBA1205. The sequence goes on from CAJOFD010000008.1 coordinate 51,005, forward strand.
ATTGTTTGTGGTTTTTGTTGTAATGTTATTGTAAGCAATGCTGGTGTAAATGGAATTGCCGGTGGAATAAATTCCGGCATAATAAGCGTTTTCCATATTGTTGCTGTCAATGGTAATGCTGCAGGTACGCGTCAATATGTTTGCAGCCGAGCCTGCCGCATAGTTGCAATAGATATTGTAATATCCACCGCTTATATTGTTTTTAATAAAACGTACATTGGTCAGCGTTTGGGTGGCTGTGGTAGCATTGTAGTATCTAATACCATTAGAAGTTGAAGCCGTTGCCGTAGGAGAGGCTTTTATATTACAACCATAAAATTCTACATTGGTAATTTGTCCCAACAATTGTACAGCATTGGAGGCTCTGCTTGCATCGAAGGTAACATGGCGGAAATTCATATTGCCAATATTGTTCAGGGTAATGGCATCGCCAAGGTTTGCTATAAAATTGACATCTGCGGCATTGCCCGATATGGAGGTAATGGTAATAGGAGTCGTGTCTGACAAGCCGTTGATGGTTTCAAATTTGAGAACGTCATAGTTGCCATTTGCAAAAGCAAAGGTTGTCGTGTCTCCTACACCGCAAGTGTTTAATGCCCATCTGAATTCATCTAATGTCGCAAAATCCGATGTGTTTGTTCCGACTGTGTAGTATCCAGCCAATGCTCCGGCACAAGCGTAGAATTGGTCGCTGATGGTGTCATTGCTATTGTCATCGTCTGTGCCGCTGCCATTGATGAGACTTATCCATGCCCTTAAGGTATTCAAACCTGTAGGAGGAACAATATTGCCCAAAGAAATGGTTTCTTGTTGTGTCAATGACAACGCACCTGTCCAATTGACTGCCGGTTGTTGCACACCGTTCAAACTCCAGTTTATGGTTAGAGTTTTCAGTGTATCGTATCCATTGTTGAATACTTTTACGCTGATAGGATTGGGCTGTTGTACTATAATGGGGTCATAGACGAACTCTGTTAAAGCGGCATCAGTGTTCGGGAATACGGCATCGTATGCTCCGCAGGCCGTTATCGTGTGCCGTGTAGTTCCCGAAATGTCAGTGAGCACCAGACTATCTCTGTCTGTAAGAACATTGCCGTATGCTTTTAGGGTCAAATCTGTGTTTACATCATTGAAGATGGGTTCTACAAATACCGAATTGCTGTCGCTTTGTACAACAGTAAGCCAATCTGACAATGTTTGTTTGTCCGAAGAATTTACATAACCGCATTTGGAGGTAGAGAAGTAGGCATTACCGTTGATACGATAGTTGGTGTCATAAGCGCCTGAATAGGTACCGTTGAAACGGATGGCGTAAGCATTGGTGCCTGTCGCTTTGTTTACAAATAGGTTTTTGCTTACCGTAGCGTCATAGTTGGCATTGCTATATACATACCACAAGAATGAACTTGAGGTAGTCGTGGTGCCGTCCACATAAACACTATTGTGTAAATAAGAAGTTTGTTTCGGATAATCTACATATAATCCATAGGTTGTAGTGGAATACGAGGTAATGCGGAGTTCGTTGTTAGCAATGATATCCTTTGTGGAATAATAGGATCTTAATCCGTACAATGTACCGGTAATGGTATTGCTGTTTATTGCAATTTTGTTACCGACAATCTTGCCGCTGTTGCTGTATATTATGTTCATTCCATAGTAGGTTGTTGATGTTTTTGCCGTTCTGTCAACAATCACCTTATTGTAAGACAGACTTGTTAAATCGGAATAATAGGTGTAAATACCCGAGTAACTATTATTTTTTATCAAGTTGCTGTCTATAATAATATTTGAACTATATCCATTGCCGGGATAGAGGTAAATACCGTAATATCCATTATGGATTTCACAATTTCTGATGGTTAGACTGTCTAATCTGCCCGTAGAACTTGCTTTATAAATACCTATATAAGTAGAAGCGGTCGTATCTTTGGCTAAAATTTTACAATGCTCAAATGTGATATTGTTGGTGTTGTTCCGGAAATTGACTGCATAACGGTTGTTTCTTGCATCTAACGTAACATCTTTTATAACCAAATTATTAGTCTTTTCTAATGTTAATAGGGACATGGCATTTGCTCCTGCATTGAAAACAACACTGTCTTTATTCGCAGCCAAAGATGTAATTGTTAAGGTTTTTCCGCCCATAATTTCTGATAGTCTTGCTAATGTAACGCTATCGGTATAGGTACCTGTTTCAAATTTTAGGGTAACATCGTTGGCAACACCGCAACGTATGGCTTCTGTTGCCCAATCTTGCCATGTTGCATAGTCTGCCGTAGCCGAACTGCCTATGGTGTAATCGCCTGCTATGATAGTATTGCACATATAACGGCTGCTGGTAATGGTGTCGTTGTTGTTAATGGTGTCGCCTGCCAAAGTAACATAAGCCGATAGTGTATTGATACCTGCAATAAAATTAAGATTGCCAAGGGAAACAGTATCGCTATGTCTATAGGCCAAAGGCGTACTCGGTGTATAGGCAATAGGTGTTTGAACAACGCCATTGAGCGTATAAGTTATGGTAGCCGATGTTATATCTGTTAGTCCTTTGTTGGTTAAGATTACTGATATTGGATTCACACCTGCAATGGCTTCATTGAATCCGACAAAGTTTACCAGTTTGGCGTCAATGCTGACAGGCTCGGCTTCATATGCTCCCATAGTAGCCTCGTCTATACGTGCATTGCCTACAATATCGGTAGGAACACTTCCTATAACCAAAGCATCTAAGGCCGGATTGTTGCGAACAGCCAAGTTGTTGTTGGAGTTGGCAAACAATGGATCTACATTTACAGAATGTTCATCTTGTTGGGTGTAGGCTCGCAAACTGTCTATATTGTTAGGTAGAGCCTTGCCTACATAACCGATGTTTGCTCCGTTGGAATAATAGTTGTTGTAATCCAATTTTACTCCATAAGAGGGCAATACATAACTTGCAGTTGAACAATATATAGGATAATTGCTGGCGTTGGAACTTGTTGCCGCAAAAATATTGTTTTTAATATCTGCACTATAAGAGGAACTCATGGTTGTGATGTACAATGGATAGGATATGCCTGTACCTGTTCCCAATACTGAATTGTGATATATATTCGCTTTGGTATAATTGATATAAATACCATATAATGTTCCCATTTTGAATGCTCTTATTTCATTGTTGGCAATTAAGGCATTGTCGGTAGTACCTAAGGTGGAAGCATTCATATAATAGGTATGAATACCATAAGAAGTCGAAGTGCCGTTTAAGGTGATTTTGTTACCTATGATACCGCTGTCTATTCTGTTGTAACCATAGGTATAAATACCGTATTGGATGCCCGCGATATCGCTTCTGGTAGTAATGGTATTGTAAGAAATGCTCTTGTATCGGTTGTAATAATAAGAATATATTCCACCCATATAGCCGTTGGTCAAGATATTGCTGTCTATGGTAACACAAGGCAAATTGGCAGCAACGGTTGCCGCACTTGAACCGCTATAATACAATTTTATGTTGTAATAACCGCCGTCAATGGTGTTGCGGATAAAACGCACATCTTTCAAATAACTGTTTGCTCCAGATGCACTTGTGTGGTTTACGGCAATTATAGCATTGCTTATGCTTGTGGTGTTTGTCCTTAATAAACAATTTCTAAATTCAATATCTTCGCAAATACCTGTCATTTCAACAGACCCATAACCTCCGACAAAACACATATTGCGGAAATAGATATGTGCAGCACTATTCAAAGTTATGGCAATGCCTGAAACATTGACAATAGCGTCCAAAGAGTCGCCTGTAATAGGCACGAAAGTGATGGTATTGGTCTTACTTGTACTTGGAATGCTATTAATAACAATAGGTGTTCGGTCTAAATATTGTGGCAAGATATGGAATGTTACCGCACTGTCCAATCCACAATAAGTTGCTGCCGATATGGCTTCCTGTATCGTGGTGAAAATGCCTCCCTGACCAACTGTATAAGTGCCGTGTATTGCTCCGTTGCAACCCCATATATGGGTAGAAACGGTGTCATCGTAAACAAAACCGTCTGCAACATTGTTGGGCATATTGGTAAAAATTACGATTTCATTCAAGCCGGATATTATGGTAACATTGGTAAGGGGAACGGTGTCTATGGCACCAGGAGCCAATATGCCTGTCCATGTGTGATTGCTTGTGGTACCGTTGACGTTCAGAACAATATTTGTAGAAGTTAATGTGTCCAAACCTCTGTTTTGAATACTTACACTTATTGGATAGGTTTGGCCAGCGGATTCTGCTGGCTGCAGACCCAATATTTCCAATGGGGCTACATTGACATGAGGCGTACTATAAGTGTATGCTCCTGCTACTGTTACGAGGCTGTCTCTTGATTCTCCTTCTATGTCGTCAACTACACTTGACAAGGCAGGAACGGAAATGCCAATGCTGTCCAGTAATTTTAATGAGGTGTTGGGGTTTTGTATGTTGGGCATAACAACAACAGAACCGCTATCGGTTGTTACATTGTTTTTCCATGTTGTCAAGTCGGTTGCATAAGATGAATAATAACCAATCTTGTTGTTGGTTAAATTATAATAAACATTGTTATTGATGTTGTTGCCTGCCAAATAGGTTGTATTGGTCAAGTAAATAGGGCAGGAGTTGACACCTTCTCCATTGACAACAAAAATGTTATTTTGTATATCAAAATTTATGCCACTTGCAGATGTGATATAAATACCTCTGGCATTGGCGGTACTTTTCATATATACACTATTGTGATATACTCTGGAACTTGCTGAAGTGGAGAAATAGATACCGGCGTTGTCCCCGCTTCCGTTGGTGGCGATAATTTCATTGTTGGCAATGAGGAAATCAGGTGTTGTACGGTTGAAATATGCACAATAAATACCATATTGTACAACATTGCCGATAATTGAGTTGCCAATGATATCGCCTGAACAGTAAGAAGCATAAATACCATTCAACGTAGTTTGTTGAAAATCGGTTTCACGTTGAACAATTTTATTGTGAGCAATATATGCACTATCACAGTAATACATGTAAATACCATATTTGTCAAAAGTATGAATATAGTTGTTTTCTATGTGAAGATTGTTTATGATTTTAGAGGAGGATCCGTAGGCATAAATACCATAACCGCCACCGGAAATGTTATTGTTGGTAATGGTAATATTGGAGGTAGTTGCCAAATTTGCATATATCCTTATTGCATTATGACTGTTGGTTGTAATGGCAGATGTGAAAAATGGAACTGCAAGTACACAACTGTCTATTGTTATATTTGAACAACTGTCCCCGATAATGATACTATGTGAATAGGTATAGGTTGAGGAAATAGGAGAGTGTCCTTTCAAGGTTAGATGTTTGAAACAAATATTGGAGATGTTTTGTAACATAAAAGGAGCCACTTGGTTGGTTGGTGCCGTTGCTCGTTGGAAGATGACACTGTCTTTGTCCGCAGCGGCAGAGGTAAATGTAATACGATAGGTGTTGGCTCCCACAAAGGTATTGCCATTTAAAACAACCTCTTGAAGATAGGTGCCTGTCAAATAAGCTACTTCCAAATCGCCGTTCAAACCACATAGATTCAATCTTGTAAGGAAATCCATAGTATTGGCAAAATCTCCTCCGTTCCCAATGGTAATGCGACCATTCAAAGGTACACAAGCAAAGGAAGAGGAAGAAATGGTGTCGTTTTGCTGATTGTTGTCTGCCCATGTATTGGCATCAAGCCATGCTACAACACTATTAGGTCCATCTGCATATGTAATTGTCCCCAAGTGGAGGGTGTCTGATTCTTCGGTGGCCAAACTGCCTGTCCATACAATAGGTGTTTGCAGAACATTGTTGATAGTCCAACCGAAAGAAGCGGATTGTAAGGTATCTACACCAACATTGGTAATGATGATTGATATGCTGTCTATCGTTCCTTGGCTAACACCATTACGCAATGGGGTGATATAGTTGACCCAAATATCTTTTTGCAACAATTGGAAACCTTGATAGCAACCCATGGCTGTTATAATATTTCTACGTGCATTTTGTTTGTCTTTCAATACATTTGGCAAACGCATAACATCTAAACCATCATAAACTGCCAATTGTAAAGAAAGGGTTGTATCAAGTAGCGATTTTGTTGAATCCAACAAAGTAACAGTTGTATTAGTAGAGTTCATATCGCCGTTTACAGCTACTTTCCATGCGTTGAGGTCAGTATAGTTGCTGGATCCAAAACGTCCAATATATGTAGGTGCAGAGTAGTTGTTGTAGTTGATATCATACGTGGTTGTTGCCACAAGATTGATGGGATAACTTGAACCCGTTGTATTGGTCAAAATAATATTATTGTTGTATATTTTCATAGAAGTGCTACTCGAAGTTGTAGAATTGCCATACAGACCGACCATATTGGGGGCTCCCGACAAGTAAGCGGAATTGTTGATAATATCAAATTGTCCGTAATTGCAACTTAAACCATAAGATATGGTGGTATTGGTTGTGTTCAATGTGATAATAATTTCATTGTTGGAAAACAAACCTGCTTTTGTTGTACTGTCATTGCCACCATATCTGACATCGTTTATGTAGTAGAAATAACCGCCTGATGCATAATTGAGATTGGTATTGATGTTTTGAATATGGTTGCCATCGCATTTGTCTAAATTGACATAATAAACATAAAAGCCTCTCCAATAAGTTGTAACGGTCAATCCGTTTTTACGACTGAATAGGTTATTGCCCGATAAACTGTTTAAGTGGGCGTAGTACAAATGGATACCTGTTATATACGAATTGCTTATTGTATTGTTTTCAATACGAATATTTTGACCATATGCAGCATTACCTGTTCCGGCATAGAAATATATTCCATAATACCCTCCGTCAATTGTGTTGTTGGTAATGTTTATATTGTTTGCAATGCCTGTACTCGATGTTTTGTAAATGGGAGTAATGGCTGCTGCGTTTGTATTGGGGTCTGATTTGATGATACAATTGGTAATGGTAACATCGTTGCAGGCACCCTTGAAAATAATACCTTTGGCTTTGTTGGTGCTGGCGTCTATGGTAATGCCGTCAAATACGATATTGTTACTGTTATTCAAAATAATAACATTTGAATTGACAGAGGAGGTAACAATGACATCGCTTGGGTTGCCTGTGGCTGATGTGATGGTCAATTTGTATCTGCCCATAATATTGCTAAAATTGCTGAAATCCAAACTATCGTTGTAAGTTCCTGCATCTACCAGCAAACGAACATCACCTTGTGGCTGGCAATAAGCAAAACCTTCAAGAGCTTTTTTTATTGTTGGATATAGTTTGCCATTGCCGATTGGAATATCTCCACTGATAAGATTGTTGCACCCATAAACCATTAATGACAGCGTATCGTCAAATGTGGTGGAGTCTGTGATATTGTTGGGATATGCTACCCATGTTACAATGGTGTCAAACTTATTCAACGTAGGGGTGTAGCTTCCAATGTTTACGGATGTTTCTGTGTCCCATTCTAAATTACCTGTCCAATTGAACACGGGTTGAACATTTCCATTAATACTATGATACAAATTCGCGGAGGTGAGTACAGTATCGCCGGTATTTCTTATGTTTACACTGATAGGGGTAAGGTTGCCTGCGATGGCACTGCCATATATCGGAGAGGTTATGGCTGTTAAGGCAACAGAATTTTTTGCGTATCCCGATGTGGTGGACAAGCCGAAACGTATCAATGGTAGATATTTTTGGCGTGTCCAAGCCGTAGCGGTGCCATTTTTGTAGGCAAGCCTGTATTGATTGCTTGCCGTATATCGCCATGCTAACAAAGATGTTGATTTGGCGGGGTCTTCCGATTCTATGAATACATACAAATTGTGGTTGGCTGGAAGTATGAAGGCTTTGGAAAAATCTATTTGATTCCAATATTGTTTGGAACTTGTTTTGCCTTGATATACCAAAGTTGCTCCAATTTCGTCAGGCCTGATATCTGTTGTGCTTACTCCCGTATCGGCGGTAGCCATCATCCATACTTTTATCTCTTTGGTTACTTGGTATGAGGCATTGTTACCGTTTGTTACATTGTACCATGCCATATTGGCGATATAAAGAGGATTGCTTGTATTGCCCAATTCGGAAGCATAATAAAGTGAACGGCTTCTTGTTGGGCTTTGGCTTGTTGCATAGACGACATAGCCGCTTGTCGGTGTTGTAGCCGTGCTGTCGCCCGTACAAACAACATCGGTGATATTCAATATACCGCTATTGGGTTTGACAATATTATATCCTGATGTAATTGTTGAATTGTTGCCCGTTGTATCTCTACCTGTTATATAATACAAAACATTTGAGTTGGGGGCTATTTGTGGTAATGTTGCTGTCCAAAGACTATCGCCGGCATAGGCGGTCATCCTAACGGAATCAGTTGTAGTTGAACTCATATTGCTAACTGTATATACCAAATAAGGAGTTAACAGTGGGGCAGAGGTACGTTTGGCTACTTTGGCATTTATGGTATAAGGTCCTGTGCTATAGACTGTACCTTGTACAAATGGCGGTAAAAACTCAACCACAGGCGGTTTTAATTCTGTATTGGAAGCATAGAGTTGAAAATCATCTATCAACCAACCATAGTTTAGGTTGGTTCCTGTGGTATTGCCTTTTTTGATGATAAAACGGAAGGCAACTTCGGTAAACGATACTTGATTGGTAATGTCAAAGGTTTCTTCTTTCCACCATGCTTGTGTTGGTATGGCCAATGAGTCGCCTGCTTGCCATTGCACATAACTTGCCGCACTAAAACCGTTTCTATACTCGCCTGAGCCTTCGTAGGTGTTGGCAGGTATCTCTTGCCATTTGGAACCCATGTCGTTGAGTTTATATTCTATGCGGACCTCATCTTCGGGGGAAATCTTGCAAATGTGTGAAAATCTCAATGTTACGTATGCGTATGACAGACAATTGTAAAGAGGGGTTTGTAAGACTAAAGAGTCGTTGGCCGCATTGGGTACTTGACCATGTAGTGATTTGGACCCACTTACGTAATAGTTCGTAGTTTGATTCCACGTTGTGGATTGTGAGGGGGTTACTGAAAACGGATGAGTGGTCCCATCAAAATTTTCATGTACAATTTGCACAATTTGTGCTTCTGCTACGCTTAACAGACAAAACATGCACGCAAAAACGCATGCCGACAGTGTCTGTAAGCCTTTTTTGTTGATTAATAGTTTCATATAATATAGTATTTAAAATTGTTATCATGTGTAAAGTATTGATTTTTTTTTTTTTACAAAATTTCAGACCTCCAAAGTTACATAAAAAAATGAAATAATCAACTTAAATATGAAAAAAAATTTATTCACAATTTATTAACAATTTGCAATTTATTGAAAATGATGACAATAAAAAATGTTATAAAAAATGAATTTTGTTACATATTTTTTTATACCTTTGCAAAATTTTTTTAAGGAAGAGTTTATGTATTGGACATTAGATTTAGCATCAAAGTTAGAAGATGCTCCATGGCCAGCAACCAAAGAGGAGTTGATAGATTTTGCTGTTCGTTCAGGAGCACCTATGGAAGTCGTAGAAAATCTTGAAGAAATAGAAGATGAAGGCGAAATATATGAATCTATAGAAGACATTTGGCCAGACTATCCATCAAAAGAAGATTTCTTCTTCGCAGAAGATGAATATTAAAAAAAAGAAGAAAAACTACTACGCTAAATTGTGTTAAATAATTGTTTGTCAGATTTTTGTGCTTAGAAGTACAACGGCATAAGCACTAATGCCTTCTTGTCTGCCTATAAATCCCATTTTTTCAGAAGTTTTGGCTTTTATGCTAATATCGTTGGTTGAAATTTGCATAATTTCAGCGATATTGCTTTTCATTTGCTCCATATAGGGGAGTAGTTTGGGCTTTTCCAACACAAGGGTACAGTCTATATTATTAATGGTATATTTTTCATACACCAAATCTCTGCAACATTGTAACAAATACAGACTGTTTGCATTTTTGTATTTTATATCCGTATCAGGAAAATGATAGCCAATATCGTGCATATTAGCGGCCCCGAACAAAGCATCAATAATTGCGTGTACCAATACATCTGCATCGGAATGTCCTAAGCAACCCAATGCAGAAGGAATATTCACTCCGCCCAATATCAAGGGTCGGTCTGCTGTAAGTTGATGGGTGTCAAAGCCGAAACCTATTCGCATATGTTTATTTGCCAATATTTTAAATAATTGTGATATGTTGGCTAATAACCTACTTGAACTTTTTTAGGTTGCCCAAATTCAAAGGAAATGGAAAATCTCAAGGTGTTTTCCAATGGGTGTTGTTTGGTGCCGACAGGCAATATATAGGCGGCATCAATGGCAAAAACACTATATTTCAATCCTACGCCAAAGGTGAAATATTTTCTTCTGCCTTTGTATTGCGATTCGTTGAAATAGCCTGTACGGATAAACAATATGTTGTTGTAAGAATATTCCAAACCGACATTCAATACAAACTCACTCATTTCTTCTTTAAATCCACCTGGAGCGTCTCCCCAAGAGGTAAATACGGCTTCTGCCGAAGATATATTGGGGTCTCTGCCCTTGTCTATAACAGGTTTGCCTGTTGTTTGATTTATAATAACCACTCCGTTGGAATCTGTTGCATAGATAGGTGGAGTCGGTACCAATAATTTATTAATATCAAAAGCAAAAACCAAACGGTTGTATTTGTCAATATTCATAGAATAGGCGATACCTACACGGAAATTGGCCGGCAAGAAATCTCTTTCCGAAGAAGATGAATACGAAATTTTGGCACCGATATTCGAAATATTCAACCCAAAAGCAATATTGCTGCTATAAAGTCTGTTTGTTTTGAATTTGTGAAGATAAAACAACGAAATGTCGGCTGCTCCCGACAAACCGGGTTTGTTTTCTCTGTTAGGATTGACACTGGTGAGGTTAGAATAGATAAATCTGCCGGTTACTGCCATAGACAAGTTTTCTATCAATTGACGGGAATAGGCCAAATCAATGGCAAATTCGTGCGGTTTGTAGTTTTGTTGCACTTCACCTTCTTCATTGGTTATTTCCATATTGCCCATTGAAAAATAACGGACAGAACCCGAAAGGGCATCGTTGGAAGTAAATTTGCCGAAACCGGATGCATACAACAAATAAATATCTCTAACATGCAAACCTGCCAACCATGGACTATATGATACGGAAAAACCATATTGATTGTCAGAACAAATATATTTGGCAGGGTTCCAGTGTTGGGCATTGGCATCGTTCAAAACAGCAACACCTGCCTCGCCCATACCGCCGATACGGGTGTCGGGGGCTATCTGCAAAAACGGAACCGCAGTCGTGATGACATTGCTGCCCATACGCCCTAAAATGTCGTCTTTGGTTTTTGTTTGTGCTTGTATATTGTTATTGAATAAACAAAATATAATAATGGCTATCAATGAGATAGTTTGTTTTGAATGTTTGTTGCTCATTATAATATTATTTTCTAAAAAAAGTAAAATACCAAAATAAAACGAAAAAAAAATAAAAATATTGCTATATGATATATCTTTTTTAAAGAATGACAATTTTTTCAATTTTTTCGGCTACATTGTTATTATTATCTCTCACCGATAGTTTGTAGAGATATACGCCTTTGCCGATTTTGTTTCCATAGTCGTCCAAACCGTTCCATGGTATAGGATTGCTTCTGAAACCGGTGGTTGTTTGTGTGTCAAAAATTGTTTTCACCAATTTGCCTGAAATGGTAAAAATACTTATTTTTACTTCTATAGGTTGATAGGGCTTATTGTGTTCAAAATAAAAAGAAGTATTGGTAGTAAAAGGGTTAGGGTAGTTTAAGACGTGGTCTATACTCAATTCGCTATTGTTCACCACTTCAAATTCTATTTCCGTTTCTCCCATATTGTTTACAATATCCCAAGCCCGTACTTTAAGGGTATGGTGTCCTTCGGGCAATTCAGACAAAAGATAACTTAAATTGCCTGAAGTGTAACTGTTTTCTTCAAATTCAAAATAATCGTTCAAAACAATGGCATTGGCAATATCGTTGTCAATAATGGCGACAATATCGTGTCCGATACCGGCTCCGGCTGTATTCAAACCTGTTTCGTCTGATATTTTGGCCAAAATGGTTGGTGTTGGGTTGCAAATACCTCCGCTTACAAATTGTTTATCGTTGAGATGCAATTCTATATCTGGACCTTTTTCATCGTGTATGCTGGTATCGTTCATACCACCAATATAAAAATGTTCATAGCCGTTGGCGTCATATTGGTCAGAATAGGCATAATAACTTATTTTGCCTAATCCGTATTCATAATTAATATCTTTGGGTACCATAAAACTAAAGGAGAATTTGCCGTCTTTTACAGGTATTTTCCCTTTGTAAATAATGCTTTTTTGGCTGTCAAAATGTCTGACGGAATCCCGATTGTTGTTGTTGATAGTGGCTATGGATTGGATTTTGTCAAAAATAATGGGATAAACATAACCTTTGAAATCGTTGATAATATTGTTGTTTTCATCTGTAATATGTCCGCAAACGGTAACAAAGGACAAGGATTTGATGGTATCAGTAAAGGTGCGGAAATCAGCATGGTTGATGCTGTCTGTATAGACATGTTGGGTGGGGTGTGCCAAGGTAACGGAAGGGTCGCCCAGATAAGTGTAACTTTCGTACACGCCAATACTGTTTTGGGCATTTCTATAGACTTCGCCCATGGTTAAATAGCCATTGCTGTTTTTTTGTACCATATTGGCAAAAAGGTTGATACCCAAACGCTCGTTGTTGCCCGAACTTGAATTTCTTGTTGAAGCGACTAAGCCAATGCCACCTCCATTGGTGTGTAATAATATTTTTTCACCCGGTGATGTGAATGATTGGTCGTAGTAGGCAAAACTACAACAAGCCGTATAAAATACCAATTGGGCATATTTGTTTGTCCAAGAACTTATATCTGAGGCTTTTAATATTCTCTCGTGAGCCCAACCCGTATTGCCGCCATGTCCAAAATAGGTCATCGCCAAGCAGCCGTTGTTTATTCTGTAATTGATGTTTTTAGTAACATCGGGATACCGTTTGCCTTGCGAAGAACTTTCTTTTTTGTAGGCATCGGAATAGATTTTTTCAATATTATATATAGGTTGTTGGGCAAGAACGGTTTTGTATATTTGTTCAGGATTGTTCATGTGGGGATAGTCTTCATCATCATCGGATACTAATGCCAAATAATTCCGCCAAATACCATGATTAGCAACATTGTTTTGCGACAAATAGTCTTTGGTGGCATAGTTGACAGATTTTTGCACTAATGCCGAGGCTTGTGATTCCGTTGTTACAGGCCAACGTCCAATACCTATGTCCATAGTTCCAATATTGCTAATGCCTTTGCCGTCTGCCAATTTGCCGATATAGTTGTCGGTGGAAGTATTGTTATCGACATCAAAAATATAATTGCCTTGATAGTTGGGGATATAACAAGGAGCAGAGCCTTCTATTTGGCGAACATCGTATGAGGTTTTGCCTATCAATAGGGCATTTTTGGGGACATCGTTTGCTGAACTTGCTCTGTCGTAGAACATTTTCAAAAAATTTCTTATTGCAGACAAATCTGTTGCCCCACTGCTAAATTCGTTGTATATTTCATCGGTGCTAACAACGGCAACACTCATATTGTCGTTTGTTTGTCTGTATTGTGCTAATTGTCTTGCTGCTGATAAAAAATTGGGGTGGCTGATGATGATAAAATCAACGGCGGGCAAACCATGCAAATCTTGATTGTTGATTTTTCCTATAGGCGTGATGCTTCCAAAGGCACTGCCGTCAAAGGCTATCATTTCGCGTAGTGTATCGGCAGGGAGTGTGAACGAAAACCAATTGCTGTTTTTTAAACCTTGTATTTGTCTGATATTGTGTCTGTCGCTAACGTCCCAAATTATAGTGTTTTTTCCTTGTGTGTCAAAATTGTATTTGGCAATATTGCCGGTGCCAACTATATTTGCATTGCGAAATGGAACAATGGCATTGTGTTGCCCTAATGAACACATTGCATGTATTTCAATGTAGTCCAAATAACCGACAGCAGAAGCATCGGGTTTGTTGTAGGTTATAGACAAACTGATGTTTTCATCGGTGGGTTTGTAGTCTTTGTAAGTGGCATTTACAAGATTATTGCCACCATAAAACGTGGTGCTGAAACTTTTGCTGTTGTTGATAGTTGTTAGCATAGAGGCACCCGCATTGGCAACAGAAGCCACACATATATCAAGATAAATATTGCTGCTTACATCTATTCCTTTTATATTAAATGAATAAGAACGCGTAGTTGTGGATTTGAAATCATCGGCAAACCAGCGGTTGCCAACGTCAAATATATTGATAGCATCTTTTTCGTAAACATCAAAATAGTGGTAGGTATTTACTTCGTGAGTAGGACTGATTTCAAGCGAGGGAAGGGTGGTGATACGTTTTTTTTCACCGATACCATTGTCTATATTCAAAAAGTAAAATGTTGTGTTGGTGTAACTATTTTGTTTATGACTATATTGGCAAACGGGTGTTTTGTAGTCATGTATCCAAGTAGAAACACCTACACCATAGAAAAGAATATAGTCGTTGTTGTCAAAAATACCGTTGTTGTTGTTGTCAGACACATATATGGCAAGTTCTTGCAGGTCGTCAAATACTTGTTCGGAGGTGCTTTGTGGCAATTCCCCGCCGCCATTGCCAAAAACAGCAATTTGGTTAATTGGTACATCAGTGTTGATACCCAATAGTTTGAAATCATTCGGGGTGATTTGGTAAATAGTTGTATTAGAAATGCCCATTTTGTAAAAATTACCGCTTTTCAAAATGGAATGTTCGGCATAGGTATTTTTTTTCCGTATGTTCGGAACGATAGAAGACGTTATATTCGCTTGTAAATCAAAACTTAATAGTTTTTCTATTTTGTTGCCGTTTTTTCTGAAAGGCAGAAATGACAATTTGAAAAATGCTTGTTTAAGCGTTTCTTCGGTGTAATATTTTAAGTGCAAAGTATCTGCTATACTATTAAGATTAAGGGTTGCAATTTCATGCTGATTCAATGTTTCCCATTGTACATTTTTTATTTGCACGCTGTATTGTTCATATTTTGAAGCAATTGGTGTGCTAAAATAAAACAAAGGCATTAAAGCAGGCGGAAAATAATCCACTTTGGCATTGTCAAAATACAAATATTTCTGTGTTATATCCGAACTGATTTTTTCGATTTTTATGTCCTGCCACTTCAACACAAAATGTTCTTGTATTTGTTGGGCACAAATACAGCAACAA
Organism: uncultured Bacteroidales bacterium; assembly: GCA_905233585.1. Classification (GTDB taxonomy): domain Bacteria; phylum Bacteroidota; class Bacteroidia; order Bacteroidales; family WCHB1-69; genus UBA1205. The sequence goes on from CAJOFD010000008.1 coordinate 66,340, forward strand.
GACAATAAGAAAAATCCAAAAACGAGGAGCCGTTTGTTCATTTATACAATTTTATAATATATAACAACGATAGAAAAATAAAAATATTGCTGTTGTTATCAAGATTTGCTATATAATTGATTGGCGGCAAAGTGAGAACAAAAATTGTTTTTTTTGCAAATGGCAATTGTTTTTATTTTTTTGTATATCTTTGCAAATATATATAATAAGTAATGTTATGAAACGTATATTCTTGTTTTTAGTCATTTGTAGTTTATCTATATGTGGCGTTTTTGGGGCTTATTTAAAGAATGTTCCTCAAAAATTGGTGCAACCCGATGGCATAGTTGTTAATTGTTTTGTTACAGGAGATGAATTTTATCGTGTTTTTCAAGATTCAGCGGGTTACACGATTGTAAAACACCCGCAAACAGGTTATTTCGTGTATGCTTTGCCTATGAATGACAGTCTTACACATTCAGATTATATTGTTGGCAAAGCAAATCCACAAACGTTGGGCTTAACCAAAGGTGTGCGTTTGTCAAGTGCGAAAATAATGGCTATACGTAAGGCATTTGAAGCGGAATATGAAGCAACCCATAAGACTCATAAGGCTGTAGCAGCAAAAGGAAAGATAAACAATATTGTTATTTTTATTTCTTTTGCTGACGATTCTGTCTTTTCCCAAACAACTTATCCTACAGAAATGCAAAAATTTAATGATTCAAGTTCTGCTTCTGCTGTTTCTGTTTATAACTATTATAGAACGGTTTCTTATGGGCAATTTTATTTGGAATCGCATTTTTTCCCGATACAGAATGGAACAAATATAATTTCGTATCACGATACCTATGCCCGTTCCTATTTTAAGGTTTATGACCAATCCAATACGAATGGTTATACTACCGAATCAGAACGCCGTACAAGAGAGCATGCTTTGTTGCGTAGAGCAGTAAATGCTGTAAAATCAAGTATTCCAAGTACTTTGAATTTAGACTACAATAACGATGGCTATGTTGATAATGTGGCTTTTATTGTCAATGGACAAACCGAAGGTTGGAGCAATCTGCTTTGGCCGCACAGATGGTCATTGTCAACATACGATGTACGTATAAATGGGAAACGTGTTTATGATTACAATTTCTTGATAGAAAGTGACAATACGGTTGGAGTTATCACTCATGAGTTGTTTCATACCTTGGGTGCCCCTGATTTGTATAATTATGATGGGGATTTGAACCCTGTCGGCATTTGGGATTTGATGGCTTCTACCAACAGAGGCAAACCTCAAGGTTTGGGTGCTTATATGAAATACAAATATGGCGGTTGGATAGCCGAACCTACAACCCTTACTGCTCCGGGTACCTATACTTTGTACCCTGCTAATGGTAGTGCTACCAATAAGTTGGCATACAAAATCCCTATATTAAATACCAATGAATATTTGCTGTTGGAATATAGAAGAGCAATATCATCTTCGTTTGATTCACCATTGCCGGGTTCGGGTATTATTATTTATAGAATCAATCCGTCAGAAAGAGGCAATTCCGACTACGATGGCAGTTCTTCGTTCAATGAAGTGTATGTGTTTAGACCCGGTGGCACTAAAACAGTCAATGGAAGTGTATCTACTGCTTATTTTAATGCGTCTGTAAATAGAACTTCATTTAATGAGAATACTTCTCCCTATCCATTTCTCAAAGACGGAACGCCTGTGCAAAATATCTATATCAGTAATATTACAGCGGCTGGTGACAGTATTCAATTTACCTATTCTTCAACTATTATCAGCGTTGCTTTGGATAAAACAAGTATGATTTTCGGCTGCAATGCTGGTGAAAAAGATACTGTAACCGTTACCGCTACAGGGCACTGGGAGGCAACAGGATTGGACACTTCCTGGTTGTCTGTCAATAGAATATCGGGAGATAGCGGTGTTACTAAAATGATTGTTACAACCAAAACTGCCAATAGTATCACATTGCCACGTTCTTGTTCATTGTCATTTGCTTCTGTTCATGACAACAAGACACTTACTATTACACAAAAACCTGATGTACCTGCCACATGTGGTATTTATTCCAATTTGAATGTACAATCTAATTTGGTGCTTGTGGGTACTGTTAGTGGTGTAACAGAAGTCGGCGAGTTGATAGGGGTTACCGAAACATTGGTTTCTGATTCTATGCGTGTTTTTATTGGTGCAATTATCGGCAATCAACCGAATGATACCTTGACCTTCACATTGTACAATGTCAATAGAAGCAATATGCCGGGAACGGTGCTGAAAACCGTAAAACTTCCGGTGTCTTCGTTGAAATTTACATCTTGGAATGTGATTCATTTTGATGAACCGATGGTATTTACCCGCAATTTTGTCGTTGCTTATCCAACAAGCACACAATTAGGTTCTACTATTAATATTATCGCAATGGATTATGACGGCAAATCGCAGTCCGAAGCAACAATGTATTATAATAATGGTCAGTGGAGAAAGGTGTCAGAAACGGCTTTGTCCAATAAAAACACCTTGTCTTTGCCAGTTGAATTGTATGTTTGTCCACAATCGCCCGCCAGCGATTATTTGACAGTTACACCCAATGTGGTGTCGCTTAACGGCAAAGCAGGGGCAAGTGCTAAAATAAGTGTACAATCGAATACGCAATGGACATTGTCGCATACACCTGCTGATTCGTTGTTGCACATATATCCTTCTTTAAGCGACAGTCAAATAATTGTATCGGTTGATAAAGAAAACAGAGGTTTGCCTCAACGTTATAGTTTTTATGTACGCAGTGGCAGCCTTATTCGTCAGGTAACAATAAATAGGCAAACTCGTGCTTTGTTTGCAGACAAAGACGAAATAGAATTGGAGGGTGAAGAATTGAGTTTTGACACCATAAATATCTATACCAACGATAGCGTTCAATGGTATTTTTCTACAAACGATGATTTTATGGCTAATCCTACCGATGGAGCAGGCAATCAAAATGTTTCTATTGTTGCACAGCACAGCAATGTTACTCCGTCAATTTATGTAGATACATTGTATATTTATTCCCAAGTAGATACGTTTCCGATAGTCGTTCGACAAAAATCGGCATTGGCCATTGCGGATAATGAATTGAATAAGATAAAGTTGTTCCCCAATCCGGCTAAAGACAGATTGCAGTTATTTTGTTCTGAAAAGGCAAATATAGAATCCGTAGAAGTTTTTAATATGTTGGGACAAAATATAGTTTGTGATATTAAACAAGAAGATGCTTTGATAACCATATGTTTAGACAATTGCCATAGTGGTGTTTATATGCTAAGAATAAGAAACGAAAAAGCACAAATTGTTAAACGTTTTGTTGTAGAATAATGGCAGATATAGTTGGTTTTTGCAATATAGCCGCTCTTCCTATAAGAATACAAGGCAGCCATAGAACTGAGATGGTTTCTCAATTATTGTTTGGCGAAGCCTATGAAATTGTATCGCAAGAAGGGGAATGGTGCAAAATAAAAACGCTATTCGATAATTATGAGGGATATATCGAAACCAAGCAGATTGTTTTGATGCATCCAAGTGCTTATCAAGAGTGTTATGCTATGCCTTTAGTTGCGGATTCTCCGACAATGGTTTGCGATAAGACAAGAAATTGTTCTTTTTGGGTGCCACAAGGTTCATCTTTACCCATAAGAAATTTGCAAAGCCATATCATTCAATTGGGGGCAGAACAATTTGAAGTTCCAAATATATCAACAACCTACCGACAGGCAGATTTAGGATGTAATTTTGACGGAATGATAGAAAAAAACGTTCTTTCTTTTCTCAATGCACCTTATTTATGGGGTGGAAGAACCATTTTTGGCATAGATTGTTCCGGATTTGTTCAAATAGTATTTAAAATAATCGGCAAATCTTTACCAAGAGATGCTTCTCAGCAAGTCCGTTGTGGCGAAGATATTAAACTTCCGCAAGCAAGAATAGGCGATGTGGCATTCTTTGCCAATGGTGATGGCAAAATTGTGCATGTGGGTATATTGTTAGGTGAAGGAAAAATTATTCATGCAAGCGGAAAAGTCAGAATTGACAAGATAGACGAAAAAGGTATTTTCTGTATAGAAAGAAATGAATATTCACATTCCTTACATAGCGTAAAACGATTATTATGATAGGACAAAAGGTGTTTTTGCGTGCATTGGAACTCAACGATGTGCAAGAATTGTATGCTTTTGAAAATGATATAAGCATTTGGAATGAAAGTGAAACGTTAATGCCATATTCAACTTTTGCTTTGGAACAATATGTGTTGGACGCTATCAATAGTGATATTTTTGCAAGTAAGCAATTGCGTTTGGCGATATGTCAATGCAGTGATGGAAAAATAGTCGGTTTTATCGATTTGTTTAATTTTTCTCCCAAACATTTGCGGGCTGAAGTAGGGGTGTTGATTCAAAAAGCCCACCGAAAAAAAGGCTATGCTAAAGAAGCCTTACAATTGTTGATAGATTATTCGTACAAGATTTTAGGTCTTCATCAATTGGCATGTTCCATTAATGCAGAAAACAAAGAAAGTATGCGTTTGTTTGAGTCTTGCAATTTTGAGTGTACGTCACAAAAAAAAGACTGGATACGCCAAAACGACACTTATACGGACGAATTATTCTATCAATTGATTTTAAAATAAAGTTTTTTTTTAGCGTTTCAAATGGAAGTTTTGGCCAAGATATACCTTGCGGACTTGTTCGTCTTGTGCCAAAGATTCCGGAGTGCCTTTGCGAAATACCGTTCCATTGACCAAAATATAGGCAAAATCGGTTATCGCAAGTGTTTCATCTACATTGTGGTCGGTAATCAAAATGCCGATATTTTTTTCTTTCAGTTTAGCCACAATATGTTGAATGTCTTCCACGGCAATAGGGTCCACACCTGCAAATGGTTCGTCCAACAAAATAAAATTGGGACTTGTCGCCAAACAGCGGGCTATTTCTGTTCTGCGGCGTTCGCCTCCTGACAATTGTTTGCCCTTGCTTTTGCGAATATGTTGCAAGCCGAATTCGTCTAATAGGCTTTCTAATTTTTCTTCCTGCTGCTGAGGTGTTAATGCTGTGAATTGCAATACGCTGCGTATGTTGTTTTCTACCGACATGGTGCGGAAAACAGAAGCCTCTTGTGCCAAATAGCCTATGCCCATTCTTGCACGTTGGTACATGGGTTTGTTGGTAATGTCAATATCATTCAGATAAACTTTTCCCGATAAAGGTTTGATAAGCCCGACAATGGTATAAAATGAGGTTGTTTTCCCTGCACCATTGGGACCCAATAAGCCGACAATTTTGCCTTGTTCCACTTCAATGCTGACATTATTGACAACCGTTCGGCTATGGTATATTTTTGTAATAGAATCGGTTCTGAGTATATCCATTTTGTACAGAAAGTGTCTTATTTGTTTTTCAAGGCTGCAATTTCTTTCACTGCCGCTATGGTTGTGTCTATATCTTTTTCGGTATTGAATGCCCCTATAGACAAGCGGACAGTGCCGTGTATGTTCATTGTGTTTAATTGAATGTGCACTTTGGGGGCACATTGCAAACCTGTACGGCAGGCTATGTCATAATCAACATCAAGCATAGTACCGACATCGGCACTTTCAAAACCATTGATATTGAAACTTAAAACAGGATTTTGGTTTTCGGTGTCACGAGCACAATAGGTTGTAACACCTTCAATGTTTTGCAATCCTTTACGCAGTCTGTCCCAAAGCAATATTTCTTGTTGGTGAATATTGTTTATGCCTTTTTCTTTTATCCATTTCACACCGGCATTCAATCCTGCTATGCCCAACAGATTCAAGGTTCCTGCTTCCAAACGATAGGGATATTCTTCCAAGTGTGTTTCAAGAGCACTACGTACGCCAGTACCTCCAAAACGTGTTTGTCGGATATTTACTCCTTCTCGCACGTATGAACCGCCAATGCCGGTTGGTCCCATGAGGCATTTGTGTCCGGTGAAAATATAAACATCAATGCCACAGTCTTCCATGTCTATTTCAACTGCTCCTGCTCCTTGTGAACCGTCAACAACGAACAAAACACCTGCTTCTTTGCAAATTTTTCCGATTTCTTTTAGCGGTTGAATAGTACCGATAACATTGGAACTATGTGTACAAACAACATATTTGGTGTTTTTGCGTATGGCTTTTTTTATATCATCAGGGTGAACATAGCCATATTCATCAAAAGGTACATGCGACACCTCAATAATACCTTGTTGTTGCATGCAATAGAGAGGTCTTAATACAGAATTGTGTTCCAGCATTGTTGTTACAACATGGTCGCCTTTTTCTGCCAAACCTTGTAATATAATGTTCAGCGAATCTGTAGCATTGGCACTAAATGTCAATCTGTTTGGGTCTCCGCCACCATGAAACAATTCGGTGAGCATTTTACGCGTGTTAAAAACAATTTCTTCTGTCTCAATGGCTGCGTCAAAACCGGAACGCCCTGGATTGACACCATGTTTGCGATAGAAATTGAGCATAAAATCATAAACGCTATCCGGTTTGGGAAAAGTTGTTGCTGAATTGTCTAAATATATCATGTCTCCTATTTTTTATGGTATAACAATTGCATCTGCGACAATTTCTGCAATTGTTTTTATTTTTACATTTAATTTATAGATACTGTTCAGTTGCATAAGTTGGTCTACGCAATTATGACAAGGCGTAACAACCACTTTGGCTCCTGTTTGTTTTATTTGGTCTGCTTTTATTTTGCCGATGGCAATTCTTCTTTCATTGTATTCGCTCATTGCCAATTGACCGCCGCCGCCGCCACAACAAAAATTATCCATACCGTGTGGTGTCATTTCAACAAAATTGCTGACACAATTTTTTACGGTAAAGCGTAATTCATTCAACAAACCGCCATTTCTAACCAAATTGCAAGGGTCGTGTAGGGTTACCAATTCATTGTTGAGAGTTTTGTTTATTTTTATTCTTTTTTCGCGAATATATTGGTTGATAAGTTCAACGGCAGTGATGGTTTCAAATTCGTATCTGTGTTGCAGATAGTTGGGGGCTTCCCAGCGGTTGGCTCTTGACCCATGTCCGCATTCGCCCAATACCAATATTTTGCATTTTTTTGCTATTACTTCATCATGCAGGCGTTTGGCTATTTCACCTGCTTGTTGGTTGTTCCCGTTAAAAAGTCCGTAGTTGGTAACATCGTACATGTTGGTTGATATTGTCCAACTTTCGTTAGCGGCATAAAATATTTTTGCCATTGCTGCTATGGACAACGGAAAAAATTTGGGTTCTCGCGGGTTTAGTGTATAAATAATATTCTTATTTTCTTCATTTAGAGGTATGTGTGCTTCTGCTCCAAGTTCATCTTGCAATTCTTCTTCCATCCATTGAATCGTATCCACAAATTCTTCGGTTGGAATGCCCATATTGTTGCCTGTTTGCAGGGCAGTATCAACAGTTTGTTGCAGTGAATGCGGAACAAGTCCCATGGCTGCCAGCATTCGTCTGCCAAAATGGACAATGTAAGCAATATCCACTCCAATAGAGCAATGTTTGACACAACGTCCGCACATAGTACAAGCCCCGAACAAACTGTCTATCATTTCAGAAGCCATTTTGTCGTCCAATTCTTTAGCATGAACCAAGAATGGCAACACTCGCCCTGTAAGTGTGCAATAACGTCTATATAACGAGGCAACCAGATTTACTTTGTAGGCTGGAATGAAAGCATCTTGTTTCATCGCACGATAATACATGCAACTTTCTGCACAAAGTCCGCAATGTACGCATGCATTCAAATGACTTTCCAGTTTGCTGTCTGGACGCATTTTCAGCAACTTAATGGCTTTGTTTATTTGTTCTTCGGTTAAATGTTCCATGTACTATTTTTTGTTGTTTTGAGGTGGCCAACTGTTTCTCCAACCATAAAAGAAACCCAAATGCCAACGTGCTGCAAAAAAATAAACAACATGGCGGAGTTTGCCTACCGGCATGTAAAGAAACAATAAAGATACTACAATATAATAAAAAACGGCAAAATAATGACTTAACAAAAAAGAAACAGTTGCCAATTGGAACAAAGTGGTGATGGCATTGGACAAAAAATCGTCTATATGAGACAAACCTCTGAGTTTTCTGGAAAAAAATCTTTTGAGAAACAGTCCGAACCCACAGATACTCCCGACAAAAACAATTGCGACAAGAATCCATGTCAAAGTTGCCGGAAATAAATCAGGTTGAACAAAAAAGAAAATAACAAACAGCAAAAAACAGATAAATGTGCTGCAATGAAACAATATTCCGGAAGCATAACTCGGAATATGCATATAGGCAGATTCTTTTTGATTGGGCAACATTGCGGTAGTATAAGCATATAATTCGGCTTTGGGAATGTTGCCGCTTTTTTCAGACAAATCTTTTGGGTTACCGTGTTTGAGCAATCTTAAAAAATGCCCTAAAAGTGCCACAAAGCAAACAATAAAAGCACCTAAACTGACATATTGATACCACTGCATTGTTGTAAATACGATTAGTTATAAATTTTATACACAACCATCGGGTTTAGGCAAACCTGCCACTCTACAGGCTCCACGTGCCGGTCCTAAAGGAAATAGTTCGTAAATATCTTTCAATTTCAGACCTGTAGCCTTGCAAATGGTGCGAATCATGGGAGCATTGCCTTTTTCTTCGTAATTGTTGCGAATGATACGGACTATCGCCCAATGATTTTCTGTCATTTCTATGCCGTCTTGCCGTGCTATTTCTTCGGCAACACTTTCGTTCCAAACTTCGGGATTGGTTAAAAAACCATCTCCGTCAAAAATTAATTCTGCCATTATTTTATGTTTCTTATAAAATGCAAAGTTATCATTTTTTTTTGTTTTTTTTCACTAAAAGTCAAAAACTATGCCTTTTATTATTTTTGAGATTTGTATTTTAATGATAATGAATATGTTATACGTATCTTTTAATGACAGTAAAAGATTCCGTTCATTTGTCTTAAAAGATTTTGTGTAGATATAGCATAAAGATGTGTTATTAAAAATTTTATGTAATTTTAAGTTGGATTGCACAATTGCAAAATTGCATAAAATATTTATATGATTAATAGAAGATAATACGATGCATTACAGGAAAATTTGCACTATTTTTCCATTGTAACCATCACATGACCGCGACAATCGAGCAAAACCACGCTCATTCGCCACATGGTTTCCTATATTAAAATGAAAATCAAAATGTAGAGAAACGTCATAATGAGGTGAGAATTGAAAGTTGAGAATTAGCTTTCTTTGGGGTTATCAAAGAAAGTTTGATAAAATCGGACACATTCAATGTGTCTATACAAAAATTATTTCCTATTTTTCAATTGGCTTCGCCCATTTTGCATCGTGTCTCGGAATAGTTTAAACAAGGTTACCTTCTCCGCTCGCCACTTGCAAAATTCTCAATTCACTTCGCTTGTTGATAAAATGTTAATAATATTGCTTATGGTAATCTATAAAACTATAAGTAAATTGATTATCTTTGCATTTTATTATTTTACCGATATTGTGTAAAAAAACAGAGATTAAAAGAGATATGATGAGAAGTTTAGAAGAAAACAGCATTGAAAAGTTTGCAAGAAGTGAACATTTTTTGCAGGGAAAAGAGTCATTTTTTGCCCTTGAAATACGTAACTGCTTGATTT
>CAJOFD010000008.1:76025-83805 GCA_905233585.1 uncultured Bacteroidales bacterium
AATATTCCTACATACAATTTAATAATTTAAAATATATATAGGCATGCACTGCAGAGCTTTATTTGGGGCATTGTGGATTTTTTGTATGCCTGTTTGTTTGTTTGTAAGACGAAGAACAAAAACTACTACATGGAAAATTTAATTGTCAAATAAAATTTTAATAAAAAATGAAAAAATTATTCTGTTATTGTATAGTTTTTGTTTTTTTACAGGTAACACAGGCACAGACGGTTATTGTGGATAATAACTATCAGGGTACAGGGAAACGTGCTGTCTATGTGGAAGATACAACCTCTAACAGCGGACATTCTTATGCTCCTTCCAGCAGTGGAATTACTAATTCATGGGCGAGAATGTTTTATAAAGCTTCAGAGATAGGCGGGACCGTTATTGAAACTATCGCATGGAAAACAACCTCAAGTGGAGGTACTTCCAAGGTTGTTGACGGTCAGACTTTATATTTGAAATTAGTTCCTGACGTAAATGCTATAACTGATATTTTTTCTACGGTCTATGTGGACCCTGTAAGCGATGGTGCAGTTTTGGCTTGGTCCGGCTCAATTCCGGTTACAGGCAATAGTAGTTGGTTTGAATGTACTTTAACCAACTCTTTTGCTGTTCCCGAGTGTTGTGGTTTAGTCATTTATTATAAAAATAATAACACTACTGTTTCTTCTTCTTATTGGCGGAGAGGTACGGCAACTGACTATACTCAAAGTGCGGGTTCTGCATCTGGTACAGCAGGTACCTCTGCCAGTTATAAATATAGACCTGTTACACGATTTATTGGGACGGCAAGTACGGGTACTATTTCTGATGGCACCGCCACCTATTCTGATTTGGCTGCTGCCATAAACGCTTGCAATGCTATAGGGAATGCTGGGGATGTGTTTACTATTACTATTTGTGGCGACGATGCTATAATTGGAGAGCAGGCTCTTATAGACAAAAACATCACAATAAACATTGTAAGTAGTAATCCGGGAACGAAACACATTATTACTCGTTCTGCCAATGCAGGCTATATTAATGTTACCGCAGGAACCTTAAACCTTACCGATATGATATTGGATGGCAATAAGGGCGGAGGCTATAAAGCAAGTTATGCAATGGTACGTGTCAGGACTAGTGGTACTATTGTGAATTTAGACAATTGTATTATAAAAAACTGTTCAACAAGCGCTGCTGGTTCTGCTATTAATGTTGCTAATGCGACTGTAAATTTTAATAACCATAAAACTATTATAGGTGGCTATAGTACGGGCAATGTGGCTAGTAATGGTGCTGGACTTTATGTGCAGAATTCGGCAACCGTAAATTTCAACGTAGCCCCCGAAATTTCGGATAATACGGCAACAACCAATGGTGGTGGTATCTATCAAGTCGGTTCTAGTACTATCAATGTGGGTACAGCAGATGATGCTGTAGATTTGATTATTAATGCGAATACGGCAGCGACATACGGAGGAGGATTATACAAATCTGCAGGTACAATTAATTGTTACGGAAATTTGACTATCTCCAATTGCACACAAACGGGTACAGGTAATTCTAAGGGGGCAGCGGCTATATATCTGTCAGGAGGCACTATCAATGCTCATGGATATATGACTATAGAGGCTTGTACTACTGCTGGCAATTATGGTGGTAATATGCGAATGACGGCGGGAACTCTTCATTGTTACAAAGACCTTAAATGGAAAGACAACCGTTGCACCAATACATACGGTGGTGCTTTTTGTATGACTGGAGGGACACTTACAGTGGATGGAAAACATATTTTTCAAGGCAACTATGCAGGTACTGTTGGCGGAGCATGTTATACCAATACTAGTCTTTCTGATGCAGAATTTACAAACAATACGGCAGAAACAGAGGGAGGAGCTATTTACAAATATTCGACAGAGGCTGTTACATACACAGGTTGCACTTTTGTAGGCAATACTGCAGGAACCAATGGCGGGGCTATCTGTCAAGATACATCAAGTACCGTTACGGTAACCAATTGTACTTTTAAAAACAATACCGCTGCAACTAATGGCGGTGCAATTTATGTAAATAGTGGTACGGTAACCTTCTCCTCAACGGAAAGTACTATAGGCGGAGCCTCAACCGCAGACAAGAATAGTGCCAAAAAAGGTGGGGGTATTTATGTGTCTGGCGGTACAGTCAATTTCAATGTAGCCCCAACTATTGCGTATAACGAGGCTTCTGAAAAAGGTGGAGGTATTTATATTGCAGGCGGTACGGTCAATAGCAAAGCGGCTTCCAATATCTCCTACAATTCTGCCGCTTATAGCGGTGGGGGTATTTGTCTTGTCAATGGAACATTGGCATGTTCTACAGCGGTTGCTACTGTCAATCACAACTCGGCAACGCGTGGTGCGGGTATGACTATGGAAGGTGGTACCATTTCTTTTAATGGTTCAGATACTTTATTGAGAATCAACGAAAATACGGGGGCTACATACGGAGGTGGTTTGTATTTCCAATCGGGAACTATAACCGGTGCCAATCATTTGACCATAAATCAGAACGCTGCTACTACGGGCGGTGGTATCTATTGCGATAGTGCCGTTAGCAAGACCATGGGCAATATTGGTACTATATGGGGCAATACGGCCACTAATGGTGCGGGAATAGCAGCCGTGGCAGGTACCTTAGATATAACAGGAACCAATAACTATTTGAGAAACAACACCGCTTCAACGAATGGTGGTGGTATTTATGTTTCTGCATGTACCTTGAATCTTGCCGGGGCAACTCTTTTCAAAAATGCTGCCAACGGCACTTCAAATGGTCAGGGTGGTGGCGGCATCTTTGTCAATTCCGGACAATTGAATTTTATTACTTCCCAAACGACCATAGGGGGAACTTCTGCTTCTGATGCCAATACGGCCTACGATGGCGGCGGTATCTATGCCAAAGGCGGGGAAATTAATTTTACCGTTGCCCCAAAAATTTCTTACAATACAGCCACAGACTCCGGTGGTGCTATCTTTGTCGGCTATGCAGGTGATGTGAATATTCCTGCCGCAACAACTATAGACTATAATACTGCTAAATTTGGTGCAGGCATAGCCATGAGGGCAGGAAGTATTACCGCAGACGGAGCCTTGACCATAGACAATAATACTTCTACTGTTTCAGGAAGCATGGGAGGGGGTATTAATCTTACGACTAAGGGTACTATTACTTGTAATGCCTTATTGACGGTAACCAATAATTCATGTGTAGGCTCAGGAGGTGGTATTTATCAATATACAGCAGCGACAACGTTCTATTTATATGGAGGAGCAACAATAGAGAATAATACGAGTACTAATTATGGTGGTGGTATCTACCAATATACTGGTACTATGGAGGTTGGTAAAAGTGATAATAACAAAAATCTTATCCTTACAGGAAATAAGGGCAAGTATATTGGAGGTCTTTATAAAAGCTCTACGGGTACCATTAAGGTTTATGGTAATATCACGATAGAAAATAATGAAGCAACAACTTATCAGGGAGGTGGTATTGGATTAAATAATGGTACCTTGGATTGTTCTGGTAATATGATTATCAGAGGGAATAAGGCGAATACCTATGCAGGTGGTATTTGTAGGACAGGTGGAACATTTACCTTAGGTGGTACGCTTACAGTGGATAACAACACTGCTGTTCAATATGCTGGCGGTATATATACTACGCAAAATCTTACACTTGACGGGGCTGTTATTACCAGAAACAAAGTTACGACTACTGCCACGACCAATTATTATGGAGGTGCAGGTATTTTTGTCAATGGTGGGACACTTACTTTTTCGGGTTCATCTTCTACTATAGGCGGTTCTGTCGCTAATGCCAACTCTTGTACAAGAGGTGATGGTGGCGGAATTTTTGTAAGGTCAGGTACGGTGAACTTTGACGTGGCTCCAAATATTTCATACAATACCGCAGCAGACTCAGGTGGAGCCATTTATGTCGGTGCGACAGGTATAGTAAATTTCCCTGTTGCAATGACTATAGACTATAACTCGGCAAAATTTGGTGGTGGCATAGCCATACGTAACGGGACAATTACAGCCGATGGAGCCTTGACCTTGGACCATAATTCCTCTACAGAAAGTGGAAGTAAGGGAGGTGGTTTGCATGTTGGTGGCAGTGCCACTGTTACATGCAATGCTCTTTTGACAGCAACTAACAATTCCTGTGTTGCCAATGGCGGCGGTATATACCAATATGAAGCATCTACATTGAATTTGTATGGTGGAGCAAACGTAAGTTATAATTCAGGTACATACGGTGGTGGTTATTATGGATGTAAGGGTACTATGCAGGTTGGAAAATCCGATGACAACAAAAACATAGTCTTTGACCATGATACTTCTGCTGCATGGGGTGGAGCCTTTTATCAGAACAATTCGAAGGGAACCTATAGTTTTTATGGCAATGTAACGGTAAGTAACAATACAGTCACTGCCGATAATGGCGGCGGTTTGGTTTTCCGTCAGGGTACCTTAACATGTACGGGAGATATGACTATCAGTGGCAATAGTGCTTCTGCAGGTGCAGGTGGCGGTCTGTATAAGGAGGCTGGAAGTTTTACTGTAAATGGAACACTTACAGTAAACGGCAACACGGCTTCGACTGATGGTGGTGGTATATTCTTCAGGAGTTATAATGGAAATTTAGGTTCATATTCGGTTGGTAGCATGTCTGTTTCAGACAATGTCGCAGATGGTAACGGTGGTGGTATTTATACAAAACTTCCTATGACGTTTCCTTCAGGTATGATTTTGAATAATAATAAAGCCGCCAATGGTGGCGGTATTTATAAAGACAGTACCTCAACTATTACCTTGAACAATGCTGTTATAAAACTCAATCAGGCAACATTAGGTGGAGGTATTTATCTTGCTGGTGGCGGTCTTACCTTTGCAACAACAGCAAGCACTATAGGAGGCAGTGCTGCTAATAAGAATACGGCTGCCAATGGTGGTGGTTTGTATATGGCAGGTGGTACGCTCACTACTTCCGTAGCACAGACCATTAATTATAATAATGCAACCAATGGTGGTGGTATGTATTACAATGGTGGTACACTAACACTAACCAATCCTTTAACTCTTTCTAATAACGAGGCAGCCAATGGGGCTGGTTTGTACAACAATGCGTCCGCTAACTATCCAGCCTCAAAATTAGTATTGACAGCCAATACAGCCACAAGCAATGGCGGTGGTGTATATGTTAATAATACTTGTACATTAAACACTACAAGTATCACGCAAAATCAGGCAAGTAGTGGTGGCGGTATTTATATCGCTTCTTCCAAAACAGCAACTTTGAATGGGGCTATTCTTAAAAACAATACGGCAACAAGTTACGGTGGTGCTATTTATTCGGAACAAGGTACGCTTAATTTTTCTACCGCTGCAAGTACTATAGGTGGTGCTGTGGCAGATGCTAATACGGCAAATAGTTATGGTGGAGGTATACATTCCCAAGAAGGAACTATCAATTTTAATGTTCCTGTAACCATATCGTACAATACCGCACGTAGTAGAGGTGGCGGTATGTATGTACACGAACCTACAATCACCATTGCTAATAATACGACCGTTACTATATCCAACAATAGTACAACTTCAGGCGATGGTGGTGGTATCTATTATGAAGAAGATAATGATAATTTTACCATTCCTGCAGGCTTCGATATAAATAACAATACAGCAAGTAGCAAGGGCGGTGGCATGTATTTTTGGAGTACCCATACGGGAACCATAGGTGCAATAAGTGTTACCGACAATACAGCCACAAGTCATGGTGGTGGTATTTATTTACAACAATATTTAAGCAATGCGGCGTGGAGTTTTACAGAGGCAACTATTTCTCGCAATACTACATCTGCCAATGGTGGCGGTGTGTTTTTAGATGGTGGTGTATTTACCAACAACAATACAACATTAAAATCCAATACTGCCAATAGTGGCAATGGTGGTGGTATTTATGTTGGAAGTGGTACGCTTACCTTTTCGGGTACTGCTTCTACTATAGGTGGTTCGGGCAATGCCAATATCGCTGTCAATGGCGGTGGTATGTATGTAAATGACGGTACGGTGAACTTTACTGTATCCCCGACCATTTCGTACAATACGGCAAGCACCAGCGGTGGCGGTGTGGCTCTCGGTGGGGGAACTATCAACATACCTGCCGCCACAACCATAGCCAACAACTCTGCTACCAACGGTGGCGGTCTGGCTTTTGTGTCTGCGGGTACCATCAACCTCAATGGTACGGATACAATGTTATTTATTAAAAACAATACGGCAACTTATGGTGGAGGTTTGGATATGACAGGCGGAAGCATTACCCAAACAAGCACGCCAAAATTGTCTGTCAGAGAAAACTCTGCTACTTATGGCGGTGGTATAGCCGTAAGGTCAGGCTCCGCTGCAACTATCAACCCCATGACCTCTGTATTTAAAAATACATCTACAGGGACAACAGGAGGTGGCGGAATATATCAGAATGCCAACACGCTCAATTGCTATGGTGCATTGGAAGTCATTGGCAATACCGCTTCTAATGGAGAGGGTGCGGGCGTGTATCAAACGGGGACATGTACGCTGAAAGTTTGGGATAACAAAACCGTAAATATCAGTCATAATACAGCCGGAGGAAGTGGAAAATATGGCGGCGGTTTGCGTTTAGGCTGTTCAGGTAACCCCCAATTTATTTCCACTGGTGATATGGCAATCAATTATAATACTTGCGGCAATGGCGGTGGTTTGTCCAATTGTATGGGAAAACTCACCTGCAACGGCAATTTGACAATAGACCATAATACGGCAAGTAATGGTTATGGTGGAGGTATAGACCAATCGACTGACTTTGAATGTGGCGGCAATCTCTACATTACTAACAATAGTGCTTCTACTCATGGTGGCGGTATATATGGGCATGGTAATATTGTAATGAGCAATAGCGGCAAAACCATTACTGTAAAAGGCAATAGGGCAGGCAGTCAAGGCGGCGGTGTGAGACAGTATGGCACTTGGGCGAGTGCCGCTGTACCTGCAACCATCATTATCGACAGCAACTATGCGGATAATGGTGCAGGCGTATATAGTAGCAGTTCAATTAACTTCTACGGACCTACGACCATAAGTAGGGATACGGCTACAATCAATGGTGGTGGTTGGTGGAATAGTGCCACAGTAAATATATATAATGGTACTTTAACCATGTATGGAAACAAAGCAGGAGGCAATGGTGGTGCTTGGTACAATTCTGGTGGTACAGCAACTATACGCAATGGATCTAATATTTATAAAAATACAGTTGATGGCAACGGTGGTGGCGTGTATGTCAATAGCGGCACTTTTGTCTTGGAGTCAGCCGCTGCCAATACCATTGGGGGAGCCTCTGCTTCTAATGCCAATAAGGCCATCAAGGGTGGTGGTGTCTATGTAGCAGGAGGAACTTTTACCTCCAAATACACCACTATAGCTTACAACGAGGCTACATATAGCGGTGGTGGTGTTTATTTCGCAGCCGGTACAATGAATACCAATACCAAGACAACCGATATCAACAACAATTCCGCTCCACGCGGTGCAGGTATGACCATGGCAGGGGGAACCTTGAACGCCAACAGCTCATTCTCTGCCACAACCGATTCTTTGAATATCAATAACAATACTGCTACCAACTATGGTGGTGGCTTGTATTTCCAAGCGGGAACGATAAACGCAGGCAATCGTTTGACTATCAACAAAAATACGGCTGCTACAGG
>CAJOFD010000009.1 GCA_905233585.1 uncultured Bacteroidales bacterium
TTTGTCAATACACTTGGATATATGTTCTTTGATTGTATTGGCCAGATTTTTGGCTGCTTCCATATCCTTGCTTTCAGCATAGATACGAATGATGGGTTCAGTGTTTGATTTTCTCAAATGTACCCATTCGTGTGGAAAAATGATTTTAACGCCATCAATGTCAATTATTTCATTGTTGCTGTACAATTGTTTCATTTTTTCCAGAATTTTATCAACATTGATATTCGGAGTTAATTGCATTCTGTCTTTGTATATAAAATAATTTGGAAAAGATTGTCTCAAATGAGAACATGTGCAATTCCGTTTTGCCAAAGAGGTGAGAAACAATGCAATTCCGACCAAGGCATCACGTCCGTAGTGTAATTGTGGATAAATAACACCGCCATTGCCTTCTCCTCCGATAATAGCCTGACATTCTTTCATTTTTTGCACTACATTCACTTCTCCGACAGCGGCGGCAAAATATTGCCCTCCATGTTGTAAGGTAATATCTTTCAAGGCTTGAGAAGAAGAAAGATTGGAAACGGTATTTCCTTTTTGTTGATTTAGAATATAGTCAGTCACAGCCACGAGTGTGTATTCTTCTCCGAAGCATTCTCCGTTTTCTTGCATAATTGCAAGTCTGTCCACGTCAGGGTCCACGACAAAGCCGACATCAACTTTATGGGTTTTGATAAATTCGCTAATATCTGTCAAATGTTCTGGTAATGGTTCCGGATTGTGCGGAAAAATTCCATTGGGAGTGCAATTTAATTCGTGTATTGTTTGTACTCCCAAGGCTTTAAGTAATTTGGGTATGGCTATGCCTCCCGTAGAATTAACACAATCGACCGCTACCGAAAAATTTGCATTGACAATGGCATTGCAATCTACAATGGGAAGACGCTTAACGGCTTGAATGTGTCTGTCTATTGCATTGTCAACTTGTTGATAAGTTCCCATTTTATCGTAAGAACAAAATTGTATGTCATCAATTTGTTCTGCTTTGTCTAATACTTTTTGTCCCAATTGAGCGGAGAAAAATTCACCGTTGTCATCTAACAACTTTAAGGCATTCCATTGAGCAGGGTTGTGGCTAGCGGTAAGTATAAGACCGCCATTGGCTTTTTGGTACAACACTTCCATTTCTACTGTTGGGGTGGTAGATAATCCGATGTCCAAGACATTCACCCCCATACTAATAAGTGTTCCGCATACCAAATGATTGACCATTTCTCCCGAAACGCGGGCATCTCTACCTACAACAACGTAAAGATTTTGGCTAGGATATTTTTCGTTTAAAATCAATGCGTAGGCTGCAGTAAATTTAACAATATCAATAGGTGTTAAATTGTTGCCTTGAGTTGCTCCTATTGTTCCTCTTATGCCTGATATGGATTTAATTAAAGTCATTAGTCTATGTTTATTTGTTTTTTTATTTCTTTTGAATTGATTTCCATGCCTAAAAGATAGCCACAATCGTTTATTTTTCCAGCATATACGCAACCGTTGTCAAGACAAATATATCGATGTTTTTCCACATTTTCAATTAGCATTTCAATATTGTCCATAGGCAAAACGTGGTGCCCGTGTATGACAATTTTATCCCCAAGCCATTGTTTGTCATAAAAACAATTAACGCCAAAAAGGAATTCCTCCGTTGCTTCCAATGGATTAGGCAATTTGCAATTTAATCCGGCATGTGTTAATATTGCCTGTGGTAAAATATAATAATAAGGTAATGTTTTCAACCAATCAATGTATATTGTAGGAATATCGGTAACCAACTGTACATTAAAACTTTTTAATGTTTCTTTGCCCAATTGTTCATGCCAAGATTGACAAAACAATGTTTCTTGTTTGAGATGCTGAAACCATTTTTTTTCGGTAATTTTTTTTGCCGCATCGTAGGCTTGCAACAGCATATATTCGTGGTTGCCGACAATAGAAAACACTTTATAACCAGAAGTTTGCAGATCTATAATATAATCCAAAACTTCTTTGGAATAATTGCCTCTGTCAATCAAATCGCCTAAAAAATAATATTCATTTTCTTTAGAAAGTCCGATATGGTCTTCTAATAATTTTTTAAGCGTACGAATGCAACCATGTACATCGCTGACAACCCACTGTTGCATTATTTCTTACCTTGGTTTGCAACTGCGTCCATCAATTTTTTCAAGGTTTCCTCATCTGCCAAATAGTAATCTTTGATAAGATTCATATTGTCGTCAAATTCGAAAACATAAGGGATACCTGTTGGAATATTTGTATCAATAATTGCTTTATTGTCAATATTCTTTAGGTATTGAACAATGGCTCGCAAACTGTTCCCATGAGCGGCAATTATAACTTCTTTGTATTTTTTGATATTGGGTAATATGCTTTCTTTCCAATATGGTAAAATTCTGTCTATTGTATCGCACAATGCTTCGGTTGCAGGGTGAGCCATCTGGTTATCAATTTGTTGGTATCTGATGTCGTTGATAGGATGTCTTTCATCGCTTTCGTCCAATTGCGGCGGACGAACATCAAAACTTCTTCTCCAAAGTTTTACTTGGGCTTCACCATATTTTTCGGTTGTTTCTTTTTTGTTAAGTCCCTGCAAAGTGCCATAATGTTTTTCGTTTAAACACCATGATTTTTCAGTGGGAATCCACAATAAATTCATCTCTTCAAGAGCAATGTTTAGTGTTTTGATTGCTCTTTTTAAATATGATGTGTAGGCGTATTTAAAATTAAAGCCTTCTTGTTTCATGCGTTTTCCTGCTTCGTGTGCTTCATTTACACCATTTTCGGACAAATCAACATCTGTCCAACCCGTAAAGCGATTTTCTTTATTCCATTCGCTTTCGCCATGTCGAATTAATACTAATCTATACATAATTCTTTTCTTCTTGTATTTATAAATATGAAACATATAACGTTCAAAATTATTATTTATTGTATATTTTTGTAATCAAAAGAATATCAATTGTTTAAAAAATATATGGAAAAATTATTGGAAAAATATGTAATAATCAAAAAAAAAGTTGTACTTTTGCAATCCCAATTTTAGGGGAGAAATAGAAACGAATAATAACGACAAAAATAGCAGCAATGAAAAGAACATATCAACCTTCTGTTAGAAAAAGAAAAAACAAACATGGTTTCAGAGAACGTATGCTCTCTGCTAATGGTAGAAGAGTTTTGGCTGCAAGAAGAGCCAAAGGTAGAAAAAAATTAACGGTTTCTGACGAAAAATTAGGCGGCAAGAAATTTTAATTGATTGCCTGCATTATACAAAGAGAGGTGAACAGAATGCTGTCCACCTTTTTTTGTACAAAGATTGCATTTGCACAAATTATTTGAATTTTTTATGTTATCTTTGCTTTTTAATATTGATAATGATGAATAAAACACAAATTGTAAAACATGTATTGGCAATTGTTTTTTTTGCATTGCTGACTTTGGTTTATTTTAAACCTCTTTTAGATGGAAAAGATGTGCAACAATCTGATATGTTGCATTTTGAAGGAATGTCAAAAGAGTTGACAGATTACCATGAAAACACGGGGGGGTATTCGTATTGGACTAATGCGATGTTTTCCGGCATGACTTCTACTTATATTTATGGTCCTCCTGATGCCAATGTTTATAATTGGCTGTCTGCTCCCATACAAAAAGGTACGCCAATGAGGAGTTTTGGTATCATATTTATGATGCTGATAGGGGCATATATTGCCATGTTGGCTTTTGGTATGAGTTTTTGGGTGGCTTTAGGGGCGGCCATTGCCTATGCTTTTTGTTCGTACAATTTTATTATTATAGAAGCAGGACATATTACCAAGGCCTATGCTATTGCTGTTTTACCATTGGTTATCAGTGGGGTTGTGTTGGCTTATCAAAACAAAAGAGTTGCGGGCTTTTTCTTGTTTATGATAGGATTTGGCTTGAGTTTGGCACAATCGCATCCTCAGATTACCTATTATACGGCATTGGCGGTAGCAGCCTATGCATTAATTGTTTTTATATATGCTATTATTCAAAAAACATTGCTTGATTTCTTTAAGTCTAGCGGTGTTTTGATAATTGCTCTTATTTTGGCTTTGTTGCCTAATCTTGGATTGTTGTATCAGAGTTATGATTATTCCAAAGAGAGTATGAGAGGCAAAAGCGAACTTACGGCCAAAGCAGAAGAAAACGGTAGCGGTTTGGCTTATGATTATGCGTATGCGTGGAGTTATGGTAAAGGGGAAACTTTTTCTCTGTTAGTGCCCAATATGGCAGGTGGGGCTTCGCATTTCAGAACTTTTGAAGAAATGCAAGAGTTCATGCCGTCAACTATAAATACTTTACAAACAAAACGTTTTGAACAAGATCCCAATCAATTGTTGCAACAATGTTCCACCTATTGGGGTGAACAACCTTTTACCTCTGGACCTGTTTATGTGGGTGCGGTTATTTGTTTGTTGTTTGTGTTTAGTTTGTTTGTTGTCAAAGGCAAGATGAGAATATGGGCTATTGTTGTTTTCCTGTTTTCGATTGCTTTGGCTTGGGGAAAACATTTCCCTTTGCTGAATGATTTCTTTTTCAATTATTTTCCAATGCACAATAAGTTCAGAACACCCTCTATGATATTGGTGCTGACTGCTTTTATTATGGCTTTTTATGGCTTTTATGGTTTGAATATATTGACAGACAAAAACAAACAAACAGATAAGAAAAAAATAAATCGTCATTTATACATATCGTTTGGAATAGTGGGTGGTATGTCATTGTTGTTTGCCATTATGCCAAATGTATTTTTTGATTTTACCTGTGATAGAGACAACTTGTTGCCTGCAGAATTGTTGGCAGCCTTGCAATCGGACAGGCAAGCCATGTTGGTGGCTGATGCATGGCGGACATTAGGCTTTGTGTTTGTAACAGCCATTTTGCTTTGGTTGATTATCAACGAAAAAGTAAAAAAACAACAATATATTGTCGTAGTTATATCGTTATTGGCATTGTTTGATTTGTGGAATGTGGACAAACGTTATTTGAATGATAATAATTTTGAAGAAAAGAAAGTAAGTATCAATCAACAATATCAGTTTACACCTTGCGATGCGGCTATTAAACAAGATGTTTCTTTGGGTTATCGTGTTTTAAATTTAGCGGCAAGTCCATTTAATGATGCTCATGCTTCCTATTTCCACCATTCCATAGGTGGGTATCATGGTGCAAAAATCAGACGATACCAAGAATTTATCGATTCGGTGATGATGAATGATTTGAATAGATTTACAACGCAAATCAACACCATACGTTCAGATTCAGAACAACATGTTTTTATGTCGTCATTGCAGTCGTTGAATATGTTGAATGCCAAATATTTCATTTATAATTATCAGGCTGCTCCATTGGTGAATACTGAAATATTCGGACCTGCATGGTTTGTAGATAATGTAAAAATGGTGGATAATGCAGATGAAGAGATTGCAGCTTTTAGAAATACCGATGTGAAAACAACTGCGATTGTAAACAAACAATTTGCACAACAAGTGCAAAAATTCAACTCGCAACACAACAAAAATTCCACTATTGCTTTAATACAGAAAGATTCAAAAACATTAACTTATAATGTTAATGCCGTAAAAGATGAATTGGTTGTTTTTTCTGAAATATTTTATCCCAAATATTGGAAAGTTACGATTGATGGTAAAGATTGTTCTGCGGATTTGTTTAGAGCCGACTATATACTTCGTGCCATGATGGTTCCGCAAGGGCAACACACTATTCATTTTGAATTTGTGCCTCAAGCATGGATAAATGCAAGAACGGTATCTATGATAAGTTCTATATTGATACTTCTTTTTATGTTGGGAAGTTTGGCATATTATGCTTATAACTATTATAAGAAAAACCCTAAAACGTTTGCGAAGGCAGAACAAAGATAAGTTGTTTATATTATCAAAAAACATACCCAGCAACAGCAAGGTGTCTTTGATACCTTGCTGTTGCTGCCTGTTATTATGTTGTTAATAAAAATCTTTTATCAAAAAAGGCGATAAATTAAAAAAATATGATAAATTTGCATTTTCAAAAAATGAATTGATTAAAAAAGGAAGAAGCCGAAAATCCAGAACAGAGTAGGCCTTATAAAATTTTCATAAAAAAAATGAAAAAGTCAATTTTATTATTGTGTAGCCTATTGCTTTTGTTGCAAGCAACATGGGCTCAAGTTACCGTTGTCGGCTCCGAGAATTTTGACGGAACAAGTCATACGTTTTCGGCTACGACCATGAACGGTGCAACATGGACAATAGACCAGAGCTATTATTACAATGGGACAAAGTCTATTGGAGGTGCAATCCCTATTTTTACAGGTGACTCCATTGTTTTAACAAGTCCAATTTATGATTTTTCACTTTACGGCTGGGTAGAAATGTCTTTTGCTCATATCTGTAAGGTTTCTGTATTGGACGAATGTAAGGTTCAATACCGATTGGACGCTATGGGACCAATGGGTGCATGGAAAGATATTCCTGCTACTGCCTATAAGGGAACAGGCAGAAATTACGGTGCTGTCGGTTTTAATGCAAATTCCTACGATATCTGGAATGCGGCAGACAGCAATGCAATGCCAGTCAACAGCACTTGGTGGCAATCAGAATTGTTTGATGTTACCAACGAAGTGTCTTACGACAGGGCTCAATTTCGTTTTGTTTTGAAAAGAACGGCAACTGCCGCAACACTTGTTAATTACGGGTGGTTGATAGATGCATTTCAAGTACGAGCATCTACTTATGAAATCAAACCTCCTGTTGTACAATTGTTGAATACTTATAAGGATACGGTTGCATATACAGGACCATATGTTGTAAATGCTAAAGTGGCTTCACGTACAGCCGCCAAAACGGTTACTCCCAAATTGTATTGGACAGCCGTACAACCTAATGGTATGGGTACTGTAAATGATTCTATAGCTATGACTGCCTACGAAGGCGATTCCTTGTGGACAGCCTATATTCCGCAATATGTATTTGGAACATCTATTTCTTATAAAGTAATAGGAAAAGATACAACTGGTAATACGGATTCCGCAGTTTCAACAGGTTTTATTTCCAAGAGAGTATTCTCCAATTATATATATGTGGGAGATACAACTTTAACTAACACTATTAGCACTATTCCTTATGAGTCTTATTATGATTATTCATGGTCAAGAACATTGTATCTGGCTTCTGAATTGCAATTAGGACCTATTACACATATTGCTTGGAGATGTAATACTAATAATGTTACAACAAATAACATAAGTGTATATTTTAAACAAACCACAGATGTATCAATATCGTCATCTACATCTTATATAAATCCTATAACAGACGGGGCTACATTGGTTTGGCAAGGTTCAATAACAACGGTTAATGGTTGGGTAGATATAACCTTGAATGATGCTTTTTATGTACAGAATGGTTATGGGTTGATAGTTTATGTGGATAATAATGATGGAAGTTGGACGAATGCTATTGCTTGGCGTTCTCATGCTGTTTCAACTGCCTTGCAACCGGTTTTTGGACGGCAAGATGCTTCAATGCCAAGTAGTGGCAGTGTTTCTTCTACAAGACCTCACACAAGATTTTATCTGAACAAAACAATAGACAGCACGGCAATGACTTTGTTGCAAATTTCAGGTGGAGATACTGTTACGGTTTCGCCTGCAAGTGCAACCTCTATTAGTGTAGATGTTTTGAATTCCGGATATTATAATCTTACTTCTGCTGTATTGGGTTGGAGTGTAAACGGTGTTGTACAAAGCAACAATGTACCATGGAGTGGAAATCTGTATGCAGATTACCAAGATGTATGTGCTTTAGGTAGTTATTCACCCAAAATGAACGGCTATGATACAGTTGAAGTGTGGGTAAACAGTGTTAATGGAAAGGCTGTAACACAAAAGGATACTTTGACAAAACGTATTTATGGTTCTGCGGATATTGTGCTTGCTTGGCAGAAATATATGGAAGACACTGTTTATACTACAGGACCTTTTGAATTTGAGGTTTCGGCTCACTCCTTGTCAGGTAGAACTATTACCGCAATAGGTCTTGCCTATACACTCAAACAAAATGGTACAACCATAGCCACAGGTACATTGCCTCTAAACAATAATGGTAATAATATGTGGAGCATAAAAGTTGCCAATCTTTCTTATGGTACAGAAGTTATTTATGCTGCACAAGCCACAGACTATATGGGCAATGTGGTTTCATTGGGCAAGACAAGTTATATAGACGGTACTAAAACAGTTGGCTTGGTTGCTATAGGAGATACAACTTGTTCCCGTAGTTTATCTTATATTCCTTCAAGTTCAGGTATAAATAGTTCTTGGTCAAGAATGTTGTATACGGCTTCAGAAGTTGGAGGTAAAACGTTGTTTGGTGTAGCATGGTATTCAACCAATGGACCAACTGCTCCTGTGCCAGGGGAGACACTTTATGCAAGATTGGTAAATTATAATACTATAGCAGACGAGGGTACTACGGGTCATATAGATCCTCTTTCCGTAGGGGCAACATTGGTTTGGCAAGGCTCTATTCCAAATTTGACCAGCAATGGCGGTTGGTTTGAATGTGAGTTTAATACACCTATTCAAGTACCTAACAATATGGGTGTGATGTTGTATTATGAACACAACACCACTTCTGTTTCTTCCTCGTATTTTTGTGGTACTGTAACAGGCTATACACGTAGTTCTGGAGGTGATGAAGCAAGACCGGCTACTAAATTTCACATGGCTGTTCCAAGAACATGGAATGCCAACTCTGTGGCATTGGAAGAAATTGTTTCTCCTGAAATAAGTGTTGCTCCAAGTTCACAACCTCTTAAAGTGATTATCAGAAACAAGGGTAGTCAGAATTTGAATTGTACTATTGCTTATTCTGTTAATGGAGGTACACCTGTTACTTATAATTATACCCAAGGTTTGGCTTGCGATTTTATAGACACAGTTCTTTTAGGCAATATTGCCATGACATACGGTAATGTTTACCATATAACGGTATGGGTATCTGACCCGAATGGTCAAGTTGATCCTGTAACTTCCGATGACACTTTATCAGTGATGTCGGTTCCATGTAGCAGCCAGTTGGCTCCGGGAACATTTACCATTGGTCCTTCTGCCAATGCAGATTTCGCTACACTTGACCAATTTATCAGAATTGCACAATATTGTGGCATCTCGTCTCATGGTACTTTCAGATTGGAAATGGAAACAGGCACTCATAATGGTCAGGGCAACTTCGCTTATCTCCAAAGGGTATTCAACAACAATGATGAGATAATACTTACCTCTCAATCAGGCAATGCTTCTGATGTTGTTTTATCCAATAGCGATAATGTAATTGTTTTGGGTAGGAATTACAATGTTTATATAAACAATTTGACCATTGCAACTACAACGGCATCTGCTGCAGGTGTATATTTTGATAGTGCATGCAGTAATGTGGAAATTAAAAATTGTGTGTTCAATATGAGTAACACCGCATCTTCAGCAACAGGTTCTGCCATTTATTTCCCGGGTTCCACAAGCAATACGGGTATGGGTAATCTGCGTATTTTGAACAATACCTTTAATGATGGTTATGCAGGTTTGTGGTTAACCTATGCTAATGCAAATTATGCAGGCGTGGCAAACAATCCTGCCAGAATTACTATTACCAATAATAAATTTAACCGATTCCGTTATTATGGAGTTTATGCTTATAATTATATTGGTATTGATAGGATAGCCGACAATGAATTTGTTTCTTCTACGGCTGGAAATACAATTTATACAATAAACTTAGGTTATACGCGAATAGATAGTGGTGTTGTTCGTAATAAAATCTTATTACAAAATTCGAGTACTGGTTATGGTATAAGGTTGTATTACGCACATAATGCAAGCACGGGAACAACTGTTCCTGCTCTGATTGCTAACAATGAAATACGCAAACTTTCAGGGTCAGGTACTTTCTATGGTTTGTATCAAAATTATGCCAAAGCCAATTGGTATCACAATACGGTTTATCATGCAGGTACAGGCTCTTCTTATGGTATTTATGTTAATACTACCAATACTACATATCCTGCAAGTATCAGGAACAATATCTTTGTTTCCAACAGTTCATCTACAACCAACTATCCTATCTATGGTACAGTTACCAATTTGAATAATTGTGATTTGGATTACAATTGTTATTGGGGACCAAGAGCAGGCACCTCAACTTCGTATGTAGGTTATGCAGGTGCTGCAAAAGCAGATTTGACGGCATGGAGAGCAGCCTTGAACGGCAAAGATTCCAATTCGGTTTCGTTAGACCCGCAATTTAAGAACATATCTCAAAATGGAGATATAAACAATTATACGGCTTTGATGTGTCCTACAAGAGGAGTTGATGCTGATATAAACGGCAATAAACGTTGGAGTGTGTCTGCTATGGGTGCATATACTCCGATTGTCGGTATTCAGGGTACCGATTTGGAATTGGTGGCTATGGTTGAACCTGATACAAGCAATACCGAACTTTGTACGCCAAACTATGTTACTGCAAAATATACTGTAAAAAATGTGGGGACAGACATGGTTGATTTCTCACAAACACCAATGACTTTGACGCTTTATGTTTCAGGAGCGGATTCTGCCGTTTGGGATACTGTCATCAGCACAGGTTCTCTTATGCCGTTTGTTGTGGATACCTTTGTTGTTACCAATATGCTTAATGTAGATGTCAATGGTATATTGAATTTTGTAGGTGTGGTAACATGCAGTGCGGATACCATCAAAACCAACGATACTGTATATTCAACTTTCGGTCCGACACGTTGGATGTTGCCTTTGGATGAAAACTTCTCCAACGGATTCCCTGAATCTATGCAGGTAAGAGGCAACAATACTGCTGACAGTTGGACAATCATGCTTGACAGCAATGCTTCAGGCACTGTAATTCCTCAGTTCGGCAATGCAATGATGACCTTTGAAGGCAACCGTGGCGCTACAAGCAAATTGATGACCCGCCAGTTGAACTTTAGTAATATCAGAGAACCTATATTGGAATTCTGGTATTGGCACGATACAAGTGCAAGTGTTGCAACAGGTTCTTTGGCAGACTTTGTCAATGTGGCTTATACTGTCAATGGCGGTGTTTCGTATGTTGCTTTGGAAAGACTGCAAAAGAATGACGGTTCAGGCAGAATGGGCTGGCACAGACATATGGTTTCGTTAGACTCTGCTATCGGTGCTTCTTGTGTTATCATTACTTTTGATGCTACAAGATTGTCTTTGGCTCAATATGACGGTGCACAATATCTTGACAGAATACGTGTTACGGCTAAACAGGATGTGGCTGTTACCGATATATTGACAAGCCCGATTACCGTTTGCAACACCACTACCGATTTGTCGGTTGTGTTAGAAAATGTAAGTTCGCAAGCGATAGATTTCTCTGTTTCTCCAACTGCTTTGCAAGTGGAGATTACCGGAGCAATGACACGTTCGTTTACCTATCCGTTGACAAGTGGCACTCTTGCTGCTTTGTCTAAAGATACCTTTGATATTACAACAGGTTTGACATTTAACAATGGTAATTATCATATTGCCGTTAAAATAGCAACTGCTATTGACAACAATGACAATAACGATACCATGAGCAAGGATATAAACATCAATCCTTCATTATTGGTAGATGCTCAAAAGGTAAGTACAAGCAGCAGTTGTTTGATACCGGCTACGCCGATATATCAAGTGGTGAACTTAAACAACAATGGTGATATGGATATGTCAGACCTCGTATTTGTTTTGGAAGTTTCCAACTCTACGGGTTCTGTTGTTGAAACCTTGAGAGATACCATGACAGGTGTGTTGTCCGCCGGTGCGAGCGTTTCACATACATTTGCTTATCCTTATTCTGTTCCTAACGATGTTCAATACAATGTAGCGGTAACCGTTGCTCCTATGTGCAACGCTGCTATGACTTACCAATCGGTAATCAATGAATGTATTGAATCCAACGATTTGTCTGTTGATGGCATTATTACACCTGCAAATGACGGCACTTGTAACAAAGTGGGCGACAGATTGGTTGTAAAAGTCAAAGTCAGCAACAAGAATCCTAACGATGATGCACAAAATGTAGTGGTTCATGCTGCAATTACGGACAATAACGGCACTCAGTTGGCTGCATGGGACGAAACGCTAGGTATAATTTATGCAGATGATTACGAAGAACTGGAATTCCCGATGTTTATCATTCCTTCAGTTCCAAGTTATACCGTTAGTGCATACCTCGTTGGTAACAGCGATATGGTAGCAGCGAACGATACCGCAGCACCTGTAACCAAATGTACTGATTTGGCTATTGAAAATGCTACCGCTGACAATATTTCAATGAGCCAGAATATTCCTAACCCTGCCAAAGGAATAACAAGTGTAAACTACACTATTCCTGAAGACGGAAAGGTAATGTTCAACATTATGAGCGTAACAGGTCAGGTACTCTACACAGAAGAAGTAAATGCAATGAGCGGAAACAATCGTATTGAATTCAATACGGCAAGTTTGGCCTCTGGCATATATTTCTACACGATGACATTTAATGGTCAAAGAATTGTTAAGAGAATGACCATAGAAAGATAAAGTGGAATTTTCTAGATTTTCAAGTATAGGGCAACCTCAGGGTTGCCTTTTTTATTAAGAACCGATGTAGAGATGTGTTATGACGTATTTTGGTATTTTTGTTACCATTAATTAATATATTGTATCATTGTTTTTATCCGATAATATCAATCGGAGCAATTTTATGTTTGCGGAATGTTCCGCAAGTACCAAAAATCAAAAAGTAGTTCTTGCGGGCGACCCGCAAGAATAAAAAATCAAGAAGTGGTATTTGCGGGCGACCCGCAAGAACAAATTTGTCAAAAAGTTATTCGCAGGCGACCTGCAAGTCTTAAAGCCACAGATTTTTTTACCTTGAATTTTAATGGATTTTATGTTGTGAAAATGACTATCTTTGCATCGCATAAAAAATCAATCAAAGATGAATAAAGACAGATATATTATTTCAGGTATCCAACAAATGGGTGTTGGCGTTCCTGATGTTTACACGGCATGGCAATGGTACAAAGAACATTTTGGCGTTTGTCTGAAATTGTTTGACGAAAAGGCTATTGCCGACATTATGGCTCCTTACATGGGCGGAGCCGAGCGGGAAAGACATGCTATTTTGGCTATCAACCTGCAAGGTGGCGGCGGCTTTGAAATTTGGCAGCATTTAAGTCACGCCCCCAATCCGGCAAAGTTTGATATCCTACCGGGAGATTTGGGCATTTTTGCCTGCAAAATAAAGAGTAAAAATGTGGAAGAAAGTTACAGCCTATTGAAAGCAAAACAGGCAGACCTGAGTCCGATTTTTAAAGATTTTGACGATAAACCGATGTTCTATCTCCGCGACCCTTATAAAAATCTGTTCCAGATAGTACAAGGCGACAACGATTGGTTTATGGACAGAAAACGCCATTGCGGAGGTGTTTACGGTGGTCTTGTCGGGACGCAAAATATGGAAGAATCCATGCGGTTTTACAAAGAAATATTGGGTTACGATGTTGTCTTGAGCGACCAAACCGCCACTTTTGACGATTTTGCCCATTTGGGTACCCCCAATCGTTTCAGAAGAGTGGTGCTGACACACAGTCAGCCCCGCCAAGGTTCTTTCTCCAAGATTTTTGCCAACTCGCAAATCGAACTCGTGCAAGCCATGGACAGAACAGATATTCATAAGATTTTCGATGGAAGAATGTGGGGCGACATAGGCTTTATACAACTCTGTTTTGACATCACCAATATGGACGCTTTGGAACAACATTGTGCAAAAGTGGGGTTCCCCTTTACGATAGACAGCCGCAAAAAAGCAGGTAAGTTTGATATGGGCGAAGCAACAGGGCATTTTGCCTACAACGAAGACCCTGCCGGTACACTCATCGAATATGTCGAAACGGAAAAAATACCCCTGCTGAAAAAATTGGGCATTTATCTTAATTTGAAAAAATTCAACAGAGAAAAACCCTTGCCCGATTGTTTGGTTAAACTACTTCGTTTTATGGAATAATGATGGAAACACGTTGGGCATTGGTAACGGGCGGCAGCTCAGGTATAGGCGCTGCATATGCTGAAGAATTGGCAAAACGCGGCTATGCCATATTGATTGTAAGCAATCAGCCAGCGGAAACGGAGGCAAAGGCCAAACTTCTGCACGATTTGTATGCCATAGAAACAAAAATATTGGTCATGGACTTGGCCAAAGCGGAATCCGCCAAAGAGGTGTTCGATTTTTGTCAGACACAACATTTGACAATAGAGGTCTTGGTGAACAATGCGGGAATGTTTTTCTGGAGTTCGCTCACCAAGGTGGCTGACAGTACCGTTGCAAAGATGTTGCAACTGCATCTTACAACGCCGACCATGTTGTGCTATTATTTCGGCAAACAAATGCAGGAGCGGGGACGGGGATATATACTCAATGCAACCTCTATATGCGCGTGGATGGCTTTCCCGACCTTGGCAATGTATACCAGTACGAAAAACTACCTCAAACAATTTTCCTATGCGATACATTATGAAATGAAACAATATGGTGTCAATGTCTGCCATGTGGCTCCCGGTGCTGTTGATACCGGTTTGTACAATCTGTCCGCGGCAAAAAGAAAGCAACTGCTGAAATGGCACCTTATGCACACCCCCAACCTTATAGCCCGAAAGGGCTTGAAGGGTTTGTTCGGCGGACGGAAAAGAGTGGTGCCCGGGGCTTTTAATTATCTTGTTGTTCTTTTGGTAAAAATATGTCCCTTGTTTATTGTAAATAGCATTCGAAAACGATTCTTTAAGCAATTGTAGCATATTATTTTACGAATTTGACAAAGAGTAATATCGTATTTTATTGTTTATAAGTGATTTTCGTTTTCTATTGTGAGTTTTTTTGAGGAATCACCACAGAAAGTGTAAACAAAGCATATTGTTAGTACATGATGATAAAAATATTTTTCTGCATTTTTTGTTCTATATTAACTTCTCAATTGTAATTTTTTTGCTTGTAGTTTAAAACTACCATCACTACCAATTTTGACTTTATTTTGTAAAAGATAATAATTTTTTTAATGCTATTGTCTTTTTTTTGCGATAAGCAGTATTTATACAAGAGTTTGCTCAAAAAAAAACAAGGCACTGTTGCCTTGTTTTTTTGTTTATTCCTCTCTTTCTGTCTTATTTATAACACGTCCCGGCGATTTGTCAAGTACTTTTTTCCAAAAAACTGTGGGATTATATTACCCTAGTTCAACCTTGATTTCAGCGGTTCTGTGTAATTTGCGTGGGGGTAATGCTATATTACTTCGTATGCATTACAGCCCAAAATCAGTTCTGACATTTTGTTCCGGTAATGCCTTTTACCTCAATTGTACTAGAGGGACCTTGAACATAGTCGGAGGGTAATTTGATTTCAATAAGAGTTTCTCCATTAGGTTTGGCTAATTTTTTCCCCGATAAATCAAAGTCCTTATAAGTACTTGAGGATTTGTATGATGCATGTACTTTAATGTTTACGGTTACATTTGCGGAAATATCTTGGCTGTCATTTGATACAGCAACCACAATGGTGTTGTTATCTTTAAAATAATATGAAGTAACCTCAACATTGTCGTTAGAATTTGAAATACGGCAAACTTGAGCACTAACAGAACAAAGCATGCCGACAATAATTGTTATCAATAAAAAAGCTTTTTTCATCTCAAAATAACTTAATAGTTAAAGTAATATCTAGAACTTGCATCAATGTAATATTCATAATAAAAGGGGCTTTGTGAATCATAAGAAGATTCGTCATAACTGTAATTTTTTCTGACTCTATAATAAGACCCATTTCTTTTTACAAAATAATCCCCATTTGATGTTTTGTATAAATCTGCAGAAGCGGATGCAGAACCATAAGAATGAAAATATTTCAGACTAACAGACCTAACATAAGTGTAATTGTTTGAGGTGCTTGAAGAACTACTTGATGAAGAACGATATGTATTTACTTCATCTTTCACATCTTTTGTGATTTGACGTGTGGTTGACACTGCTTCTGCTGCTTTGTTAAGAAAGTTTAAGAAAGATTGTGCTTCACCATTCAACGTAAAACATACGCATAAACCTAAGATAAAAAATATCTTTTTCATTATTAAAGCGTCGGTTATATCCCATCGACCCGTCGGTTTTAATGTTTTATTTAATTTTAAATTTTTCAGATGCAAAAGTATCTTCTATTGGAATTGGAGTGTGAAAAATGCTGTATTTAAAATGGAAACAGTGTCCAAATGTGATACAGCCATTAAAGCAAACCATGGTCGGAAATATCCTTGAAAAAATCGTGTTGCAAGGCCTTGGATATGCTTTTTAATAACTCAATATCAATGTTCTCCTTTTTCAGAATCTTGTGCATATTGGTGCGGGTGGTGTTAATGCGTTCCGCCAGTGCGGTAACGGTAACGCCCTGCTTGTGCATCACCTCTCTGATATGTTGCCCGATATGAAAGTTTTCCTGTTGCATTGTGTTTGTTTCTGACAAAAAAATAGCGTGGAACTTCAAATCTTGCCTGACTCTCAGGGATTTCCAAGCCCTTCACATCCAACAAGTCATTCCACGCCGCAACAAACGGCAATTTGACAACTTATCCTTGATGTGTTTCTTCTTTAAGAAGACTATTTGGAAATTTTGAGAGTCAAGGATAGCCTCAAACGCTATCTAATCTATATTCTTATTTTATATTTACTTTTATTTCAATGGTTTGTATTTGTTTTTGTTGTTCGTTTTTTGTGCTACAAAAATACAATATTTTTTTTTCTTTTTGTTTTAGGCTACAAGTCGCTTGTCATTTCAAGGCAGGCTTATCGGTTGTTTGTTTGTGTTTTTCCGTTCTTTGGGTATTATATAATAATTGGAAAAAAAATGTTATCTTTGCATTCAAATTTCACAGATGAATATTATGGGCAAGAAAATTTATAATTGGACAATTATATTTCTATTATTAATAGGAATATTACCTTATGCATATAGCCAAAGAGCAAGTCAGAGAGCTGGTGATATAAAAGAAAAAGGACCGCTGTTTATTACCAGTTTGTCATTTTCACAGGGTCTTGCCCGTATTCCTTATACTATGGAAGAAGGCGAAAATGCAGAAGGAGTGGACAAACTGAACAAGGGCATTTCCAATATTGCTATCAACCAATTTTTAGGTTATCAGTTCAATCCCTATATCGCCTTGGGTGTAGGAGTCAATTTTGAATATTGGACAGTAAAAAACGGCTTTGTACCTATTTATTTGGATTTGAGAGTAAATATGATGCGGACAAGAATAGCTCCTCACATGTATGTGAATTTGGGCTATGCCAACCGCTGGTTTTTCGATTCCAAGCCCTACAAGGCATCAAATGGCAATGCTTCGGATTATGTTATACACGGTGCCAAATCCGGTTTGATGGGGGAAATAGGCATGGGTATGAAATTCAATTTTGCCTATGCCACAGGTCTTAACCTTACCCTGTTCGCCAAATTCCAAGAATCAACTTACAGATATTACAGCAGTGAAGACGGCAGCAAACCGGCTCAAAATATCCGTCCGATAATGGTCAATACAGACAGACCTTCAATGTATATCTTTTTCGGACTAAAAGCAGGTATATTCTTTTAGTCTCATAGCGTAGTATTTTTCGTGTTTTCTTGCCTTGAGCAAAAACCTGCAAAATCGCAAAGATAAGGTTTTGTACAATGTTCGCCTTTGGGGACAAGCAGCAACTTATCATCAGTCATTGCTTCAAACGCCTTGACGATATGTTCTTCCACAAAGTTTTGTTTGTCTATAACAATAGCAGTTACATCGCTTATGCAAACATCTTCTGTGCCGATATTGTCAAGATTTGCACCTGTCCGCATGTGGACAATATAAAATTTTTCAGGCTTAAATCCTGCTTGTGTCATCACATAATATTGAAAGGCAGCGTCATTGAGATAGGTGGGGGTTATTTCAACTGAACTTTTTACCTCATAGGCATACAAAAGATTGTTTTTCTTTTCCAATATATCCAAAATGGTCAATGCAGAATTGTAGCAAAAAGACGCTTCATACAAGGTAATGGTATCGTTTTGTAAAAGATAAGCCTCAACATTTTTAGCCGCACGAACAATTGCATGGAAGAAGACGGATTTTGGGGACATATCCATACCATTGGGAAACAAATGCCACGCAAGTTTGCCGAATTGTGTCCCTTGCCTGAATCGGCGGAGCAATTCAATAGGGAGCGGGTCTTTTTCTTTGTAATAATTTTTGTACAAATACAAAGATTTCAAACATTGCAGGCTACGAATATACGTGCTTTTGGACAATGTTTTGCTTTTGACTATCATGTTAGATTTGGAAACGAGGACTGTTGATAATTCGTTTAATTCCTTCTTCCAAAGAACAAAGCGGGCGATTGAGCAATGTTTTCATATTGCTAATATCCGGTAATCTTCTTTGCATATCGCCTTCTTTTAATGGCGGCAAAAATACCAATTCCGATTTGGAATCAGTTAATTTGATAATCAAATGAGCCAAATCCAAAATAGAGGTTTCATTGTTATTGCCGATATTGACTACGTCGTTTACAAAAAGATTGTCATAGGCGGCTTTGCAACAAGCGTCAATATTGTCATCAATATAACAAAACGTTCTTGATTGAGTGCCATCGCCATAAATGGTTATGGGTTCGTTTTTCAATGCTTTTGCCAACAATTTGGAAATGACAAAATCTTTGGATTGTTTGGGGCCATAAGTGTTGAAGAATCGGAATATGGTATATTCCAAGCCAAATTCTTTGTGATAGGAACGCAAAAAGGCTTCTCCCGCATTTTTGACAACCGCGTAGGGGACTCTTGAATTAAGCGGAGTGCTTATTTCGTTTTGGGGAAAAGTAACCGATTCACCATACACTTCTGACGAAGAGGCAAAAAAGACACGTTTTACATTGGAATTTTTGGCTAAATTTAATATATTTTTAAATCCGTCCAAATCGTTTAACACCTTGCAAGGATTGGCTTGTGTTCTGTTTACGCCTACAACGGCGGCATAGTGAAAAACAAAGTCAAACTTATTGGACAACATTACGCCCGAGATATCTCTATAATTGTTGACATCTGCTTTTATGAAAATCCAATTGTCGCTTTTTTGTGGCAGATTTTCAGCCAATCCTGTAGAGAAATCATCAACGAGTACCAAATAATTTTCTTTGTCTTGCAATAATTTTTCAGCTAAGCAACTTGCAATAAATCCAGCCCCACCGGTAATTAAAATTTTTCGCATTGTCCCGTTCTATTTTTTATCTAACAAATTTACAAGATATTGTCCATAACCGCTTTTTAATAGCGGTTGTGCTAATTTTTCCAATTGTTCTGTAGAGATAAAGCCTTGTTCATAGGCAACTTCTTCTATACAGCCGATCTTCTTGCCTTGTCTGTCTTCTATTACTTGCACATATTGAGTGGCTTCCAACAGAGAACGGAAAGTTCCTGTATCCAACCATGCGGTGCCTCTGTCCAAGATAGACACTTTCAATTTGCCTTGTGTCAAATAATATTTATTGACATCGGTAATTTCGTATTCGCCTCTTGCACTGGGTTTAATGTTTTTTGCCACTTCTACAACGGTATTATCATAAAAATACAACCCCGGTACGGCATAGTTTGATTTTGGATTTTTGGGTTTTTCTTCAATGGAAAGAGCCTTAAATTTTTCGTCAAATTCGACAACTCCGTATCGTTCAGGGTCATTGACATGATAAGCGAAAACGATGCCGCCTTCCGGATTTACGCAAGTGCGGATATTGTGTTCAAAGCCGCTGCCAGAAAAAATATTGTCTCCCAAAATCAAGCAAACGCTGTCTTTGCCGATAAATTCTTCACCAAGAACAAAGGCTTGTGCAAGTCCGTTGGGTATTTCTTGTACTTTGTAGGAAAACCGGCAACCCAGACTGGAGCCATCGCCCAATAGTTTTTCAAAATTAGGCAAATCATGTGGAGTGGAAATAATCAATATTTCGTTGATACCGGCAGACATAAGCACACTTAACGGATAATAAATCATAGGTTTGTCATAAATCGGCATCAATTGCTTACTCATTGCCAATGTCAAGGGGTGTAAACGTGTTCCTGCTCCTCCTGCTAAAATAATACCTTTCATACTATTATCAATCTTTACAAAAATTAGGCATACAATTTATCTATCTTCATTTTGATGTATTTGCGAACGGCAAATAAAGTTGAAAGCCAATTGAGAAGTATGCCCAAAGCAAACATTACCCCGAACAAAACAGCATAGTACATCGGTTGGCTAAAATCAATAATGGCTTCCAAACTTGGGCGGTTGTAGGCCATATACAATATAAATACCATCAAGGCAATGGCCAATACCGAAGCAATAATGCCTTGCACAATGCTGTTGGTGATAAATGGACGGTAGATGGTTCTTCTTTTGGCTCCTACCAACAACATGCTTTTTATGGTAAAGCGTTTGGCATAGATATACAACCTGATGGTGTTGTTAATTAAAGCGAAAGAGATAATTAACAACAAGCCGCAAATTACCAGTAAAACAATACCTATTTTGTGGATATTGTCATTGACATTGTTGATGTAACTTTTTTGATAGCATACATCAGATATGTTTTCCATCAAATTCAGTTCTTTTTCTATCATTTGCAAACTATCCATAGTGGTATAGTTGGCATTTATTTTCAGTTGAAACGATGGAGGAATAACATCCCCGACAATATCGCGGAAATCATGCCCTAACAAATCTATGGTTTCTTGTGTCGCTTGTTCTTTAGACACATATTTCACCGATTTTACATAAGGCTTTTTTTCTAATGTTTGTTGAATATAAGATACTTGTCCTTCGGTAATATCAGGCATAAGCATCACCTCAAAACCGATATTTTCTCTGACATTGTCTGCAATGCGTTTGGCATTGATGAGAACAATGCCCAGCAAGCCGACGATAAACAACACTAAAGTAACACTAATAATGGTAGATAGTACAGAAGATGCTAATCTGTGTTTTGCTATTTTTTCTATTTGTATGGCTGCCATAATGCTTTTTATATTTTCTCATTTGCAAAGATAACACAAAAATCAATGCAAATTACATACAATTATATGAAATATTATTTTCCAAAGTCAATATTTTCAATATTATCAATGGAAAATCTTTTTGTCTTTTTGTTTTTGCCCAACATATCGCAAAAAACTTGTGGGCAAAGCATGTCAAAATGCTAAATATATCTTTATTTTTTGTACCTTTGTTTGTTTGAATAAATACATATAAAACCGATGGCAAAGATTAAATCTATCACTCGTTATGTCTATCAATATCAACGCAAAGATGTTTTTGATGACGAACAAATAGAATCAAAAAAGAAAGTTTCTTATACCGAATTTGACCAAAATAGCAATAATATATTGGATATAATTTTTGACAATGCTGGAAATATCGAAAATCGTGTTGTCAGAGTTTTTGATGCGGAAAATCTGCAAACGGAAGAACATTCGTTTAATGATGAAAGCAATCAAGCCTATGAAAACAAATATTATATCTACAACAATCGCATTCTGACCACTTGTAGAATTTCATACGAAGAAGGCGATGAATTTGAAGAACAATATATATCCACTCCAGAAGGGCATTTGTTGAAAAAAAATATCGTTTATGGAGATGGGGATATGACTACAGAATTGGAATGTACGTGGGAAAACAATCTCATCCAAAGAATAGTGGAATATGATGACGATGAACAAGAAAATATTGTAAAATCATATAATTACAATGAAAAAGGACAACTCATTTCCACAATTACTGAAGATAAAATAAATGAAGACAAAACAACAGAAGAATATTTATATCAAGATGATTTTGTGGTAGAACAAAAGACTTATAATTTGAAAGATATGCTTGTTTCTGTTACCAAAAATATTTATAATGAAAAAAAACAATTGATTGGGAAAATTGTAGAGACTACATCTCAATATTTGAAATATATTTATTCGTACAACGAACAAGGTCTGCTCAAAAGAGAAAGCCTACTCAACAAAGATGATATTGTTTTGTCCGATAAAGAATATCTTTATAATTCAGAAGGATTGGAAACAGAGGTAGTGGTAAGTTCACGTAATATAATCGAAAATGAAAAGGACGAGATGATACTTACCCAAAAAATTGTGAATGAATATCAATATTGGGACTAATATTTGAATATAAACATATAATAACAAATACAAAATGAAAGAAATAGCAATAGCATCCGACCATGCAGGATTTGAAATGAAAGAGTTTTTGAAAGAACAATTGAAGACTGAATGTGTTTTTAAAGATTTTGGTACATTTTCTCCGGAAAGTATGGACTATCCCGATGTTGCCCACCCCTTGGCACAATCAATTGTCAAAGGCGATTTTCAGGTGGGAATTATACTTTGTGGCTCCGGCAATGGTGTAAATATGGTTGTGAATAAATATCCGCAAGTGCGTTCTGCTCTTTGTTGGAAAGAAGAACTGGCAATATTGGCAAGACAACACAACAATGCAAATATTGTGGCCATTCCCGCCCGTTTTATCGAAAAAGAAGAAGCCTTGAGAATAGTTAAAGCGTTTCTTTCTACAGATTTTGAAGGTGGAAGACATCAAAGACGTGTGGAAAAAATCGCTCCTAAATAAACTTAGATGACGGAAAGCAAACTTTATATTCAATTACAAAAGTTTATTAATGCTTACTACAATAACAAGATATACAAAGGTCTTGTTGTATGGGTAAGCATTGCTGTTATATTGTTTTTAGGGCTTGTTTTCAGTGAATATTTTTCCTATTTTTCAAGCCCTATCAGGGCAGCGTTTTTTTATGGTTTTATAGCTATAACCCTGTTCAATTTCTGTGTTTTGGTGGCGGAACCATTGCTCCGTAAATTGCATGTATTGCCACAGATGTCATACGAAAAAGCGGCAAAGATTATTGGTGCACATTTCCCTGAAATTGACGATAAACTGCTTAACGCCATACAATTGAACGAGCAAATTGCCAATTGCCCGCCTGAAAAAACAGAACTGCTGTTGGCTTGTGTGGAACAACGGACAATGGAAATGAACAGATTCCATTTTCCGTTGGCTATAAATTGGCGAAAAACAAAACGTTATGCTAAATATGCTATTGTTCCGTTATTGTTGTTGTTGTGTATTTTTGTCTTGAACAATCAATTGATTACAAAACCGACACAACGTATTGTACGATATGAACAATATTTTGAAAAACCGGCACCATATTCGTTTGTCCTCCTCAATAAAGATTTGAAAATATTTGAAAACGATGATTTTACAATCAAAATTAAAATTGAAGGCGAAGAAATGCCTGCGGAAGTGTTTGTCAAAATTGACAATGCGGAATATAAAATGCAACAAATAGCTATCAATCAATTTCAATTTGAATTGAAAAATGTGCAAAAAAATACTCTATTTGCTATTTTTTCGCCAGAGGTGAACTCTCAAACATACGAGATACAAGTTTTGCCGCAACCCATTCTTGTAAGTTTCGTTATGGATTTGAGTTATCCCGCCTATACGGGCAAACCTAATGAAAAAATTGAAAATAATAGTGATATTAGCGTTCCGCAGGGAACAATCATCACTTGGAATTTCTATGTTAGAAATACTGATGCTGTTGTTTTTAAATATCAAGACAAAAACGATACACTCTCTGTTGCAAAAGACAACGCCGCTTGCCGTCTGCGTTTGTTGAATAGTGTAGAATATACTATATTCAATATCAATACTTTTATGCAAAACAAAGATTCTATTGCGGGTTTTGTGCATGTAGTTGCTGACCAATATCCGTCTATAGATGTAAAAACAATGCATGATAGTGTTTTTGCCGACAGATATTATTTCCGTGGAAACATAAAAGATGACTATGGCTTTGATAAATTATATTTTGTTTATACCATCACAGAAAAAGGCAATAGTATAGAACAACAAAAAATTCCAATTGAGATAGAAAAATATGCTGTTGTGCAAGATTTTTATTATTATTTCGATGCACAGACCTTACATTTAGCACAAGGACAGCAAGTGGAATTTTATTTTGAAGTTTGGGACAATGATGCCATAAATGGTTCGAAAGCATCAAAATCAAATACGGAAGTCTTTTATTTGCCATCGTTGGACGAAATACATCAACAAACAGCGAATAGCAACAAACACGTGAAATCTGATTTGGAAAAACTGATGAAAGAAAGCGAAAAAATACTTTCTCAAATAGAAAACTTGAAAAAAGAAATGCTCAATCAAAATCAGGCAACATGGCAAGAAAAGAAAGAGATGGAAAACTTGCTCAAACAAATGCAAGATATTCGTAAACAGGGCGAGGCGATTGTTCAAGAACAGAAACGGCAAGAACACATCAATCAACAATATAACGATTTGAATCAAGAAATTATTGACAAACAAAAAGAACTGCAAAAACGTTTTGATGAATTGTTCAACGATGAAATGAAATCCATGATGCAAGAATTGCAGATGATGCTCAATCAAAACATTGACAAGAACAAAATGAATCAAATTATTGACAATATCAAAACAAATACCGAAGAAATAAACAAAAGCCTTGACCAACAATTGGAATTGTTCAAACAATTGGAAATAGAAGCCAAAATGGATAACATTATTTCCAAGTCATTGCAATTGGCCGAACAAGAAGAGCAATTGGCGGAAAAGACGCTGCAACAATCCCAAAATGATCAATCGTTGTCAGAACAACAAGAACATATCAATCAACAATTTGATGTTTTGAAATCGGATATCCAACAGATGGAAAATCTCAATAAGGCTTTGGAAGATGCCTATAATTTGGATTCTGTCAATGCTTTAAAAACCGCTATAGAACAAAAACTACATCAGGCAAGCGAACAATTGAAACAAAAACACCCTCAAAAAGCAGCCCAAACGCAAAAAGAAGCCGCCGAAAAAATGAAAGAATTGGCTCAAGAAATAGAAACGCAAATGCAAGAATCCGAAGATGAAAATTTAGGCGAAGATATTCAGACTATTCGTCAAACTTTGGACAATATTGTTTCAACATCTTTTGCCCAAGAAGACATTCTGCAAAAAATGAATCATACGCAAGTACATCAACCCGCGATGAAAGATATTATTCTTCAACAATATAAACTGAAAGACAAACTCAAACTGATAGAAGATTCTATTGCTGCTGTCGCACGCCGACAAATTATGGTGGAACCTTTTATTTCCAAGCAAATACGTACTATTTCGCAAGCGCAAACGGATATTATGAATCTTATGAGCAATTCGCAGGAACAGATGTCAATAATGTTTTATGGTCCAAGTTATGGTCGGCAGATTGCTGCCAAGCAGCAATTTATTATGACATCATTGAACGATTTGGCTTTGATGTTGGCAGAGTCGATGAAAAATATGCTACAAAAACAAAGTCAAGGACAAGCGGGTAACAGAAAAGGAAATTGCAACAGCGAAAGTTGTGGCTCCAAACCTTCCAAATCGGGCAAAAAGTCAATGAAAACCATGCGACAAATGCAAGAACAACTCAACAAGCAACTTGAAGAGATGCGAAAGCAAATGCAACAAGGTGGCAAACAACCCAATGCTCAACAGAAAGGGCAACAACAAGGTCAGGGACAGAGTCTTAGCGAACAATTTGCCCGCATGGCGGCTCAACAAGAAGCCATTCGGAAAATGATGCAAGATTATCAGTCCCAACTCAAAAAAGAGGGCAAAGGCTATGACGGGCAAATTGACAAAATGCTCAAAGAAATGGAACAAACCGAAAGAGAATTAGTCAATAAGATTCTGAATCAACAAACCATCAACCGTCAACAACAAATTATGACAAGGCTTTTGGAATCCGAAAAAGCGGAATTTCAACGAGAAAAGGATGACCAACGGCAATCTACTCAAGCCAAAGATTATAAAATTGCCACCCCGCCTGCTTACATTGAACAAGAACTTAAAAAACAAAAGGAAACGGAGTTGTACAAAACCATTCCACCTACCTTGAATAGATATTATCGCGATAAAGTCAATACATATTTCTATCATTTTCAGTACGAAAAATAGTGAACAAACGCATACTTAAACTTACGTTGCCCAATATTGTTTCTAATATTACCGTGCCCTTGTTGGGTATGGTTGATTTGGCTATTGTAGGGCATTTGGGCAGTCTTGACTATATTGGCGCCATTGCGATTGCTGCAACCGTTTTCAATTTTATTTATTGGAATTTTGGCTTTCTTAGAATGGGGACAAGCGGTTATACCGCCCAATCCTATGGGGCTAAAGATTTAAGTCAAGCGGTTAATACATTGGTAAAAGCCGTTTTTATAGCATTGTTTATTGCTATTATTGTTATTACTTTGCAATATCCATTGTGTTATGTTGCATTGTTGTTTTTTGATATCAATGCAGATATGGCAGATATGGTCAGACAATATTTTTTTATACGCATTTGGGCTGCTCCTGCAACCTTGTTGTTGTATGTATTCAATGGCTGGTTTATTGGTATGCAAA
This sequence comes from uncultured Bacteroidales bacterium, assembly GCA_905233585.1. Lineage (GTDB taxonomy): Bacteria > Bacteroidota > Bacteroidia > Bacteroidales > WCHB1-69 > UBA1205. Next base: position 26,632 of record CAJOFD010000009.1, read on the forward strand.
ATGCAAATACACCTATGATTGTCGCAATTGTTTCCAATGTATTGAATATTTTGTTTAGTCTGTTTTTTGTCATTGTTTGTAAAATGGGTATTGCAGGTGTTGCTTGGGGAACATTGTTGGCACAATATACAGGTCTTTTGTTGTCAATGTTGTTTTGGAGTTTGTTTTATAGAAAATTGTGGAAAAAAATAAACATTGCCAAAAGTCTTGTATGGAAAGATATGAAACAATTTTTGCAAGTCAATAGGGATATTTTTCTGCGCAGTTTCTGCTTGTTGATGGTCTTTTCTTTTATACCTTTGGCTGGTGCCAAACAAGGGGATATGGTTTTGGCAATAAATACGTTGTTGTTGCAGTTTCTGACCATTTTTTCTTATATTATGGACGGTTTTGCCTATGCTGGGGAAGCACTTTCGGGTAAATATATCGGAGCCAAAGACAGACAATCGCTATACAAAATGATTACCTATATTTTTGTCTGGGGAGCCATTATATCTTTAGGCTTTACATTAATATATGCTTTGGGCGGCCATGTTCTTTTGGCGATACTTACCAATCAAAAAGAAATTATAGAGGCGGCAGGACAATACTATTTTTGGGTATTGGCCATTCCCTTGGCGGGTTTTGCGGCCTTTTTGTGGGATGGTATATATATTGGGGCTACGGCTTCCAAAGAGATGAAAAATACGATGATTGTTGCTACAGGTATATTTTTTGTTATTTATTATATTTTTTGCAATAAACTGGGCAATAATGCTTTATGGCTGGCTATGGTTGCCTTTTTGATGGCAAGAAGTTTGTCTCTTACCATACTTGTTGCCAAGAAAAAAAATATATTTTCACAATTTTTTGATGAAGAAAGTTAACAATAAAAAATATTTAGACGACAATTTCTAAAAAATGATAAAATTTAAAAGTTTTATGTTATCTTTGCAAATTAAAAGCAAAATAAAAGTTGCATGTATAGTTTGAAATAAATAAATTGTTTAATAAAAAATAGATAATATTATGGCAATATTAAAACCGTTTAAGGGCTTACGTCCTCCAGTAGAATTGGTAAAAAAAATCGCATCACGTCCTTATGACGTCCTCAACACAGAAGAAGCGCGTATAGAAGCCTCTGGTAATCCGATGTCATTGTTACACATTACAAAGGCAGAAATTGATTTGCCCAAAGGTGTAGATGAACATTCTCAAGAAGTGTATGACAAGGTGGTGGAAAATTTCCAAAAATTCCAAGATAATGGTTGGTTGGTGCAAGACAATGAAGAAAAATATTATGTTTATGCACAAACAATGGATGGCCGCACACAATATGGTATTATGGGTTGTACTCATATTGATGATTATTTCAACAATAACATCAAAAAACACGAATTGACCCGTAAAGACAAAGAAGAAGACAGAATGATTCACGTGCGTATCACCAATGCAAACGTAGAACCTGTGTTCTTTTCTTATCCTGCTAATGCAGAAATTGATGCTATTGTTGCCAATGTGGTGAAAAATCCTCCTATTTATGATTTTGTGGCTGAAGATGGTTTCGGACATCATTTTTGGGTAATTGATGACAAAAATACCATTAACCGTATTTCTGAAATTTTCAAAAACGATATACCTTATTTGTATGTTGCAGACGGACACCACCGTACGGCTGCTGCTGCTTTGGTAGGGGCTGAAAAGAAAAAAAATAATCCTAACCATACTGGCAATGAAGAATATAACTATTTTATGGCAGTTATATTCCCTGATAATCAATTGAAAATAATTGACTACAACCGTGTCGTTAAAGATTTGAATGGTTTGGACGCAAAACAATTTATCGAAGCCTTGAAAGAAAACTTTGATATTGAATGCAAATGCGATTGTACACTTAATGGTGGCAAATGCGAATGTGAATTACCATGTCATTGTGAATCAAGTGTACCTTATAAACCAACCAATTTGCACAATTTCTCTATGTATTTGGAAGGTGTGTGGTATTCTTTGACTGCAAAACAAGGCACGTATAACGACAATGACCCGATTGGTGTATTGGATGTAACTATCCTTTCCAATTTGGTGCTTGACAAAATTTTGGGTATCAAGGATTTGAGAACAGACAAGAGAATTGACTTTGTCGGTGGTATTCGTGGTTTGGGTGAATTGAAACGCAGAGTGGATAGCGGCGAAATGAAAGTGGCTTTTGCTTTGTATCCTGTTTCAATGAAACAGATTATCGATATTGCTGATAGCGGCAATATTATGCCTCCTAAAACTACATGGTTCGAACCAAAATTGCGTTCCGGTTTGGCTATTCATGTTTTAGAATAGAAAAGTCAATCAAATAAGATAATAAAATGAAAGGGCTGGTGTAAAAACCAACCCTTTTTGTTCGTATGCAACAAGCACATTTAGTCATTTTTGCCAATCATACCATTGACTGTTCTTGCAAAGAGAACTTTTTGCCCTGTTTTTTGTCCATAGACCAAACAGCAATAACCGATTATTTGAATAAATACATGTGTTTGAGTAATTGTGAAGATAGGGTTGAACCTTTTGTTTGGATTGAGGAAAATGCTTTGCCTTATCGTTTTCTTTTTTATGGCATAGAAGTAAAAATGGAGAAAAATTTGATACAAATGAAATTTCCGTTTATTTTTCGGGCGATTGTTGATTTTGTTCCTTTACGAACGGCATTGTTGCAATTGTGCCAAACTTTGTTACCTGCTTTGGGAACAAGTGAAATGGTTTTCTGTCCTTCATTTTGGCAACAGACAGCCTTGGAATGTCATACCGAATGGGGAGAAAAACGGTTGTTGCAAATGCAGGAAAAAATCATGAATAAGGCTACTTCATACAAGCGGACAAAATTGAATCTGGCTCATTGTATGGGGGCTGCTTTAGAAGATTTTGCCCGATTCCCCGATAAGAAATACAGAGGTTGGCTGATATATGATTTAAGCAGAAGATAAACAAAAAAAAGGATATTCTTGGAATACCCTTTTTTTTATCATTGTTAAACTTCTATAATAGTCTTATTTGTTGAATTTTTTCGCTACTTCTTTCAGCATCACTTCTGTCATTTTGTCCAAGTCGTAAACGTATGACAGATTCCAGTCTTTTTTGGATTGGTCATCGTTAATGCTTTGCGGCCAAGAGTCTGCTATAGCCTGACGGAAATCGGGTTCATAGTCAATAGTGAAATCCGGCATTTGTTTTTTGATGGATTTGAATACATCGTCTGGACAGAAACTCATACCGCCAATATTGTAACTTTCTTTTACCGTCAATTTGTCGGCATCTGCCTGCATAATGTCTATTGTTGCTTTGATGGCATCGGGCATAAACATCATCGGCAAATAGGTCTTTTCTGACAAGAAACAGGTGTAGTGATGATTTTTTATGGCTTCGTAGTAGATTTCAACAGCGTAGTCAGTGGTGCCGCCGCCTGCTTCTGTTTTGTAACTTATCAAACCGGGATAACGGACACTACGGGTATCTACACCGTAACGTTTGTTGTAGTATGCAATCCAACGTTCACCTGCCAATTTGCTGATACCATAAACCGTATTGGGGTCCATAACACATTGTTGCGGGGTATTTTTGGTTGGGGTACTCGGCCCGAAAACTGCAATACTGCTTGGCCAGAACAATCTTTTGAGTTTCAATTCGCGGGCAATGTCCAAAACGCCCAACAAACCTTTCATATTAATATCCCAAGATGGGAGAGGTTTTTTTTCTGCATTGCCAGACAGGATTGCGGCCAAGTGATAAATTTGGGTGATACCGTATTTTTTCACCACTTCGGCAACTTTGTCTGTTTCCAATGCGTTTACGATTTCAAAAGGACCGCTTTGGCAAATATCTTCACCTGCTTGGCGAATATCTGCAGCAACAACATTGCTATCCCCATACATTTTTCTAAGTTCGAGGGTCAATTCTGAACCTATTTGACCGGCACAGCCTATAACTAATATTTTATCCATGTTTGTTACGTATTTTTTAATTTTTGCAAAAGTAGAAAAAATAAATAGAATAGGATTGTTTTTTGGGTAATTTTTTTCAAGTTTTTTATTTTTTCATTGGTTTGTCTGTAATGCAAGGTGAAAATGAAAGTTTTATAGGTCTGTTAAAAGAAATCCCATATAGAAAGGAAGAGTAAGGAGGGCTCTGGTTCGTCCTACATTATAATCTCCTAATTTTATGGCATGGTAAACATGATATTTCTCGCTATGTTTCAATATGGTTTGTAAGGATTTTGCATTTCCACTTTTTGCTTTGCATTTTACAATTACACACTCACCTTTGTAGCGTAGGACAAAATCTATTTCCAAACCGCTTTCTTTGTGGTAATAATACAATTTTCGTCCCATTTTCTTGTAATGAACAAACCATACATCAAGCAAAGTTTATAAATGCATATTAGCCTCATATTTTTGGGTTATCTTTTATCGGCTCATTTTACTACCTCTCATACTTGTTATCTACTATTCCACAAAATATAATCCAATATTTTAATATCTGACAAATTATATTCTGGAAAGTATTCTTTAAAATCTTTTATAGCTTGTTGTATATCTTTTTGTTTAAGTTTGTTATTTTCTATTTCAATTATTTTATTATAAACTACTATAGTATCCTTTAATTTTTCTTCTTTTGTTTTACCTTTTACTTCTAGATTTAAATTAGATAACACATATTGATCCCATATTGGCATATCAGGATTTATTGTAGATAAAAGTTTACTACAAAATGATGCTTCAATATTTCCTGTTTTCTTATACATATAACCAACTATTTCTTCAAATGTTACATTCTTTCTATTCTTAATTGATTCAAAGTAATCATAAAAAACTTTTCTCCAACAATCATTTCTTCTTACACGATAAAATGCATTGAATCTGGTTTGAAACTCAGTATCATTACTTATATCGCATTTATAAAGATTATCTTTAATATAATTATACTTATCTAATGCTAAAAATCTAATCACAGCATTTTTTTGAAAATTTGTAAAACTATAGTCCATGATTACCCCTATCTAATTATAATAATCGATTATATCATTACTATTTCCAAGCGACTTTCAAATGCAAAAGTATAATTTTTTTCTTTTTGGGGCCTTTTTAGGGGGGGAAAAAAATGTTATTTTGAGGTAGTTGAGGATAGCAAAGAACAATCATTTTTTTGCGGAACGAAAAAATCAAGAAATTTTTTTTGACAAAAAGACAGATTTGTTAAAAAAAAATATATACTTTTGCGGAACGAAATATCAAAATAAATGATAAAAATCAGCGGAATTAGTCTTTTGAATCTATGCGAAACCGAATCTTGCAGAGAGTGTAAGTGCTTGGTTTTTAATCATTTTCCTCCCCCCCCCCAATTGCGATAATATTTTAATTTTCAGTATCTTACAGTATTTTGGCTGCCTGTCTCTTACCTATAAAGAGACGGGTTTGTGGTCGTTTTGTAAGTTGCTGTTTTATAGTATTATAAACATTAGAACCTTATTAGGACTAAAAAAACGCTTGCAAATTCTTATATTTTTGCAACGGCGACAGATAATCAATAATCATCTAAAAATAAATAATCTATGGCAAGTAAAGTAAGAGTTTATGGTAAGGCACAGAATAGAACTGTGTTGGGTATTTTCAACGCGTATCTTGTAATGTATCCACATGCTACATTAGAAGATTTTAAGAAAGCATTTCCAAAAGAGTTAAACCCCGATTCCGGTTGGAAGGTTAATGTACAAACATTGGAAGAATGTGACACAGAAAACGAGAAAAAGTTCTTCTTTACAGACGAAGAGGATGTGATTAAATTGCAAGACGGTACAAAGATGGTACTTTGCAAAATGTGGACAAAGCCAAGTTTTGAGCGTTTAGTCAATCATGCAAAACAATACGATATTGAAGTTGCAGAATTTACTGCTGCTGAAAAAGGTTTCGGTAAAAAGGGTGGATGGAGACTTGAATATTTAAATGGTTACGTTCCGCCTAAACCTGAAAAATCCAAAACCGGTTTGTATATTGCTTGTGCTGCCATTGTGTTTGTCGCAATTTTGACTTTCTTGTTGGCACGCAGTTGCAACAAAGAAACGCAAGTGGTGGAAAAAATAGTAACCGTTGTAGATACCGTTTATGTGCAACAGATTGAGGAAATGGAAAAGAATTTCAATGCGGCCGAATTTGAAAAAGGCAAAACGGATTTGAGCGATGCTTCTAAATTCGTGTTGCACGATTTGGCAAAATTAATGGAAAAACAACAATCTATAAAATTGAAAATAGTAGGGCATACTTCTGCCGAAGGCGATGACGCTTTCAATCAAAAATTGTCGGAAAACAGGGCTAAAGCCGCTGTGGATTTTTGGGTTTCACAAGGTATTGCACAAGACCGTCTGCAATGGGAAGGCAAAGGCAGCACAGAACTCAAAGATGCTGAAAATCCTGAATCAAATGTAAATAGAAGAACGGAATTTGTTGTAATTGAATAATTTAATGTTTAATAAAAAATAAGGAATAATGAAAACTGAATCCAAAGTACTTTCTTCATTTCTTGCTGCTGCTGTTTGGGCTGACGGGGAATATGATGAATTTGAAAAAGAATTTGTAAAAGAAGTTGGTGATGTACTTGAAATAAAGACACTTTCAACTGACTTGGAAAAAACAATCAAAGAAACGGAAAAAATGAACGAGGACGAATTGGCTTCGTTTTTGGAAACAGCAGCAAAAAAAGTGGCTGCAACGGAAAAGGAAGGTGTATTGACACTTTGCCTGCAAATGTTGTGTGCCGATGCTTTCTTGTCTATTGACGAAATGGAGAATTTCTTTGCTTTTGCAGACATTTTGGGGATAGACGAAGAAAAAGCAACTGCAATGCTTGATGAATTTGTCGCTGAAGAAGAAGATTTGATTATAGAAGAATAACCTTAAAAAATTGAGAATTATGGCAGTACAGAAAACAGCGTCCGGAAAAGTGGACAAACGTACAAAAGAATACAAGGAAATGGTGGAACGTGCAAAAAAAGCACGTGAGGCACATAAAAAAGCCGCTACAAAACCGACTATTAAGAAAAAAACAACAGCACCAGCCAGACGTGCTGACGGTCGTCTGGACCAACGCACAAAAGCAGGTAAAGAAGCCGCTGAACGCATGGCTAAAGCCCGTAAGGCAAAAGGCAGTTTTGTCAACAAACTCAAAAGGTTGTTCAAATAAGATAGATTAATACATTGATAAACAATTTTCCCCGTTGGAAATATATATTCCAACGGGTTGGGGAAAAGAGAGATAAAAGGTAATATATATGAAGAAAAATCTTTTGAAAGATGCTCAAGCGGTACTGAATGCCTACAAAAAAATGGAAACTTATCAGATTCAGCAAGAAGTGTTGGATAATCTTGTGGACAAGTTTCCTGATCATAAGAACAAGGCCGCTGTTGAAGTAAAGGTTAAATTGCTTAATTTATTATACTCTACAAATGTTCGGGCAACCAATAATATGATGAAACATATTCTTGAAATAAAGGATATTGACAAACGTTTGAAGAATGGAGACAAGACTTTGGTGCCGGAGATTGCTAATATTAAAATTAGTGATAAAACATACAATTTTTACTCTTTTGCCACAAAATATTGTGCCTATCACCAATCCGACAAATTTCCCATTTATGACAATATCGTTGCTAATGTGCTAACTGCACTTTATGCAGATAAAAATAAAAAAGAGTTTGAAAAAAAGTTGAGGGAGTATGATTTCTATGTGCAGGTATATGATACTTTTATGAAAGAATATGGTCTTGCAGGACATTTCAAATATCGTGAAGTTGATAACTATATATGGGGAGCATACAAGATTGCAGGAGTAGACTTTGAGATAGAAAAATTGGCTCCAATAGACAAACGCAAGATTATTGAGGTAGAAATATAAAATAAAAATAATAAAGATTCTGTGATGAAAGTTTCCAAAATTACCGATGTTGAATTTGTTAAATATCATATAGATTTTGAACGTTATGTCCTTATTTATAGTTCAGATTTTGAGGCTATCTTTGATGAAAAAATGAAAGATACAAACAATTCAAATATGTTGGAGGGACTAGTTAAAATTACAAACAATAACAATAAAAATAAAAAATCAGTATATAGAAAATGTATTGGAAGGCATGTCGAAAAGGATATCGTGCAAATGGGTTACAGAACTCAAAGCGAATTGGAGATAAAGTCTGGCAATGAAGTAGAGATAAAACCTGCAAAATGGTTTCCTTATTATTGGCATAATTCGGATTCGTATTACAAATATCCTTTTAGGATAGCTTGTATTGCTTTAATTATAACATGTTTATCCTTTTTATTAAATATATTGTTTCTATTGTGGTGAAATAAAAAGTAAAATTAACATAGTATTAATCAATAAAAAAATAAAATTATGGCAGAATTTAATATAGACGGTCGCATGCGTGTGGATTCCCTGCAGGCACAATTCAAAGAGGCATTCGGAGGAACTCTCCGTGTTTATTATCATCATCACTTTGCAGAAGCATCTGCCCGTTTGTCAGAAATTAGAAGTGAAAATGCACCTGCTACTGGTGAATTAAAAGTCAATGGAAATATGCAGGTTGGCACTTTTGAGGAAAAAATGATGGAACAATTTGGTATAGAGGTGCAAGTTGCTGATGCCAACAACGAAGTTTTGATTGAAAACGGGGCAACCTTACGAAATGCGGCCAATGCGAAAGCAAAGGCAGCATATCAACAACAAGACTATTCTCGAGAATATTGGGTTGAAACATCTTGTGAACAAAATGTGGTTTTGTCAGAACATGTGATAGACTTGTTGAATGAATGTACAGGTAAGAAATATGAACCTGTATTCAGACAAGTATATATCGGGATAAAATTTGATGACAAACCCTGCAATTTTATAACATTAACACCGCAGAAACGGGAATTGCTTCTTTCAATAAGTGTTGCGGAAAGTGCCAAACATCAAGAAATTTTTGACAAGTATTTTGATGGGGATGTTAAATATAATAAAGGTGTTTATCAATTGAAAATCAATACTGAAGATACCGAAAAGAAAGGTGGTTTTTTCAAAAAATTATTGGGCAAAGCGGCAAGCAATATAGATCAACTCAAACCGATATTATTACAAGCGGAAAAAGAATATAGAAAATAAAAATAAAAATAAGTATTAACCAATTAAAATAATATTATGGCAACAACAAAGAAACCAGCCGTTAAGAAATCCGCAGCTAAACCTGCAGCCAGGAAAACCACAACAGTTGCAAAGACAGCAACTTCGACAAAGAAAACTGCAGCGAAGCCTGCGGCTAAATCTGTAGCAAAGAAAACAACTACAGTGAAGACGACTGTTGAATTGTCGGTAACTGGAAACAAGAAGGTGGAAACTTTGATGAAAGAATTTACAAAGAAATTTCCATATCTTCGTTTGCGTATTTATTCAGGAGAAGCCAAAAAAGTTTCGGGCTCATTGACTCCATATAGGGTTGACATATCTAAAACTCTAGCATCAGTACGCGATAAAAGTGCAAAAGGTGGAGATATATCCATTAGCGGCAATAAGAAAATCAAGACCTTGGAAAAAGAATTTGATACCGTATTCGGTCTGTATGTACAAGTATGCTACACTGCAAAAGACGGACATCGTTATTATACCAGCGGTACTGCTGACGAGATGACCCTCGCCGCCTTCAATAGGAAGTGCGAAGCCGATGGCTGCAAAAAAGATGAATGGAAGTAAAATCGGATAGATAAAAATTTAAATTAATCAAATAAACATAGTATTAACCAATTAAAAAATTAAAGTTATGGCAGAATTTAACATTGACGGAAGAATGAAGGTAAAAACCTTGAAATCCAAGTTCAAAGAAGCGTTTGGTGCATCTTTGCGTGTTTACATGAATGTATCAAGCAAAGGTCGTATGGCGGATGAGGAAGCAACATTGGCAAGCATTCGTGCTGAAGGTGCCAAAGGTGGCGAACTTGCTGTAAAAGGCAACATGAAAGTCGGCAATTTTGAAAACAAAATAGCTGAAATGTATGGTATTGGTGTACAGGTAGCCAATGCAGATGACTCCAAACTTGCAGACAATGAGGCAACCCTCATTCAAGCCGGAAAGTAAGTTTTTCGTCAGAGCAGGGGAACAGCAATGTTCCCTTGCTTACCAACAACCAACGTTCTTTGACATATTGTAGAGAAAAAATCAGAACAAATTGCTTTCTAATTCATTGTTTAATTGATAATAACGCGTAAACATAGATTGTATTTTGTTATAATTTAATCAGTAATATTTCATATTTGTCTGTAGAAATCGCAGTACAATTACAACTTTTATTTGAAAAACGAAAGAATTGATATTAAAAATTTTCTCTACAATACAAAAATATAAGGATAATCCCGCAGTCCTGAAATTGCGGAAAAAATTATTTTATTAAATTTTCATTATTATGAGCAAAGAGTATTATCGTAAGAAAATTATTGATTTGCGGGCGAGTCTGCAAAAAGAAAAAGATGCCAAAAAACGAGACAACGAACATTATGCAAGCCTGATAAAGGGAGCGTCAACGCCATCGTTAAAGGCCTCGTATAGAAAATCAAAAATTGACTATGCCGCTAGACACGACCGTAACATCGAGTCGCTAAAACGACAGATAGAAAGTGCCAAAGAATCGCTGAAAAGAGAAAAATAATGGCAGGATGGATATAGACAAAATTGTCGGTATAATAAATTGAAATGAGTAGAATCGCGAGTTTTAAACGTGAACTTTCACGTGTTTTTGATGACAACCTGCACACCAAACAATGGCACAATTATGTGGATTATACCATTATTGGATTGATTATAATCAGTACTTTGGAAGTGTTCATCTCCACTTTCGCAGGGGTAGAACAACGTTTCGGCAAAATACTGATATTTATTGATATTTTTACTGTCATTATTTTTACAATTGAAGTTTCTCTCCGCATTTGGTGTGCTGACCTGATTGACGACAAATACAAAGGTTTTCTCGGAAGGATACGCTATTGTTGCAGTTTCTATGGATTAATAGATATTCTGTCAACATATCCTTTTTATTTGAGTTTCTTATTTCCTTTTCCCTATACTGCCCTCAAAGTTTTGCGAATAGCCCGTTTGTTGAGAGTCTTTCGCTATATGCATTCATTCCGTTTGTTGGCAGAGGCTTTTAAGTCTAAAAAGAATGAATTGTGGGTTTCTGTTCAGTTTTTGGCGATTGTAACAATCATATTGTCGCTTATCTTGTTTTTTGTAGAACACAAGGCACAGCCTGAAACTTATGCAAACGGTTGGGATTCTGTTGCATGGGCTTTTCTTCAATATGTTGGCGATCCGGGCGGATTTGCCGACAATCCGCCTATTACTTCTATAGGACAAATTATAGCCGTATTGGTGGGGATACTTGGAATAGCGATATTTGCTGTGCCTGCAGGTCTTATCGGATCCGGATTTACAGAAGTTATGGAAAAAGAACAAAAAGAGGAGAAGCGTCAAAATGATATAGATAAGATAAACGCAATTTTCCGGTACGTACAATGTCGTTACACAAAATATTTACTGGTTCCCAAATATATGTCAATAACAGACATACAGGCACAACAGGGTATAAGCCAACCCAATATTATCGAAGCCGTTTCCGCTTCTGATTTTTTGCGTTTGCGTAATATCGCCACCACTCGTCCAGTGGAAGAAAAACCAGCAGATAAACTTGTTGTAGAATGTTTTCCTAAAAACAGACCGTATGGCTGCTGTATCAATAGGGGTTCAAAGGTTACAATTGTTTCCACTTCCAGTTGCAGTGAGGCTGTAATCGGTAATTTTTCGTATTATCTTGCCATGATTGGAGGTTTTAATTATGTAAGTAAAGAAATTGAGTTTGATAGCAAATATCCTATAACATATTATAATATCAACGATAGGAATGCTTGTCCCAATTTGCCTCTTTTTCTTAATGATATAGATAGTCTTGCAAAAACCGAAGATAGTTGGGTTGTTTTTCTACTTTCGGCCAGTGGAGGTCAAGAACCTGTATATCCAACGCAGTTTCACTATATAATAGGTGCGCAAAAAGGTGATGAAACTTATAATGACCCCAATATAACAATAAAAGATGTTGCCGTATTTGATGCGATGTACAATGAATTGACAGAAACAATACAATCTCAATTCGGGTTAAATTCAGACAGACACAAATATTATGGTTCTTCCCCCAGAAACATAAGCCGCCATATCTGTCAAGGAAGAAAAATCAATGCTTTTACCATAAGGATTGCATGGAGCGTAACTTGTTGGGATTATCGCAATACATTAATTTCCAAAACTATGGCAGATATATTCAACAAGCATTTTGAACCTGAAGTGCAGAAAGAATATTCATCGGAATTGACCATTCGCAAACCTAAAATGGACTATGGTTACACATTTTATTCCGACCTGATTGAGAATGAAAAAAGTTAATGATATTTATGCAATTACTCAAACAATTATATCAAATCAATAGCAAATCGGGGCATGAAGATGAAATCAAACATGTCGTGCTTGAATATCTAAAGGGACTGCCTTTGTCAATATCTGAAGATGCTATCGGCAATTTGTTCATTACCAAAGGAAAATCCCAATATTATCCTTGCATTGCAGCACATTTGGACGAAGTACACTATCCTCAGCATAGAAATTTGCACGAAATCAATGGAATTGTTTGTGCTACAGATGATGATAAAAATCGTATCGGTATAGGTGCCGATGATAAAAACGGAATATGGATTGCACTGCAATTGCTACAAAGTGAAGAGTTTTTGAAAGTCGTCTTGTTTGTACAAGAAGAAAAAGACGGAGAAATACCGGGGTGTCGCGGTTCAAAAGCCTGTGATTTACATTTCTTTGATAATGTGAGATTTATTGTACAATGTGACCGAAAAGGCAATAGCGATATTGTTACTTTTAATGAAAAATATAATGTGCGGCTTTGTGAAGATGATTTTATTCCCCTTGCCTTGCAACAGAAATATGGCTATAAACCTGTCAACGGTGGAACTACCGATGTTGTTGCTTTACGCAATCGAGGACTTGCTATTCCTTGTTGCAACATCAGTTGCGGTTACTACAATGCTCACAAATCCGAAGAATATACGGTGTACAACGATTTGTTCAAATGTTTTAATTTAGTAAAAGATATTTTGACTTATTATAAATAAAAAAAATGGAAATGAGAAATTTATTTAAGGGTATTTTCTTGAATGACAAGTTCATTCTTGCTGTAATACTGCTCAATTCCTACATTATTTATATGCAAGTTTCAGGATATGAAAGTTTTACTATTAGTTTGTTGGATGCACTATGTACTTTGATATTTTTGGTGGAAATGATTATCAAACACATGGAGTATGGTTTTAAGGGATATTGGAAAAATGGCTGGAACCGTTTGGACGGAATATTGGTTATATTATCGTTGCCGTCTTTGGTAGAATTGTTTATTCCATTGGAAATGTTCAATTTGTCATTTTTGTTGATATTTCGTTTATTGCGTGTGCTGAGATTTTTCCGTGTGTTGCATTTCTTTCCTAATTTCAGCAAAGTGGTACAGGGATTTAAAGTGGCATTGAGAGAATCGTATGCGATATTATTAAGTTTCTTTGTCATTATTGTGATATTCGGCTTGCTCAACTGTAGCCTGTTTCAGACTGCCGATCCTGAACATTTTCAAACGCCTCTCCGTTCCATTTATGCCGTATTCCAAATTTGTACGGTGGAGGGTTGGTACGAAATTCCCGATACTATTGCTACATATTATGGCTCTGCGTCAATAATGGCAGATATTGTGCGTATCTATTTTTGCTTGATATTGATTTTGGGTGGTATAATAGGTATGTCTTTTATCAATTCCATTTTTGTAGATGCAATGGTTGCCGATAACAATGACGATGTCAAAGCCCAACTTCATGAGATGGAACAAAAAATGGATAACAACAATAAAAAATGGGAACAGGATATAGAAGATATTAAGCAATTACTAAAAAATAAATAAATTATGGCAATATTTCTTTGGTTATGGAACTTGGTTTCGCCTATAGTAGTGGCGATGGGTATGTTGTATGTTTTTACTGGTACCCCTGATACGCTTGTGTTTGTACTTGGCGGTATAGCATCGGCATTGGGATTGATAATAGGTATTGTCGGTTGGGGGGACATGGTGCCACCTCGTTGGTTTTGGATAAAAAGTCGTACTGATTTAGCTGGAAGCCGTATCGGGACAGCGATTTCCTATGCCATACAATTTTTCTTTATCCCTGCCTTTGTCATAGGTTTGATAGAATATTTCGGATAAGGGAAAAAGCTTGGAGGTGTATAAAATTTATGCGGTACAAGAATATTGTTTTCATACCGCACAAAAGTCTTTTGAATATCGGTTATTTTTTTGAGGTAAATTTCTTTGCTTATGGGGGCAGCAAAGTAATGATTTATTCTTCTTGTATCGCCTCCGAAAACGTATAGGGTGTGTTCATAGTCAAATATTGTCATCGGATAGCGTAGCGTAACATATTTTGTTTCGGCGGTGTATCAGGTCTAAATAATAAATGTATTTTACCTTTGAGACTTTTATTTTAGATGTTGAAATATCAGATAGTTTATCCTTTAGTTCGTATTGAGCCTTGATAAAATGTCCTTCGGCATCAGGATAGGCTTTGATTACGGTTTGGTAATCTTCCCAACGGATAGTCAATGTATTTTTTGTATCGTTTTGCTTGCAAAAACTGAATATGAATGCTGTTATTGATACAGAAAGCATGTTAAATAAACACTTTCCCATTTTGGATAAATTTTTAATGAGCCCTTAAATAATTATTGCAAAAGTATATTTGGGATAATACATCAATAAAACATTGCCTGTTTTTTATATAGGTTCTTTAAAAGTTTGTATTATTTTTTGTTGTATCTTTGTAGCGTAAAATTGATTTGATATGAAAAATAAATATTTACTTTCCGTCTCACTTGTATTTTGCTGTATGTTTGTTTTTGTTTCGTGCAAAAAGGAACCGCACAAAGGAAAATATACGGGTAGTTTTCAAGGTGTGTATCATACAAGTGCAAACAATACAACGACTTTTACATCATATTATTCATTTCAAATAGAGAAAAGTTCTAATAAAGAAATAGTTATAGAAGAAATGGAACATCATACCATGTCCACCTTAAAAAAACAGAATGATTCTATTATCGGTATTATCGGTTTTGGTAATGTTTACAGTGCCACGGGCGAAAAGGGCTTAACAATGAATCTGATAAAAATGCGTGGAAGGAGTTATTCCCAAGGAGAAAAAAGTTATATAGAAGGAACTTTTGAAGGTGATGTTTATCTTGAAACGGGCAAAAGTTATTTGTCCACGGGGACATTTTTGTTGTCAGAACAATAATTATTGGATTTCAATCAATAGTTATTGTTTCCCATTCTGATAAGAGTTTAACATTTTGTTGTTATAAAATTCTTCCTTTTGTTTGTCATTTTTGTCGGAAAAAATGCTATTTTTGTAAAAATTTTAAGTTTTGGAACAAATAAATAATTCATACAGCGACAAAAATGTAATTACCTTAGAATGGTATAAACATATTCGTATGCGTCCGGGTATGTATGTAGGTCGTCTTGGAGACGGTTCTTCTGCCGATGATGGTATTTATATCCTACTCAAGGAGGTGATAGACAATTCGATAGATGAATACCATCAAGGATTTGGACGTAGTATAGAAATCGATATTCAAGAAAATCAAGTGCGAGTTAGGGATTTTGGACGAGGTATTCCATTGGAAAAGACAATAGATTGTGTTTCCAAAATGAATACTGGAGCCAAATATGATTCCGAAGCGTTTCAACAATCCATAGGTATGAATGGGGTGGGTACCAAAGCGGTAAATGCCTTGTCAAGTTATTTTAAAGTGCAGTCAATACGAAATGGAAAAACCAAAGTTGCTGAGTTTTCTCAAGGTATTCTTACCAATGATTATGAAATAACAGATACATCAGAAGCCAATGGTACAATTATAACATTTATTCCTGATACTGATGAAGATATTTTCGGCAATTATTCCTTTTATCTTGACTATGTTGAGAAAATGTTGTGGAATTATGCTTTTTTGAACAAAGGTTTGACATTGGTTTGCAATGGTAATAGGTATTATTCCAAAAACGGCTTATTGGATTTGTTGACTCAAAATTTATCTACCGAATTGGCATATCCTATCATACATTTGCAGGAAGGTCAGTTTGAATTGGCTCTTACGCATACCCAAAGAGGAAGCAGTGAAGAATATTTTACCTTTGTCAATGGGCAATATACCATACATGGTGGTACGCATTTGCAAGCCTTGCGTGAAGCATTGGTGAAATGTGCCCGTGATTATTTCAAAAAAGATTATGATGCTTCAGATATTCGTCAATCTATTTGTGCGGCTATGAGTATCCGTATTCAAGAACCACAGTTTGAAGGGCAGACCAAGACCAAATTGGGCTCTAATGATATGAAAAAAGGCGGTCCAACGGTTAGATGGTATATCAACGATATGGTTTGTCGCTTGTTGGACAACTATTTGCACATGCATCAAGAGGTTGGGGCTATTTGGCAACAAAAAATTCTTGAAGCAAAAAAAGAACGGGAAGAAATAGCCGGATTGAAAAAATCATCTAAAGAAAGTGCCAAAAAGACAAGTTTGGTGAACAAAAAATTAAGAGATTGTCATGTGCATTTGACCGATTCAACGCCAAAGGGGGAAGACCAGCGTTTGGAAACTATGATTTTTATTACCGAGGGAGAATCGGCATCGGGTTCTATTACAAAATCAAGAAATGCACAATTGCAAGCAGTCTTTTCGTTGAGGGGCAAGCCTCTGAATTCTTATGGCAAGCCCAAAAAGATTGTTTATGAAAACGAAGAGTTTAATTTGTTGCAAGCCGCTCTGAACATTGAAAACGGCTTGGAAGGTTTGCGTTATAATAAAATTATCATTGCAACCGATGCCGATGATGACGGTATGCATATTCGTTTGTTGCTGATGACATTCTTTTTGCAGTTTTTCCCCGAATTAATACGTATGGGGCATGTATATATTTTGCAGACTCCATTGTTTCGAGTGAGAAACAAGCAAGAAACCCGATATTGTTATTCGGAAGAGGAAAAAAATGCAGTCAGCAAACAATTAAAAGGAAAGTTGGAGGTAACCCGTTTTAAGGGTTTGGGAGAAATTTCCCCAGATGAGTTCAAACATTTTATTGGTAAAAATATTCGTTTGGACCCTGTGGTACTCACCAATTCGCCTATAGCCGATTTGTTGGACTATTATATGGGCAAAAATACGCCTGAAAGACAGGGATTTATTATAGAAAATCTACAAATAGAAGAAGATATAATTTCTTAATAATGGCAGAAAAAGAACATCAAAATAGTAATTTAAATCCGACAAAATCCCAAATGTCAGTTGCAGATAAGGTCATAGAACAAGAGATTCGTCCTGCCGGTTTTGAGGATTTTGCCGGACAAGAGGATATTATAGAAAATCTTACTATTTTTGTTCGTGCTGCCAAATTACGTGGGGAAAGTTTAGACCACGTGTTGTTTCACGGCCCTCCAGGCTTGGGCAAAACCACACTTTCTTATATTATCGCTAAAGAAATGGGGGTGAACATAAGGGTAACTTCAGGACCGGTCATCGATAAACCGGGCGATTTGGCAGGTTTGCTCACCAATCTGGAACCCAATGATGTCCTTTTTATTGATGAAATACACAGGTTGTCTTCGGTAGTGGAAGAATATTTGTATTCTGCCATGGAGGATAGAAAAATAGATATTGTTATAGAATCCGGTCCCAATGCCCGTACGGTACAAATAGGTTTGAATCCGTTTACTTTGGTAGGAGCCACCACCCGTTCAGGATTGCTTACAGCCCCTTTGTTGTCCCGATTCGGCATTAAATTCAGATTGAATTATTATAATACAGAAACATTAAAGCGTATTATTATTCGTTCTGCCACTATTCTTAATACGAAGATAGATGATGATGCCGCTACAGAGATCGCACGGCGTAGTCGGGGAACTCCACGTATTGCCAATGGCCTTTTGCGGCGTGTACGTGATTTTGCACAGGTCAAAGGCAATGGAATAAATGAAATAATAGATTTGGATATAGCACGCTATAGTCTGAATAAACTCAATGTGGATTCTCACGGTTTGGACGAAATGGATAATCGTATATTGGGTTGTATTATCAATAAGTTCAAAGGCGGTCCTGTGGGTATTAATACGATAGCTACGGCAGTAGGTGAAGATGCCGGTACTATTGAAGAAGTATATGAACCGTTTTTGATACAAGAAGGATTTTTGGTGCGGACTCCAAGAGGTCGGGAAGTTACCCCTGCTGCTTATGAACATTTGGGTATAGCAAAGCAAGGTGGTGAAGTGGGAAGTTTGTTTGATTAAAGGAGAAAAAACAATGGCGATAAAAAAACATATACCGAATTGTATTACTTTACTTAATTTGTTTTGTGGGATTGTTGCCATATTGTTAGCAGTAAATGGAATGCTTGGGCGTTCCGCTTTTATGATTTTTCTCGCTGCTGTTTTTGACTTTTTGGACGGATTGGCAGCGAGAGCCTTGCATGTAAAATCAGATATAGGCAAGGAGTTGGATTCTTTGTCCGATATTGTGTCCTTTGGAGTGGCTCCAGCGTTTATCATGTATCAAATGTTGGCTTTGTCCTCGGATTATACAACGCAAGTTTGGGGCATTCAGATAATACCGTTTGTTGCCAGTGCACTGTATCCTTGTTGTGCGGCTTTGCGATTGGCCAAATTTAATCTTGATACAACTCAAACGGAGATGTTTCATGGTTTGCCAGTGCCAGCGGCTGCATTTGTGATACTTTCTTTGCAATTTTATAACGTAGGTGCTTATGCAGCAAGTATTTATACTGCTATTATTATATTGCTTTGTATTGCTATGTTGTCGCGATTCCCTTTGTTGTCATTAAAGTTTAAGAATCTGACAATAAAAGAGAATATTTTTCGTTACGCACTAATAGGAATAAGTTTAATATTAATTATATGTTTAAAGATACGGGCAATTTTGTTTATTATGATGACCTATTTCATCTTGTCCATTATTTATAATATTGTTTATCATAAAGAAAAATGAAAAAAAGTTATATATTATTGATTCTTTTAGCATTAATGTGTAGTTCGTGTAAGGTTTTTATGCCGACAAGATTAGTTCATGCTAAAAAATCGGATTTAAGTCCCATTCCGGAAGACGATAGATTTGCCGTATATCGTATTGCTCCAAATGATGTATTGTCTTTGGCTGTTTATGTTCAAAATGGCGAAAATATTTTTGAAAATAACGAAAACAGTAACAATAACCATAATAATAGAAATTATTATGATTTGACGGTAGATTATGATGGTACACTGAAAGTGCCGGGGTTGAGAAAAGAAGATTCTACCAAACGTATCTATGTAGCCGGATTAACCATACAAGAATTGGAAGATTGGTTAGAGATAGAATATTCCAAATATATGAATTCTCCTATGGTAATCATAACAGGAAATCATCAAGTATATGTTTTTCAGGGAGAAGATGGCAATAAAGCCAAATTGATTACTTTAAGAAAACCCTATACAACAGTTTTTGAGGCACTTGCAGAGGCGGGTGGCATTAGTGACGGAAAAGGGTATAATATAAAGGTAATTCGTGGAAATCTAAGAAATCCAACGGTTTATAAAGTTGATTTATCGACCATACAAGGATTAAGAGAAACAAACTTGACCGTTCAAGCAAACGATATTATTTATGTCGAACCGCGTTTAAAGCCTGTTTCAAGATTCTTGAAAGAAGCCAGCCCTTATATCAATTTGGGTAACACAATCTTATCCATTATTAATACGGTTGAGATTTTTAAACGTATAAGATAACAACAATTCAAATGAAACAAGAAATTCCAAAAATAAATTCGAAATTTAATTTTCATATCATTGCGTTATTGCTGAAACAATGTTGGTATGTATTACCCCTGCTATTATTGCTTAGTTTGTCCATAGCCTTTTTGTATCTTCGCTATAAGATACCTGTTTATACGGCAAGTACAACTATACAAACGGCAGAAGATGAGCCGTCTTCGTTGGCAGCATCTGCCTTTGAAAGCAGTTTTAATCTTGAAAAGGACAATAATGTATCGATAATCAATGTCTTGTCTTCAAGGTATTTTTTGGAAAAAGCCTTGGCAGCATTGAATTTGCAAACGGAGTATTATCAATACGGAACAATTATTGATACAGAAGTATATCCTAACCAAGTTTTTCAAATAGTATTTGATTCTACCCACCAACAACCTGTGGGAGAAAGGGTTTATATTGATTTTTTAGAGAAGAATGCCATTAGAATTTATACTAAGAAAAATGAAGCCAAACATATATTTTCTTATCAAACAACTATATCAAATCCGAACGTAAAACTTACCTCTCCATATTTTTCTTTTACTTTTCATTTAAATACAAGTTTGGACAATCTTGTCGGGCAAACGTATTATGTTATCTATCGTTCTCAAGAAGAAATAAACGAAACTTATATTCGTCATATTACAATAGCCCCGTCTGCAGTATATAAAAATGGTATTACCATTTCGTTCCAACATCAGAATGCCAACAAGGCCTATTCTATTCCCAATGATATTACAGAGTTGTTTTTTGATTATTATGATAAATACAAACAATCGAAATATGCTCATGTAATTGGATATATAGATGAGCAATTGGAATTTTGGGAAAATGAAGTTCAAGACAGAGAAAACAATTTGAACATTTACAAAAGATCAAATAATGTTCAGTTGCCGCCGGAAGAATTGTTGGTGAATTTGCAGGCAGACGCAGAAGAAATGCGGCAAAAGGTGGATATTTTATCTCAAAAAGAGGTGAAAATGGCAATGATTTTGCAATCGTTTGATACCGAAAAAGACCCATATAAATTGATGGCCAGAATTATAGGAAATGATGTGGGCGGAAATTTAAGCCATTATATAGATAAAATTCAAGGCTTATTGTTGGAAAAAGAAAATCTGCAATACAATTATACCGTCAATAGCGGTAGAATTAAAAATATAGATCATCAAATTGAGGTACAAATAGCAACCTTAAAAGAGATGATAAAAACAAACATAGAAACCATTAAAAATGATAAAAATATTTTATCAGGCAAATTGGCAAAATATCAAGCCACATTGACCGCTCAAGAAGATTTTTCAAAAACAATGGAATTGACCAAACTGCAACGTTTGAAAAGTATTAGCAGTACTTACTACGAACGATTATTGGATTTGCGGGTCAATTATTCTATTTTGAAGGTTAGAACAACCACTCCGTTTATTATTCTACAAGCGGCAACAATGAACAATATGTCCAAAACTCCTATCTCTACAAATATTTATCTCATTGCGATAGCCATTTCTATTTTTTTGTTTTTATTGTTGTTTTTCTATCAATATTTATTCTATAATTATATCGATTCAAAAGCTAATATAAGTGATTATGTTGATATTCCTCATTTAGGCAATGTTCCATTGGTACCTAATATGAGTTCTTCGGTATTGCTTGTTGATAAAGATCCGTTAAGCTCGTTGAGTGAAACATTTAGGTCCATACGTGCCAATCTTAATTTTTTGGACAATAGTGTCGGGGCAAAAGTGATAGCAGTAACATCAACCATTTCAGGAGAGGGGAAAACATTTGTTGTAACCAACATTGCAGCTATTTTTGCTTATTCCGGCAAAAAAACCATTGTTTTGGATTTCGATATGAGAAGACCTAAAATACACCGTGCTTTTTCTACGGAAGAACAGCGGGTGTATAATGTAAAAGGAATAAGTAATATTTTGATTGGTAAGGAAAAATGGCAAGATTGTGTACATCATACACGATTGGATAATCTGTTTTTTATTACAGCAGGTAGTATCCCGCCTAATCCTTCGGAATTGATATTGTCTCCACAAACGATAAAGTTGATTGACGAACTAAAACAAAATTATGATTATATTTGTATAGATAATCCGCCTATCGGTTTGGTTACCGATGCTGTGTTTGCTTTGTCTATAGCCAATTATCCAATCTATGTATTCAAACAACATTATTCACTGATACCATTTGTTGAGGAATTGGATAATCTGTATGAAAAAAATAATATCAAAAAAATATCATTTATTTTAAATGGTGTTGATATAAAAAATCGTAGTAAATACAGATACAGGTACAGATACAGATATAATTACGGAAAATACAGATATAGATATAGATATAGCGAGGGGTATCGGTATCAAAATGAATATGCTCATGAATATAATGGTAATAAAGAAGAGTCGGAGCGAAATCAGAAGAAAAAGAAAAAACATAAAATAAGATTAAAATCTTTGTTGAAAAAACGTAAAAAATAATGGAAGTAGAAAAAACGTCAATAGATGGTCTTTTGATTTTACATCCCAAAGTTTTTGAGGACAATAGAGGTTGTTTTTTTGAAAGTTACAACGAAAATGTTTTCCGTCAATTGGGTATAGATGTTACATTTGTTCAAGAAAATCAGTCAATTTCAGCAAAAAATGTTGTGCGTGGTCTGCATTTACAGGCCCCGCCGTTTGCACAAGGCAAATTGGTACGTGTAGCCAAGGGGGCTGCCTTGGATTTTGCTGTGGATATTCGTAAAAATTCGCCAACCTACGGAAAATATGTTGCTGCCTATTTGAGTGAAAAAAATTATACACAATTTTGGATCCCCGAAGGATTTGCACATGGTTTTGTTGCCCAAGAAGATGATACCGTTTTTGTTTACAAAACGACAAATTTTTATGACAAATCTTCAGAAATGGCTATCCGTTGGGACGACCCAACGCTGAATATTGATTGGCAAGTGAAAACTCCGATTGTTTCGGAAAAAGATGCCTCCAATCCGTCTTTTGCCGATTTTGTGAGTCCTTTTTAATGAAATAAGGTATTTTGGTTTATAATTGTTAGCTATCGTTTAGAAAGATTACAAACAAATGCGGAATTATCAATATTATTTCCAACTCTTGAAAAAATATAAATGGATATGGCTTGTATTGGTAGGTATATCAGTTGGGGGAACGTATTTGTTTTTTAGCAAACAAACTCGTTTATATGAATCAAGAACGGAAATATATCCGTTGGTGATGTATAAAAAAACGAGTATGTTGTCCTTAAATCCTTGTGTGCAAGTGAAGCGTATTGTTCAAGGTGAGCAATTTCACCGATTGTTGATAAACGCCAATATTTGTCCAACGCTTACGGCTAAAAATTATGAAGAAAGAATATCTTTTTACGAAACGACTCGTCATACTTTGGTCATAAGAGCAAGGGCAGAAAACGTTGCTATGGCAGATTCGCTCTTGTGGCAATGGTTGTATCAATTGGATTATGCAGGCAAACAATTGACCTCTATGCAAATGATATTTGATACTTGCTCTTTAGCTGAATTGATACCTTGGGATTATTATCACAAGCAAGCGGATTTTGTTGATAATTCAGCGAGATGTTATACAGAAGTTAACGGTATGTTTTTTTTGTTTGATGTAATATCTGAACCTTATTGTGATAAGGAACCCGTATATCCCCCCGCTATGTTGAAAGTGTTGATATTTGTTTTTTGTTTATCAGCATGTTTATCGTTTGTGGCTATGTGTTTGACAGAAGAAATACGCAATCGTTTGGTAAAAAACAAAATAGAGAGCAATGAAACAACTGAGTCTGTATAATAAGATTGCATTTCTTATTTTGTGTTTGGGGCTATTCTCCAATTGGTATTTTTTCTTGCCTGTACTTACCATTACAAGGGTGGCTACGTTGGCATTGTTGGTGGGAATGTTTTTTGTTAAACGGCCCAAATTAGACAATATTTTTTATGTTGTTGCTGCATTTTTCTTTATGTATGTAACATATACACTGCTTATTTCCTTATGGCATAGCCAATATTTAACATATTCAAATGCAGGCAATCATGTTTTTATATTGTTGTTGATAATTCCGACTTTATGGTTGTTTTGTGCTTATTCCAAGGAGACTATGAGAATTTTTTACTATGCGTGTTGTGTTTTTCTTGTAGTTTCAGCAATACTTGCAGTAGTAGAGATAATTACAGGGTGGCATTTGCCTATGTCAAATATGTTTTTGTTGGAAAACAAATATATTATTCCGGAGGATACGAGAAATTCGCCTACAGGTTTTTTCTATAATACCAATGATTTTGCAATAATTGTAACAATGGCTTTATGTTATATTTTGTCATATAGAAAATTGATATCGGCAGAAACCAAAATTTGGAAAGATATTCTCTTTGTCATATTGGGGTTGCTAACAATTTGTTTAACACATTGCCGTACTGCTTTGTTTATAATAGTATTTTTTGTGCTGTTTATGCAAAGAAACATATTTTTGAAGTATAAACGGATTTTGCTGATATTACTTGCCGTTTTGGTCATAGCAGCTATCGTGGCATTTTTTGCCATTCAAACGGAATCCACATGGGTAAGAGCAAATTTGTATCTGTATTCTTTCCTGTCATTGTTCGATTCTTATTGTCTGGGCTATGGTTTGGAGGGAGATATGTACTACTATGCCAATATGGACAATTACAATCTGTTCGGGCATATCATTAATATTCATTCATATTTATTGCATTTTCTGCTGACTTCAGGTGTGTTGTTTTTTATGGGCTATATTGTATTGCTTGTTTATATTATGCGAAAAATAGCAGAGAATCACGGTCGTAATGAGTTTTGGTGTATGATACCCTTGTATGTTCTGTTGTTGTTTGCCCCAAGTTCATCTAACTTTTTGTGGCCACATTATGTATTTTTTTGCTCGTATATAGGTTATGCTTGTCTGCCGATGGCTAATCAAGGTAGTTTTCAAACGGAGATAGTATGCAGTTAAAGGATAAAACTATATCAGGAGCCAAGTGGATGACTGTGTCGAAAATAGCTAGTTCTTCGATGCAGATATTTAAATTGATGATACTTGCCCGTTTGCTTTCCGAGTCGGATTTCGGTATCATCGCCATTGTTTTAATGGTGTTGGGGTTTACTGAGATATTTGCCGACCTCGGTTTTGCCGTAGGGCTTGTTCACAAACAAAACATCACCCGCAAAGAATATTCCTCCGTTTTTTGGGTAAATCTGCTGCTGAGTGTTATATTGTATGCCATTGTGGCACTTTCTTCACCGTTGTTCGTGGCATATTACAATGAAAAGATATTGGTTTCCGTCATCCCTATTATGGGGCTGCAGTTAATTATCAATGCTTTTGGGCGAATGTTCTTCACTTTTAAAACAAAACAGTTGGAGTTTAAATTCATTGCCATTGCGGATATGTTGGGTTTGGGTTTGGGTACCGTACTTACTATACTTATGGCCGCCAATGGTTTTGGGGTATATAGTCTTGTGTTTGGCTATTTGTTGCAATCTGTTGTAACACAAGGTATTTATTGGTTCTCTGGTATTAAAACATATCCTATATCTTTTCATTGTAACATTCGGGAAATATTCGATTTGTTGAAAATTGGAGGCTACCAAGTGGGAGCACAAGTGTTGGATTATATCTCCAACAAAATTGACATCTTTTTGATTGGGCGTTTTTTCGGCATGGAATTGTTGGGACTTTATAATCTTGCAAAGGAATTGGTGATAAAACCGATACAAATCATCAATTCAATTGTTACCAGTGTGGCCACACCCGCTTTCGCCAAATTTCAGAACAATCTTGCGATGATACAAGAAAAGTACGTAGATGTTTTGAAACTGCTTTCGGTATTTAATTTTCCGATATTCATTGGATTTTTTGTTTTTGCCGACCCGCTTACGCTCCTGCTTTACGGCAGTGAAAAGATGGGGGTTGCAATATTTATAAAGATACTCTCTTTCTGGGGATTGTTCAATTCGGTAGGCAATCCAGCCGGCATACTTATGGTTGCCAAAGGACGTACAGACCTGAGTTTCTATTGGACAATAGTGCGTATTGCGGTGATGACTACAGCGATTTTCATTGCAGGGCAGTTCAGCATTTATGCTGTAGCAGTTTCACAATCCGTCATTGCTTTCGGTTTTCTATTTCTATATTGGCGGATGATGGTTTACAGTATCGCTTTCATTCCATTGAAAAACTATTTGAAATCGTGCGGACTGGCAACGATGGTTTCCCTGTTGGCCGGTATTCCGGCATGGATTATTGCGGCAATATCCGACAATTTATACTTTCAGGCAGGAGTGCTATGTTTGTACGGACTATTGGTGTTGCTTTTGTATTGGCTGATAGACAGACAATATGTTATTAAACTGAAAAACATGGTATTGTCAAGATGAACGACATAAAAAAACATCATATTATACTTTTGACCACATGGTATCCTCCCCGACATTCGATTGCCGTGAACAGGATGCTTGCATTTGCGAAATACCTTGACAAAACAAAATTTGAGGTTGATGTGGTAACATTTTTGTCGGATGAACAATTGGAAAAGGACATTTCCCTTGAAGACGTAACAGTCTATCGTTTGCCCAACAAAACATTGTTGAAACGGGCGAAATTCGACAGACCGGTTTGTTTTGCCTTTCACAAACTTAAGGCTTTGTACAACGTGTTACTCGCATTTTTCGTTAAAAAGGAATATGGCGATTGGCAGCGACGTGCCGAAAAAAAAGTGGACGAACTTTTGGCGTCATACGGTTCGGACACCACGGTAATAAGCAGTTACGAACCTATTGAGCCACATCTCGTTGCCATAAATCTGAAAAAGCACGGTCGGAAGTTCCATTGGATTGCCGACTGTAGGGATGAAATATCCCAAAATCCTTCTGTAACAAAAGGTCTGCGAAAATTATACGCCAAAGCCGAAAGGCAGATGCTGTTGTATGCCGATGCGGTAACAACGGTCTCCCGACCGATATTGGAAGGCTTTGAAAGCAATGTGCCCGCAACCTCCTCGCAGTACCCGCTATTTGCAGAGATAAGAAATGGATATGACTTTGATTCTCCAAAAACTAATAAAGAATCGAAAAATACGTTCTTTACATTATCCTATTTTGGTACTTTTTATGGGAAAAGAAAACCTTATGTTTTTTTTAAGGCATTGGAATGTTTCTTGTTGAAAAATAAAAATGCAAGATTGAAAGTGAAACTCATTGGAGTTGGCAATACAATAAGAATACCAGACACTTTGTTTGATGTCGTGGAAACGTATGGGTTGGTAGCGCATAATGAGTCTGTTGCTATGATGATGGAGGCTGATAGTCTTTTACTAATTTTACCCAAATTGGAACAAAAAGGCGTTTATTCGGGCAAATTGTTTGAATATCTGGGTTGCCGCAAACCGATATTGGCGGTGGTGGATCCGGATGATGTGGCTGCGGATTTGATACGGGAATGCAATGCCGGAATGGTGGCAGATTTTGACGATATACAGTCTATCAGTTATGCTATTGAAATCCTGTATGATATGTGGCAAAAGGGTGAAAAATTGCCCATGAACGAGGATGTGATAAAAAAGCACCACCGCAAGGAACAAGTGGAAATTCTGAACAAAATGATTTTTGATAACTTTTATTCGGGAGGGGAGGCGAGTTTATGAAAATACTAATGTTGTCGAATGCGGGAAGTGTACACACCCAGCGTTGGGTAAAAGCCCTTGCGGAACACGGAAATGATATAATGCTTTTTACATTGTCATGCAATTATGACAAAGGTTTTTTCAATTCATTTGACAACGTATTTGTAAAAGAATATGATTATCGACATCGTGGAACATCCTTTAAAAATAGGATTCTTCAGCGATTTGAGCTACTTTTTGTCGTAAAATATGTCAAACAATTAATCAAAGATTTTCAACCTGACATTGTTCATGCCCATTATGCGGTGGATTATGGAACAATCGCAGCCTTGTCAGGATTTCATCCTTTTGTCCTATCGGTTTGGGGCAGTGATATTTACGGCGATCCGCAATTGTCTTTTTTGTCAAAACAGACCCTGCGTTACAAATTACGCAAGGCAGATATGATATTATCCACAAGCCGGGCAATGGCAAAGGAAACCAATAAATATACTTCTAAAAATATAGAAATAACACCCTTTGGGGTGGATACATCGTTTTTTTGCCCTGCAACTGTTACAAGGAATGATGCTTTTGTTGTAGGAAATGTTAAATCGTTGGAACCGATTTATGGAATAGATACACTTATCAGGGCTTTTAAAATTATTTCAGACAACAATCCTCAAAGGAATATTGTATTAAAGATTGTCGGTGATGGTTCGCAATATGCTTCTTTGAAAACACTTGCAGAAACGCTGAAAATAGAGGATAAGGTGATATTTGTCGGTAGGGTACCCAATGGCGATTTGCCAGTTTATTATAATAGTTTTGATGTGGCTGTGTTTCTTTCCAATAAAGAAAGTTTTGGAGTGGTGGCAGTGGAGGCTATGTCCTGTGAATGTCCAGTGGTAGTTTCTGATGCCTACGGCTTTACAGAGGTCGTGGAAGACAATATTACCGGATTTGTTGTCCCCAAAAGAGATGCCGAAGCCACAGCGACTGCCATCCAGAAGTTTATCGACGACCCAGATTTGCGTAAGAAAATGGGAGCGACCGGACGGAAACATGTGCAACGCATGTTTGAATGGAACGAAAATGTGAAAACCATGCTTGGATATTATAAGGAGCTTATTGATAATAAATAAAAACAATGAAAAAAAGGACACTTGTTGTAAAATAGTAAAATAAAGAGATAATGAGACGTAAACTATTGCTTTTGGGAAACAATTGTATTCATACCTACAACTATTTTCAGTTGGTAAAGGATTATTTTGACGATATATTGCTGCTTACCGACAAAAGTGGAGGTGCGTGTGAGAACTTGCCGTTAAAAGTATTGGATTATTCCCCGAGTCCGCACAAAATGCTGAAAGCCTTTTGGCAAACCAAATGCATTATAAATGAATATCAGCCCGACATCATTCACGGACAGCAGATAAACAAAGCCTTGTTTTTTGCCGTTTTGGTAAACAATAGCCTCAAAATACCAGTGGTAGCTACGGCGTGGGGCAGTGATATCCTTGTCATTCCCCGCAAAAATTGGTTATTCAGGCAGATTGTCAGATACATATTGCGGAATATTCCTTTTTTTACCTCTGATTCCAAATATATGGCGGAGCAAATGGAGCAAATTGCCGAACGCAAACTGAATATAACTATCGCCAACTTTGGAATAAACATGCCTGAAATCAATGTTCGCAAGCAGGATATTATCTATTCAAACCGTTTGCACGAAAAACTGTACAGAATAGACGCTATTATTGTTGCGTTCAGCCGTTTTTTGAAAAAAAATCCGCAGTGGAAACTGGTGGTAGCCGCCACTGGCAGTGAAACGGAAAACTTGAAGCATTTAACCCAAACGTTGTCTATAGCTGACAATGTACAATTTGTCGGTTGGTTGAATCAAGAGCAGAATTTTCATTATTACGCTCTTGCAAAATATTGGGTGTCAATTCCGGAAAGTGATGCAACCGCCATCAGTCTGTTTGAGGCTATGGCAATGGGGTGTATTCCGGTTGTTTCCGATTTGCCTGCAAACAGGGAGTGGGTTTCTAATGGGGAAAACGGTATTGTTGTGGAGAATGTAAACGACGATTTTTTGTCTGAAGTTGTTGATTTGGATGCACGTAAGTTGGTCGGAAAAAATAAGGAAATTGTATTTGCCAATGCCACTAAAGAAGCAAACAGGGCAAAGTTTCTCTCAATTTATGATAAAATATTGTCAGTATGAACATTCTCATAATCAACCATTACGCAGGCAGCCCCGACATGGGCATGGAGTTCCGCCCTTACTATCTGGCAAGGGAATGGCAGAAACTCGGGCACAAAGTGCTTGTTGTTGGTGGAACTTACTCGCATTTGCGAAAAAAACAACCTCGGACTACTGGTTGTCAAACTGTTGGCGGAGTGGATTATTTGTGGATAAAAACGCCTGAATATCACGGCAATGGCGTGAAAAGAGTGTTGTCGATGCTCTTTTTTACCGCCAAACTGTGGTTGCGTGCCGGGAAAATAGTACGCGTTTTCCGTCCCGATGCGGTAATAGCCTCCTCCACATATCCCCTCGACAACTATCCTTCGCGCAGAATAGCACGTAGAAGCGGAGGAAAATACATCTACGAGATACACGACCTTTGGCCGCTGTCGCCAATGGAGCTGGGCGGCATGTCCAAACGTCATCCGTTTATTGTGATGATGCAAAAGGCCGAAAATTACGCCTACAATAATTGCGACGCGGTTGTTTCCATTCTGCCCAAAGCCAAGGAGCACTGCGTGGCTCACGGCCTGCCAGAAAACCGATTTTTCCATGTTCATAACGGCATTGTGGAGGAGGATTGGAATCATCCCGAGCCTTTGCCCGACGAACATAAGCAGATTATTGGAAAACTCCGCGAAGAGGGGCGTTTCTTAGTGGGATACATAGGCGGACACGCTATGTCCAACGCTCTTGACACGTTGCTCGACACAGCAAAAATTGTTCCCCCTAATGACATCGCTTTTGTGCTTGTTGGCAATGGAACAGAAAAACAGAATCTGATGCAACGTGTTCGCAACGAACATATTGAAAATGTGTTTTTTCTGCCCTCTATTCACAAGTTGGCTGTTCCGGAATTTCTTATGCAAATGGATGTCTTGTATATCGGTTGGAAAAAAAATCCACTTTATCGTTTTGGAATAAGTCCCAACAAAATTTTTGATTATATGATGAGCGGCAAGCCCATTGTACATTCAGTTGATGCGGGAAACGACCCTGTTTTCGAGGCAGGTTGCGGAATTTCGGTCACTGCCGAGAATCCGCATAGAGTTGCCGAAGCCATAGCTAAAATGCAGGCCATGTCGGAAGAAGAACGTTGCAAGATGGGAGAGAATGGACGGGCATATATTCTTAAAAATCACACATATAGCGTTTTGGCAAATTCCTTTATCGAAATAATTGAAACTCTTGTAAAAAGTAATAATACATGAAAATAGTTACTATCGTAGGGGCACGTCCCCAGTTTGTAAAGGCTGCCGTGGTGAGCCGTGCTATGGCCAAGGTAGGCGGCATTGACGAGGTCATTGTACATACCGGACAGCATTACGATGCCAATATGTCCGACGTGTTTTTCGAGGAGATGGAGATACCACGCCCCGATTACAACCTTAATATCAACGGCCTCTCGCACGGCGCCATGACAGGACAGATGCTAGAAAAGATAGAAAAAGTGCTGATGGATGAAAATCCCGACTGGGTGCTGGTTTATGGCGACACCGACTCCACCCTTGCGGGAGCGTTGGCTGCCAGCAAGTTACACATCCGTCTTGCCCACGTGGAGGCCGGTCTGCGGTCGTTCAATATGCAGATGCCCGAGGAGGTGAACCGTATCCTCACCGACCGCGTGAGCAACCTGCTGTTTTGCCCCACGCAAACAGCCATCGACAATCTTATGTGCGAGGGCTATGGCAATATGCCTGCTTCTTTGGTGCGTACTGGCGATGTAATGTACGATGCGGCAATGTTTTACAAAGCCAAAGCCCGCAAACCCGACACCAGCCTGCCCCAAAACTACATCCTATGCACCATACATCGTGCTGAAAACACCGACGACACAACAAAATTGACGGCCATTTTCGATGCTTTGGAAGAAATCTCGCGCAACAATCCCGTTGTAATTCCCCTTCATCCCCGCACAAGGGCGATATTGCAAAAAAACAGCTACAAATTCGCTGAAAGTGCCATAACATTCATCAATCCAGTAGGTTACTTTGAAATGATATGGCTTATCACCAACGCCCGACTGATTATGACCGACAGCGGCGGGTTGCAGAAGGAAGCTTATTTTGTCGAAAAGAAATGCGTTACTTTGCGAGAACAGACCGAATGGACGGAACTCGTCGAATGCGGCTGCAATGTCTTGGCAGGAGCCGACGCAAAAAAAATAATTTCCCTCACGGATGAGATGCTTTCCCGAACCACAGACTTTTCTACTGCCTTGTATGGCGACGGGCATTCGGGGGAATATATTGTACAACAATTGATGAACATATAATTTTGATTTTAATGAATTTTAACCATAAAAAACAGATAATATTATGAAAATACCCTTTTCCCCACCGGATATAACAGAAGAAGAAATTAAGGCTGTTGCGGAAGTGTTGCGTTCTGGTTGGATTACCACCGGACCTAAAACCAAAGAGTTTGAACAGAAAATCGCTGCATATTGTCATACCTCAAGGGCGGTGTGTTTGAATTCGGCTACCGCTTGTATGGAGTTGATATTGCGGGTTTTGGGCGTAGGTGAAGGCGATGAGGTCATTACTTCGGCTTATACCTATACCGCTACGGCAAGTGTGATTTGTCATGTCGGAGCCAAACCTGTTTTGGTGGATACTGCCCCCGATTCCTTTGAAATGGATTATGATAAGTTGAAACAGGCTGTAACAGAACGCACCAAGGTGATTATGCCCGTTGATTTGGCGGGAATCGTGTGCAATTACGACCGTATTTTTGAGGTGGTGAATGCACGAAAACATCTCTTCCGCCCTGCAAATGATTTGCAAAAGGCTTTCAATAGGGTAGTTGTCCTTGCCGATGCCGCACATGCTTTCGGTGCAAAAAGAAACAATCAACCGTGTGGAAGTATTGCAGATTTTACCTCGTTTTCTTTCCATGCCGTGAAAAATCTTACGACAGCAGAAGGGGGAGCCCTTACTTGGCGTGATATTTCTGGTATTGACAATGAATGGTTGTACAAACAGTTTATGCTCTATTCGTTGCACGGACAAAGCAAAGATGCTTTTGCAAAGACTCAACTTGGGGCTTGGGAATACGATATAGTATATCCCGCATATAAATGCAATATGACAGATATTATGGCCGCCGTAGGGCTTGTTCAATTCAAACGTTATTCCTCTTTGCTTAATCGGCGTAGGGAAATTATCGGTATGTATGATAATAAGCTGAAGAACAATCGTTTACAAGTGCTTCCTCATTATACTGATACCAATTCATCAAGCGGGCATTTGTATCTGGTGCGTTTGTCGGATAAAAATGAGACCGAACGCAATGCGATAATCACCCGAATGGCGGAACTGGGCATTGCCACCAATGTTCACTACAAGCCCTTGCCTATGATGACCGCTTACCGCGGTCTTGGGTTTGATATAGCCAACTTTCCGAACGCCTACAATATGTATCACAATGAAATAACTTTGCCGTTGCATACGCTTTTAACAGATGAGCAGGCGGAATTTGTGGCCAATAGTCTTGTGAAAATATTGGATTGAAACAATTTTTAAGCATTGCTTTGGGGCTAAATATACCGTATGTATTTAGCCCTTTTGTTTTAGAAAACGACACCCAACATAATGCAAAACATATCGGCATAACGTTTGCTGCCGTTTGCGGAAGCCATGGCTTTGACGGCTTTTTCGTAAGAAATATCAATGGAAATGTTTTTCAAATCTACGCCTATTCCTCCTAAAACACTCATGTTGTGTACGGTGAATGCTTTTTTTTCTAAATTGATTTTGTTTTTGCTCAGGTGTACAAGTGCATCGTATTGTAAACCAATATTAAAACGCAATACATTGTTTTTTCCGAAAGCATAACCGTAACTGAACAGAAAAGGTATTTTTAGAACACCTAATTCGATGGCGGAAGTTGCATCGGTTTGTATGTTTTTTACTTGTAATTTGTTTATATCGTAATAAAAACCCACTTGTCCGGCAAAGTCATATCCAATTCTGACCATACCTCCGACTTTAAAATTGAGTGATTTGTAGATTGTAAAATCCGGACTGAAAGTTTTATTATTGACAGGTATTTCAAAACCGAAATGCACACCACCGCGTATCAATCGCTTATGCTTGTTTTGTGCCAATAAACATGCATTGCAAAACAACAGAAGAATAACAGCAACAATTAGTTTATGATTCTTCATCATCGCCAAACAAAGACATTTGTTCGCCTGCTCCGCTGAATCTGTCATCGTCTTCATCGAAACTAATCTGTACTTCAGGTTCATCGGTGTCTTCAATAGGTTCAGTATGTTCATCTTCAGGTGTTTCCTCTATGGTTTCTTCGTATGGTAGAGGCTCTAACAATTGGAATGAGGTAATGTGTTCAATAGGAATACGTTTGCCTTTGTATTTGGTTTTCCCTATTTCAACAAACGCTTCAACATCAATTATTTCTGTTTGTTTATCTGTCTTGTCTTTTCCGTAGAAATGTACTTCTATTTGAGGACGATAGTCAAATGTCATTAATTGGACGATTTGCATATCTTGCAACATTTCAACCTTTTTGTCGGTTATTTCCGGTAAGATACGTTTGATAAAATATTTGTTTTTTTCTTTATCAAGATAAACGATGGTAATTGGTTTTTGTGTTTTTAGTTTCTCCACTTTTAGCAAGTTGTCGTCAAAGTGAGTGGAGGTGTCAAAGCCTGTTATTTTGTAATAGGCAGATTGGTAATAGGCGATAATTTTATCCAAAGCACTGAAATTTCCTAATTTGTAACCTCTTTCTTCTACATTTAGGCGGTTAATGCTATCGTCAAACCATACGGCAAGGTCGCCCAAAGTGGAAGTTCCTTTTTTGATAAGATGTATGTTTTTGATAGGATTTTTGGAAACAATGTTTCCGCGAGCGGCACGCCCTTTTATTGCTAATGTGCTGAAATCGAATGTGAAATTTATTTTCTTAAGTTTCGGTTTCGGTTTAAGGGTTACTTTTACGACTTCGGCTTCACCGTTGTTATTGGCGGTAAAGTGCAGTATTTTTGACCCTTGTTTGCCTTGAGTTATATCGTAATCTTTGTCTCTTGTGATACCGCCAACTGCAAAACGTTTGGCAAAGGCTATACCGTTTTTGCCGTCAGAATAGATAACATTATAAATGGTACGGGTATCGTTACGGGAAAAAATGGCTACATGTATTATTCCGTTGCCGAAAAATTGTTTGTCTGCGATTTTTGACACTTTAAAGGTACCGTCTTCCCTGAAAACAATAACTTCATCAATATCAGAACAATCACAAACGTATTCCGCTTCATTCTTTTTCAAACCTATGCCGACAAAGCCGTTTTCTTTGTCCACATATAGTTTTTGGTTGGCAATAGCCACTTTTTCAACAGAAATAGTGTCAAAATTGCGTATTTCGGTTTTTCTGTCTCTGCCTTGTCCGTATTTTTTCTTTATCTGTTTGAAATAATTGATAGTATAATCGACAAGATGAGCCAAATGATTTTGTATCTCATCTATATTGGCTTCAATTTCAGCAATTTTGTCTTCCGCTTTTTTGATGTCAAATTTAGAAATTTTTCTGACAGGTTTTTCTGTTAATTTCAAAACATCATCAGTAGTGATTTCTTGTTTGAACATGGGTCTGTATGGGTCAAAAGCACGTTCAATGGCTTCTATTTGTTGCTCAAAGTTGTCGGTGTCTTTTTCCAATTCTTTATAGATGCGTTTTTCAAAGAATATTTTTTCCAACGATACCCAATGCCATTCTGCGGACAGTTCATCTAATTCAAATTTTAGTTCTTGTTCCAACAAGTCCAATGTTCTTTGTGTGTTGGCCTGTAAAATATATTTTACGTCCACAAAGATGGGCTTTTTATTCTCAAATACGCAAGCATTTGGCGAATAAGATTGTTGGCAAAGCGTAAAGGCATAAAGGGCATCAATAGTTTGGTCGGTAGAAGCGTCTGCCCCCAATTGCAACATTATTTCTGCCTTGTCTGAAGTGTTGTCGTTTATTTTTTTCAAAGATATTTTTTTGTTATCAACAGCCTTTTCTATACTTTGAATCAAATCTTGGGTAGTAACTCCGTATGGCAACTCTGTAATAAGCAAGTTTTTTTTGTCTATAGGTTCTATTTTGGCTCTCATTTTCACCTTACCGCCACGTTTGCCGTGATTATATCCGCTGATGTCAATGTAGCCACCTGTTGGAATATCTGGATAAATAACAAAATCTTTGTTTTGTAAAATGGCAATAGACGCATCTATCAGTTCATTGAAATTGTGAGGCAGGATAGAGGTGGACAATCCTATGCCCAAACCATCAGTTCCTTGAGCCAATAGAAGGGGAAATTTTATCGGCAATGCAATGGGTTCCTTGTTACGGCTGTCGTATGAAAGTTTCCATTGTGTTGTCTTAGGATTAAAACAAACTTCAATGGCAAATTTTGTCAATCTTGCTTCTATATAACGAGGAGCAGCAGCACCGTCTCCTGTAAGGACATTGCCCCAATTGCCCTGACAATCAATCAGCAAATCTTTTTGTCCCATATTCACGAGAGCATCGCCAATGGACGCATCACCGTGTGGGTGATATTTCATAGTGTTGCCGATAATATTGGCCACTTTGTTGTAACGCCCGTCTTCCAATTCGTCCATAGAATGTAAAATACGGCGTTGAACAGGTTTTAGTCCATCGGTAATATCGGGAATTGCACGAGGATTGGCACTCGAAGCATAGTCTAAAAACCATTCTTTAAATTGGTCTTGAATATGAATGACCTTTTGTAAACTATTGCTTGGCTCTATGTGGTTTTCTTCTAAAGAATTAGATTGTATATTATCTTTATTTTCGTCCATTGCAAATTGATTATCAGTTTTTTTGTGTAGAAATAACAAATTTTTGTCTATCATACAAAGATAACCATTTTTTTGCTATGCCTTCAAGTCCCTTTTATTTAATTTTCAACTGATTTTTTAACATAAAAAGGAGGGAAGCACCCTTGTTTTCTGTATATGGCAAACCAGCTGACAGAATTGATTTTGTTGCTGCCAACGGGTGTGATGTGTTGTAAAAAAAATAAATGTTTGTTTAGAATACACGTAAGAGTTTTACTCCGTGTGTGGGAATATGCAATAGACAAGGTTTAGTATCATTGCTAAGGTCCTTTTGTCTCCATATATCACGAATTGTAGTATTTGGTTGTATTTTAAGATATTCTTTGTAATCGTTCGGATTAATGCTTATGTCTTTATCGCTGACATTGAAAATGCCGATGGCGTAGGAGCTGTCGGCAAGTTGTCTGCCCCATATTTGTATGTCATCGTGTTTGAATAAGGGTCTTGCCTGTTGTCCCAATGGGTCTTGGTTGATGGCAAGCACTTCGTTGTTGCATAACAAATTGAATGTAAAATCATCAATTTGTGCAACATCGCAACCGATAAGCATATTTGCTGCGAGCAAAGCCCATAGGGATATGTGAGTGTATTGTTCATCGGTGCTTAGACGAGTGTTGCGTAGTTGGCTGCTCCAACCTACCTTGCCGACAATGAGCATATCGGGGTCATTCCAATGTCCTGGACCTGCATAAGGATACAATTGGGCCTGTTTGTTGAAGCCGATATCGTAGAGTGAAGACCACGTGTCGGTAATGTCGCCTGTTGTTCTCCATGAGTTTGCGTCAACGTAAGTACCCCATTTCCACACCTCATCCATGCCATATTGACAAATGGAGTAGAAAATATCTCTTGGCTGTTGGCGTAAGTATTGTTGCATTTTTATGTATGGACGCAAATAGGCGGCATGAGACCTATCGTCTGAAGCACGAAAAACTTTGTAATATCCGCACCAATCGTATTTTAGATAATCTATGCCCCATTCATTGAACGTTTGAGCATCTTGCTCTTCATGGTCAATAGAGCCAAGATAGTCGCCACAAGTGAGGTCACCAGGTGAAGAGTATATCCCGAATTTAAATCCTTGTTGGTGTAACCAATCGCCTAAAGCTTTCATGTCCGGAAATTTTTCATTGGGAACAATTCTGCCATCAGAGGCACGCTTCTCGGCAGTCCATGAATCATCAATGTTTACATAGACGAACCCATAGTCAGCAAGTCCTTTGTCAAGTAAGGCTTGGGCTGAAGACTTTACTTTTTCTTGTGAAACAGACAAACCCCAACAATTCCAAGAATTCCAACCTAATGGAGGGGTAAGGGCTATAGTGTTACCGACTTTGAGCGTGAATGGTGCTTCCGCTTTTCCTTTATTGTTTTCTGCTATAAGGGTCATAGTGTAATCGCCCTTTTGAGTGATATGTCCATGCAATACACCTCGTTGTGTGTCGAGGTCAAGTCCTTCTGGCAGGTTTTGTACGGAATAGGTCATGGGTTTATTGCCAGAGAACGCCAATTTGAATATCACCGGAGAACCAGGGCGTACCCCATATACACTGGTACCATTGTAGCGAGGTTGTTCAGGAGCCTTGGGAGTTTGGATATAATGTGGTATTGTTGTTGCCGTTACAGCCTTTTTACTTGCTTTGTCTGTATAGGTTATCGTGATACGTATCGGTGTGTTTTTGTCATATACTATTGGAATAATGCTTGTTTTAGTTATGCTGATATTTTTGTCAAAACTATGTATGATTTGTTGTTTGTCAATATCGAAGATATCCACATGCACCTGCCCTTGTTGTTTGCAGGAGTATTTGTTGTCAATGATGATATTGGTGTGTCCTTTTGGGTCAAAGGCTTGTTGGTCAAAAGCCAAAGCAATGCCTTCTATGCGTCTTACGGGGGTAATGCGGACAAGGTCGTTCATCATTCCCCCTTGGTCATTGGCATTATATACTCTAACGGCAATAACATTGTCTTCGTTCCATTTGACGATACCGTTGTTGGCGTTTACAAGATATTCGCGTGTTGAGGGATAACGGTAATTTATCTCGTGCGAATATTCTTCGTGAGAGCGTGGCATAACCCCCGTTTTGCCAATAAGATGACCATTCAAGAATGTTTCATCGCAATCATCAATATGGGGTAGGTGTATGCGTATCCAACCTTTCAGTTCTGATTCATTAAGCATGCTTTGAGGAATGTTTACATGAATGCGATACCAACCATATTGAGTGGTAATGTCTAATTTTTGTTTGCGCAAATTCTTTTCAACGGAAGCATTTACCCATTGACTGTCATCAAAGGCAACGTTTTTGTATTCTCCATTGTCTCCTTTGGTGAATTTTGCTTCTTTGATTACAATGTCTTGGGCTTGTAATAATATGGAGGTGAATAAACTCCACGTGAACAATAGCATAAAACTGACAATCTGTTTCATAAATTAAGTGTTTAACATTAAAGAGGGCTTCTGTATTTTGGTTTGTATTCAAAATTAAATACAACTTGAATACAAAGGTATAATAAATTTTTGAATTATAGATTTATAGATTCAACCCACAAAGTTATAAAAAATAATTTTTTATCTTCTGTGCTTATGTTTAGAGGATTCCAATATGCGGTTGTCGGAGAAGGAATCACAAGCCCCTTTCTTCTGCAATGTCTCAATAATATGAAATGACAGGGCTTTTTGAATTTCCATTTTATAGCTTGCGAAGGAGTTTTGCTCTCGTTTTTGAAAATTTCGACTTCAAAAAAAAAGAAGAAATAGTTTAATGCTTATTGGATTGATTTTTTTTGTACTTTTGCCAGTAAAAACATATTATGAAACAAGAAGAATGTCTGTTTCCGGGCATCTGCTTGTTTGCCGACAGATGACGAAAACAGAAATAACAGATTGAAAACAAATGCGATAGAATGTTAATGTTTAAAAATGATAGAGTTATGAAAACACGATTAATGCTTATCGGACTGATTTTGTTTGCATCTTTCACTGGATACGGACAAGAAAATATTTCACAATCTGTCCAACATCAGGCAGACGTTTTCCCTTTTAAAGGAGGTAAAGAGGCTTGCCGTCAGTTTTTTAATGAAAATCTGAATTTGGATATGGTTGCAAACTCCGGTTTGCCCAAAGGAAAACTTACCATGATATGTATTATTGACACGCTCGGCAAGGCTAACGTTGTGGTGGAGCCTGCCCAATATTATGATGAAAATGAAGTAAAACTTGTATCCTATGATAAAAAGAATATCGGGAAAGAGTTCGTTCGGGTTGCAAAACTGGTAGAATGGGAAAAAACTACAAATTTAAAAGATAAAAAAATAACAAGATGTATGATTACAGTTTCAATTCCATATAGTAAAGAAGAACCGGAGGGTATGATGTTTTTTCTATGGTGATATGGAAATGCTTGAATAGAAACTAACCAAATATACAAAGTTATTTATCTCAGAAAAACATATTTGTTGACAATTCTTTGTCAAACTATTCTGGAGGAATCAGCCGGTCTTATCCGTGAGGAGGGAATGGCATACTTATAGCCGTGTCATTTTTCCTTGTTTTCCGGCAGAAAGGGAAAATGCTTGTGAATAGTTATTGGCCGGTTTACATTTTATTCCCAGCCGTCAAAAATATGTTCATCGTACAAATTATCTTCTATGCTTATGTTTAGGGCTTCTTGCGGTTGTGGGAGAAGAAATCAAACGCCTATTTCTTCTGCAATGACTCAATAATATGAGATGACAGGGCTGTTTGAATTTCCATTTTATAGCTTGAGAAGGAGTTTAGTTCTCGTTTTTGAAAATTTCTGACTTCAAAAAAAGAAGAAATAATTTAATGCTTGTTGGATTGATTTTTTTTGTACTTTTGCCAATAAAAACATATTATGAAACAAGAAGAATGTCTGATTTGCGGAGCGGCGCTGGAATATCTTGAACAGGACACGCAGATGGAGTGTGTGATATGTCACAAAAAGGAGAATAACAAGACCCGCTGCGTTAACGACCATTACGTTTGCTCGGAATGCCACACGGCGGGGATGGACACTATCGTCGGCCTCTGCATAGCGGAGTCGTCAAGAAATCCCGTCGAAATCCTCAACAAGATGATGGAACTTCCGTTCTGCCATATACACGGTCCGGAACACCACGTGATGGTGGGCGCCGCGCTGCTGACGGCCTTCAAGAATGCCGGAGGGGATATTGATCTTCCCAAAGCCCTTGCGGAGATGATGAATCGTGGCAAGCAGGTTCCCGGAGGTGCTTGCGGTTTCTGGGGTGCCTGCGGCGCGGGCATCAGCTCGGGCATGTTCGTCTCCATCATCGCCAAGGCCACTCCATTGTCGCAGGAACTATTCTCCTTGCCGCACTGGATGACCGCCAAATCGCTGAACGCGATCGGCGACATCGGCGGTCCTCGCTGCTGCAAACGCGACTCCTACCTTTCCATCCTTTCCGCCATCGGGTTCGTGAAGGAGCATTTCGGCATCGAGATGGAGAAACCGCACATTGTCTGCCACTATTCGGCCCGTAACAACCAATGCATCGGCAAGAGATGTCCGTTTTCGCCTTTGAAGGAGACAACCCATTAATGCAGCGGCATTAAGCCGAGGTCTCGGCGTTTCAGATAAATATATAAAATTAGAAGTCCCATTACATTACAGCAATGAGAAAGAATCGGAAAAGAACTATCATCACAGCGCTTGAGATTTTGGCCGTCTTATTACTTTTGGCTCCTGCCTATCGCTTGGCGTGTGGCATAGGACTGAAAAAAAACTATTCCAAAAACGGCATTACCATATATGCCGATGGCGTTGGGCATAAAGAGGAGGCCAAGCAAATGGCAGAAACGCTTCGAGCGCAGTTGTTGGAGGTTGACAGCGAGTATTCTCCAAAAATTTCTTTCTACTTTTGCCAGACGATGACCGGCTTTCGAACAAAGGCAATAGCGATTGGCAAACCTCTTGCTTTGTCGCGAACCGGCCTGAAGGCAACTTTGATTCGTCCGTGCGACTGGACGAAAAATTCTATAGAACCACGAAAACCGGAACTTTTGCCACGCAGTCTTTCCTCGGTTTT
>CAJOFD010000010.1 GCA_905233585.1 uncultured Bacteroidales bacterium
TTGGTGCGTATTGACCAAAATTGGGAACGTACCAATGAATATTTGAATGAATTGTCTTTCTTGGCGGAAACTGCCGGCGGGAAAGAAATAAAACGTTTTATACAAACACTGACACATCCGGATCCCAAAACCTATATCGGTTCGGGTAAGTTGCAAGAAATATCTGCATATATTGCCGATAATGATATTCATACGATTATATTTGATGATGAATTGTCGCCTTCGCAAACACGAAATATAGAACGCATTCTCTCTGATTGCAAAGTGATAGACCGTACAAGGCTGATTTTGGATATTTTTTCCGCCCGTGCCCAAACTGCCCATGCTAAAATACAAGTGGAATTAGCGCAATACACTTATCTGTTGCCACGTTTGACACGTATGTGGACACACTTGGAGAAACAGCGGGGAGGTATCGGTATGAGAGGTCCTGGCGAGAAAGAAATCGAAACCGACAGGCGGATTGTCAGAGACAGAATGAGCTTGTTGAAAGAAAGACTGAAACAAATTGACAAACAGAAAACCACGCAACGTAGCAATAGAGGACAATTTGTCCGTGTCGCCCTTGTAGGCTATACCAATGTTGGCAAATCAACCATTATGAATTTGATAAGCAAGTCTGATGTGTTTGCCGAAAACAAATTGTTTGCCACTTTGGATACAACGGTCAGAAAGGTTGTTTTTGGTAATCTGCCGTTCCTGTTATCTGATACTGTGGGTTTTATCCGGAAATTGCCGCATGGTTTGATAGAATCTTTTAAGTCCACTTTAGACGAGGTGCGGGAAACAAACCTGTTGTTGCATGTGGTGGATATTTCCCACCCTGATTTTGAGGAACAAATAAAAGTGGTGGAACAAACTTTAATGGAAATAGGAGCGGACAATAAACCTACAATTCTGGTTTTTAACAAAATAGACAATTACCATTGGATTGAAAAGGATAAAGACGATTTGACCGAAAAACAAAAAGAAAACATTTCTTTGGAAGAATTGCAAAACACGTGGATGGCACAAGCCAAATGTCCGACATTGTTTATCTCCGCCAAAAACAAAACCAATATAGAACAATTCCGTAAGGTCGTTTACGATGAGGTAAAGCGTTTGCATGTAAAAATTTATCCCTACAACAATTTTTTATGGAACGATGATTTTGAAGAATCGCTATAATGTTGATTGAGAAAGTTTTCTGAATTCCGGAATCTTTCATAATAAATATTAACAGACCATGTTGTAAAAAATATAGGCAGATGTATTGATAAAAATACTACATTTGCAACCTATACATATATTTTAGTACAATGAAAAAAGTAGCATTCGTATCATTATTTATAAGTGCATTTTTAAGTGTTGTAGGTCAGTCAATAGATGAAAACACGGCATTGACTGTGGCCAAAAATTTCTATCAGCAATACAATCATCAAAAAAGTAATGCCCTGCAACTTTATTATGCAAAAACGGACAATAAATTGCAAAAATCGGGAGAAAAAACAACCTATTATTATATTTTTAATGACGGGAACGAAGGTTTTGTGGTCGTAGCCGGCGACCAAAGAGCCATGCCTGTGTTGGGCTATTCTACCGAAAGTGCTTTTGATACAACGGGTATGCCCGACAATATTCGTGACTGGTTTAAAGGTTATGAAGAAGAAATTGCCTATGCAATTGCAAATATTGCCGAGCAA
This sequence comes from uncultured Bacteroidales bacterium, assembly GCA_905233585.1. Taxonomy (GTDB): domain Bacteria; phylum Bacteroidota; class Bacteroidia; order Bacteroidales; family WCHB1-69; genus UBA1205. The sequence continues at coordinate 1,683 of CAJOFD010000010.1, forward strand.
CCGCAAGAAAATGCCGATTGGTGGCAAGCCTATATTAATAATGATATAAAACCTACACAAAAAGCCACCATGGACGTTTCGCCATTGTGTTCCACCACATGGGATCAAATCGCTCCCTATAATCAACTTTGTCCATACGATGATTCTTCAAGTACAAGAACGGTTGTAGGCTGTGTGGCTACGGCTATGGCTCAAATTATGAAATTTTGGAATTTTCCCACAAATGGTATAGGTAGCCATTCTTATACACATTCAAAATACGGAACATTGTCCGCTGATTTTGCGAATACCACTTATCAATGGACTTCTATGCCTAACAAAGTTACAACATCATCTACCACTACCGCTAAAACCGCTGTTGCTACCTTGATGTATCATTGCGGTGTGGCAGTAAATATGAATTATAATACGGCAGCCAAAGGGGGAAGTGCCGCTTCTACAATTTTACCCTCTACGTATATTCAGCAAGGGTATATGGATGCCGTTACGGCTTTGGTGAGATTTTTTGGATATGTCGCACAAGGGTATTATAAAAGCAGTTATACCGAGGCCAATTGGATAGCGATGTTAAAAAGTGAACTTGATGCAGGACGTCCCGTTTTGTATGCCGGACAGGGTACAAATGGCGGTCATGCTTTTGTGTGTGATGGATATAATAGCAATAATTATTTCCATTTCAATTGGGGCTGGTCAGGTAAGTCTGATGGCGAATTTTTGCTAACGGCACTCAATCCGGGTACGTTAGGAACAGGTGGAGGTTCGGGCGGATTTAATTCTAATCAGCGGATGGTAACTATGTATCCTAACCTTGTAGATTTAAAGCACTATGGACGTATGTTATTGGCTCAGTCTGGTACAGGTAAAATTGTGAATACAACACAAACTATGTCGGCGAATACTAAGTTCTTTTTAAGAGACACCATAGCCAATTACGGTCAGGGTACTTTTAAGGGTACTTTACGCTACGATATTTTAAATGCGGACAGAACCGTAAAGAAAGGGGAAGTCGGTTCCAAAGGAATTTCATTGAGCAGTATGCGTTATACGGTTTTTGATATTCCCAATGATGGGCTTTCGCTCCCAGACGGTACCTATTATGTGCAAGGTGCATACAAAGACTCCTCTTCTTCCACATGGTATGCTATACCTGCTGGAAATTATTACAATTTATATGCTTTTACTATCAAAACGGTATTGGGTGTAGGTGATAAAGAATTGTTTAAAACAGTCGTTTATCCCAACCCTGCACAAAATATTGTGCATTTTCAATCTGAGGAAGCCTTGGATAATGCTGTGGCAGAAATTGTTGATGTGAATGGCAAGATTGTGTACAGAACGATATTTTCGGGACAGGAAACCACATTTGATATAAGCCGGTTGTCTAAGGGGATTTATATTTTGAAGGTAAAAATACAAAACAATGCATTAACCTATAAGATTATTAAACAATAGCATGATAAAAAAAAGAATATAAAACGAGGCTGAATAATTTATTCAGCCTCGTTTGTTTATATCGGCGTAAGATAAAGGAATATCATATCAACCGATATTATTAAGGTTTTTGAAATAGTTGTAATGTTGTTCCTTTTACAATAAGGGTATATGTACTATCAATGGGTGTGTTGTTTATATCGCAAAGATAATAAACGTATTTACTCTCAAAATCAATGCTTATTTTTTTGTTAAAATAAAAATACGCTATCATGCTCCATTGGTCATGGAGTGTTGTATCTGCATCAATAATTGTATTCTCGGGTAATTTTTCCGATATAAGATGAATATCAGCGAGCATTTCTTTGTCTTTTCCAACCTTTCCAGCAAAATACACGTTCAAAACAACAGAAAATATCAATAGGAGTATTGAAAAAACTTTTCCAACCTGCCTAAATATCTGATGAACATATATCTGCTCCAATGTGGGTTGTATGGCTATTCCCAATGCTATTGCAAATATAGGAAAAACTGTTATAATGTAGAAGCCGCTTTGTTTTAAACTTATCATCATGGGTAATACACCTGATAAAGTGAGAGCGAAGAAAGTTCCACCAAGTTTGAGATTTGTTCTTTTTAAAGATGGAAGAAGAACGTTTTGTTTGAATGCAATCAGAACAATAATTACAACTAATATCAATGGAACAAGAATTTCTTCAAAAAAACGTAAAACTATAAAAAATCTGTTATCAACAGTTCGTACATTGTTTAGGCTATTGACAACTTGTTCAGACATATACATATCAAAGAAATGTTTTGCTTCCGGATTAAACAGATAAAGTATAAACAAAGGTAAAACAAGAGAAATAAATATACATATACTATCAACTAATGTTGCAGATAATTTGCGTTTATGTAAAAATAAACAATGTAAGAAGGGGAAAACCAATGGATACAAACCTGTAAATCCCTTTGTTAAAAAGGCAAAAAATAACATCAATCCAGACAAAATAACAAAGGGAAATCTAAATTTTCTCAAACTCTTTAGGTAGAGTAATATGGATAGCATAACGAAAATACTCATTGTGTTTTCTAAGACGTTGTTTGTTGCTCCCCAATAAACAAGAGGAATTGTAATCCATAATAAAATAACAAACCAAAAATATTTGAAATTTTCTCCAATTTCTTTCCAAATCCCAAACATTAGACTTCCTGTACAAATATAGGTCAATACAGAATAAATTTTTGCGATATAAAGATTTTTACTAATTAAGAAAAATGGTGCTTGCAACAAAAAAGCCATTGGAGGTTGTCCCCATGCCCAACGAGTTTGTGTAAGTTTGGGTGTCCAAAATGAACAAAACCCTTCGGACATATTTTTACTGATAGTAGCATACCACAAACCATCTAAAAACATACCATCTGTAAGAAAATAGGGAGATATGAGTACAAAAAATAATCCCACCACTAAAAACATTAAGAAAAAATCCTGCTTGCCTTTCATTTACACCTTGCGTTTTATGACGTTTGACTTATCGCTTCAGCGTACGGGCAACTCAAGGGAGAAAAAAACGTGGACATTTTCTTATCCACGCCTTAAGGCCCTAGGAATTGCCCGAATTGTTGATAAGTCGTGTCCACACAAAGCATGGACGTTTGCAGGCTTATTCACAACAATTCATTCTTAAAATTTCCTAGGTTTTAAGGCTGTGCTGAACAAATAGCAAACGCTATGATTAATAATATGTTAGTTTAAATTATATTTCGTTTTTTTACTATTCTTTTTTGAGTGATTTTGTATTTTGCAAAAATATAATATTTTTCTATATCTATTTTTAGGCTATTTTAGAAATTTTATGCTACCTTTGCATATTTATAGTTAATGATAATAAAGTAAAATAGACCAAAAATTATGGCAAATATATTAAGAAGATTGTTTGGAACAAAGTCGGATAGGGATATGAAAGAACTGAATCCTATCTTGGCAAAGATACAAGCCGTATATACAAACATTGAACATTTGAGCAATGATCAATTGAGAGAAAAAACCAATGAGTTTAAACGCAAATTAAAACAAGCGGTTCAAGCCAATGAAATTAGAATAGCGGAACTGAAACAGGAATTGGACACTCATTATGATATGGACATTTCCGAAAAAGAAGTTCGCTACAAAGAAATAGATAATTTAGAAGAAGAAAATTATACTATTTCAGAAAATATTCTCAACGAGATACTTCCGGAGGCCTTTGCCGTGATGAAAGAAACCGCCAAACGGTTTAAAGACAACAAACAAGTGCGGGTTACGGCAACAGATTTTGATAGAAATTTAGCCTCCAAACTTGATTGTGTCAATATCGAAGGCGATGAAGCGGTTTACGATAATACATGGGTTGCAGGCGGCAATCCCATCACGTGGGATATGTGTCATTACGATGTGCAATTGATAGGCGGTATTGTACTTCATCAAGGTAAAATTGCAGAAATGGCAACAGGTGAAGGTAAAACCCTTGTGGCAACATTACCTGTTTATTTGAACGCACTCACCGGTCGGGGGGTACATGTGGTTACCGTCAATGACTATTTGGCCAAACGTGACAGTGAATGGATGGGTATGCTGTATCAATTCCACAATCTGAGCGTAGATTGTATAGACAAACATGAACCCAACTCCGAAGAAAGAAGAAAAGCCTATATGGCTGATATAACCTTTGGTACCAATAATGAATTCGGTTTTGACTATTTGAGGGACAATATGGCAAAGAACGAAACGGAACTCGTTCAAAGACAACATAATTATGCCATTGTCGATGAGGTGGACTCTATTTTGATAGACGATGCCAGAACCCCTCTTATTATTTCCGGTCCCACTCCAAGAGGCGAACAACAGGATTTTGATAAATACAAACCTATTGTTGAAAGATTGTACAATGCCCAACGTCAATTGGTAAATGTTTTGCTTTCAGATGCTAGAAAATTGATAGCGGAAGGCAATGAGGAAGAAGGCGGAAAATTGTTGTTGCGTGCTTATAGAGGTTTGCCCAAAACCAAGGCTTTGATTAAATATCTCAGTGAACCAGGTATAAAACAACTGCTCAACAAGACAGAAAGTTTTTATATGGCCGAACAAAACAAAAATATGTACATCATTGATGATGAATTGTATTTTGTGATAGAAGAAAAACTGAATTCGGTTGATATTAAAGAAAAAGGTATCAATTTGGTAAGTTCCAATGCCGAAGAATCCAAATTCTTTATCATTCCCGATATAGGTTCAGAAATAGCCGAATTGGAAAAAGAAAATCTTACGCCCGAAGAAAAACAAGAACGCAAAAACGAAATTTACCGCAATTTTTCTGTAGCTTCGGAACGTATTCATACCATCAACCAATTGTTGAAAGCATATACTATGTTTGAAAAAGATGTGGAATATGTTATTATAGATGGCAAGGTTAAAATTGTAGATGAACAAACCGGCCGTATAATGGAAGGCAGACGGTATAGCGATGGTTTGCATCAGGCTATAGAAGCCAAAGAAAATGTAAAAGTGGAAGCCGCCACGCAAACTTATGCAACCATTACTTTGCAAAATTATTTCCGTATGTATAAAAAATTGGCGGGAATGACAGGTACGGCAGAAACAGAAGCAGGTGAATTCTGGAATATTTACAAATTGGATGTGGTAACAATTCCAACCAACAAACCTGTTATCAGAGAAGATAAAGAAGATTTGGTTTATAGAACCAAAAGAGAAAAATATGGTGCTATTGTTGATGAAATTCTTCGTTTAAATCAGGAAGGTCGTCCTGTTTTAGTGGGTACCACCTCGGTAGAAACCTCAGAATTGATAAGTAAGATATTGACACAAAGAAAAATAAAACACAATGTTTTGAATGCCAAATATCACAAAAAAGAGGCCGATATTGTTGCCGAGGCAGGTCGTATGGGTGCGGTAACTATTGCTACCAACATGGCTGGTCGTGGTACCGATATAAAATTGGCGCCCGGTGTCAGAGAATTGGGAGGATTGGCTATTATTGGTACCGAACGGCACAACTCCCGCCGTGTGGACAGACAGTTGAGAGGGCGTGCCGGACGTCAAGGTGATGCCGGTAGTTCTCAATTCTTTGTGTCTTTGGAAGATGATTTGATGCGTTTGTTCGGTTCTGATAGAATTGCAAAAGTGATGGACAGACTCGGTTTTACCGATGGAGAAGTTATTCAACATAAAATGATTACCAATTCCATAGAACGGGCACAGAAAAAAGTAGAGGAAAACGATTTCGGTATCCGTAAACGTCTTTTGGAATACGATGATGTCATGAACAAACAAAGGGAAACCATCTATCGGAAAAGAAGAAATGCCCTAAATGGTGAAAAATTGGCTATTGATATTGCCGAAATGTTTGAAAGCACTTGTTACGATATTGTTGAAACAGGACAAAATAACAGGGATTTTGACCAATACAAATTTACTGTCAATTCTACTTTTGCTATGGAATGTCCAACCGATGAACATAGTTTTATGCAGGACAAAACTGCAAAATTGGCAGAATCGTTGTACGCTGCAACCTACAACAATTACAAACAACATGTTTTGGCAACTTCGGAAAAAGCAATGCCAATTATCAAACGCGTTTATCAAGAACAAGGACAACGCTTTGAAAATATTGCTATTCCGGTTACAGATGGCAATAAAACATTGCAGATTATTGCCAATTTGAAACGTTGTTCCGATAATGGTGCACGTGAAGTGGCTTTGACCATAGAAAAAAATCTTACCTTGGCAGTAATTGACAATGCTTGGAAAGAACATTTGCGTGCCATGGACGACTTGAAGCAATCGGTACAAAATGCAACATACGAACAGAAAGACCCGTTGGTAATTTATAAATTCGAATCTTTCGACCTATTCTCAAATATGTTGAACGATATTTATAAAGAAATAGTTACATTTTTGAACAATGGGATTATTCCGATAAAAACGGCCGAAAATGTAAAACAAGCACAATTGCCGGAATCAGATGCCAAAAAATTACAAACTTCCCGAGAAGAAGTTTCTGCCCGACGTACATCGGCACCTCAACCGACACAACCGATAAAAGTGGAAAAGAAAGTCGGGAGAAATGAACCTTGTCCATGCGGTAGCGGAAAAAAATACAAAAATTGTCACGGAAGAGGTGAGTTGTAAAAAACGAATCTTAATGTCTGTTACCACTGATTTGGTCTCCGACCAACGGGTGGATAAGGTATGCAATACTCTTTTTGATATGGGGTTTGATGTGTTGTTGCTGGGCAGACGCTACAAAACATCACCTAAACTTGAACAACGGAGATACAAAACAAAACGTTTGCACCTTTTGTTTAAAAAGGGCAAACTGTTTTATGCCGAAATGAATGTGAGATTGTTTTTCTTTCTCTTGTTTCATCGTGCAGATATTTTTCATGCCAACGATTTGGATGTTCTCTTGCCTAATGTTATTATCGGCAAACTCAAACATAAACCCATTGTGTATGATAGTCATGAATATTTTACCGAAGTACCGGAATTGGTCAATCGTCCTAAAGTACAAGCGGTTTGGAAAAAAATAGAACAATTTTGTTTTCCAAAAGTAAATCATGCTTTTACGGTTTGTGAACCTATTGCGCAGCATTATAGGCAAACTTATCACAAAGATGTAAAAGTAATGAGAAATATTCCTTTTCAACGCATTTATAATAGGGCAAAAACAAAATCGGAATTGGGATTGCCTGAAAATAAGGCAATATTGCTTTTACAAGGTACTGGTATCAATATTCATCGGGGAGCAGAAGAATTGGTGGAGGCTATGTCAATGATAGATAATGCCTTATTGCTTGTTATCGGTTCGGGTGATGTAGTCGGAAAACTTAAGGAAATGGTTGTGAAACAAAATACAACAGACAAAGTTAGGTTTATGAACCGTTTGCCTTTTGAAGATTTGTATAATTATACGGTGTGGGCTGATTTGGGGTTTTCTTTAACAAAAGATATTTGTATAAACTATCGTTATGCTTTGCCTAACAAATTGTTTGATTTCATTCGGGCAAGAGTGCCTGTTGTATCAAGTCCCAATACTGAAGTTGCCAGTTTGATACAGTATTATAATATAGGATTTATTCTCCAAGAGGTTACTCCCGAATGTATTGCCGAAGCCGTGAATAATTTGCTGAAAAACAGAAATTTGTTGGAAAAATTCAAATATAATACCATTCAAGCCTCTCAAGAATTGTCTTGGGAAAACGAAAGTTTGGTTTTACAGGAAACGTATCGACAATATTTATAATTTATTGGAAAAAATTAGAAAAAATTAGAAAAAATGAAATTTAAAATAGGAGATAAGGTCAAATTTTTAAATGATATTGGTGGGGGGGTGGTTACAAAAATTATTTCTCCGACTATGGTGGAGGTGGCTACAGAAGATGATTTTACTTTGCCAATGCTTGTTTCTGAATTGCTGTTTGCCCAAAGCCAAAATTTGAAGGAGTCTGTTTTTAATCAGGATTTCCAAGTCAATGCAGATATAAAAAATACTTCGGAACCTGAAGCGAATGAAGATAATTGGGCAGAAATGGAAAAATCGTCCCGTTTGCCGAAATTATCTTCTTTAAATGCCAAACCATCAGGTATTTATCTTGCCTATGTGCCTCACGATCAAGTGTGGTTGCTCAAAGATGATATTGATATGTATCTTGTTAATTATACCAATTTTGAGGTCTTATATACTTTGACGGTAAAACAAGATAATCAATATATGAACATTGATTATGGCAATATGCTGCCTCAAACAAAAATGTTGATAAGCACTATCAAACGCGATGATTTGGAAAATTTTCTACAAGGTTATGTGCAGATAATGTTTTTCCGTGAACAGGATAAAAATATATATCAGCCTGTTTGTCAGAAATTTAATGTGAAACCTGTACGCTTTTTCAAAGAAAATTCTTTTATGGCGTGTAATTTTATTGCCGAACGTGCTCTGTTGGTGCAAATAGCGGTTCCAACTGTATTGGAAAGTAATATTTTATCCGAAAAAGACGATAATTTGCAAGAACATGCCGTTGTTCAAAAACAAATTGTTGCTCCACCTGCTTTTATTGAAGAATTTCAAACCAAAGAAAGGGAAGCCGAAATAGATTTGCATATAGAAGCCCTTGTTGAGGAGCATTCTGCGTGGACACGCGAGGAAATTCTCGAAAAACAGAAATCGGTGATTGTTAAAGCCATAGAAAGTGCTATTGCCGAACATTATCAACGCATAATTTTTATACATGGCGTTGGCAATTTCATTCTTAAAAATGAATTGATTGTCATATTGAAGCAATATTCCAATCTGCACTATTTTGACGCTTCCATGCAAAAATACGGACGGGGAGCGACAGAGGTACTCATAAAAAAACACGAATGAAACATTCGTGTTTTTGGCTAATATGAAAAAAACTTTTATATTTTAAGCATTTATAGAATGTATTGCTTTGGCAGGGCAACCTTCTTCACATTTGTGGCAGGCAATACATTTTTCGTTTATTTGTGCCAAATTGTCGGTTACTTTTATCGCTTCATTTTCGCAATTTTTCACGCATTTCATACAGCCGATACAAGCAGCGGCACAATTTTTCTTGGCATCAATACCGCGTTCTTTGTTTGCACAAGCCACCCAAACGATGCCTTGTTCTGTCATCGGAACCAAGGCTAACAATTTTCTGGGACAAGTATTTACACATGCACCGCAAGCCACGCATTTTTCCGCATCAACTTCCGGCAAACCCGTGGCAGGGTTGATGCGCAAGGCTCCGAATTTACATGCTTTAGTACAGTCTCCACAACCTAAACAGCCATACATACAAGCACTTTCGCCTGCTGTTATCATATTGGCGAAAGCACAGGAGGTGATGGAATCGTATTGCGTTTTTGCCGATGCATTTTCACAGGAACCGTTGCAACGCAAAACCAGTCTTTTGGGAGTGGCTACACCCACTTCGCCGCCGAACAATTTTGCGATTTGTTCATTTACAGGTGCTCCGCCGGCGGGACACATTTTGCCGTTCAAGCCTTTGTTTTTGACAATATTTTCGGCGAAGTTTCTACAGCCGGCAAAACCGCAACCGCCGCAATTGGCTCCCGGTAACAATTCCGCAACTACAGCAATCATCGGGTCTTCATAAACTTTGAATTTTTGGGCTACAAAATACAAAAGTATAGCGGCTACAATGCCTATTGCTGCCAAAACACCTATTCATATAAACTTTCCATTTAAATTTCTGCAAAGATAAACAAAATATCAATACGATTAAATAGAGAAATAAAACAAAAATTGCAGAACCCTTGCGAGTGCATTGTTCCGCTTTGTTTTTACGGACAATGATATTGTCGAAGTGTCCGTGTATTTTGAATGATATTTTGTACGGCTGTCATATTATGGCAGCCGTTTTTTTTGTTACCTTTCATTTTTTTTGACCTCACCCCCGACCCCTCTCCACTTTGGAGAGGGGAGGATTTTTGGGGAAATGGTATTGTAAGGACGCACTGCGTGCGTCCGTTTTTATAACACTTTCAACAAAATACCCTTAATACCTATGGCTATTCTTTTCCTATGATAGCATACATTAAAAACATGAGAACAAAAAATGCGGGTTAGAGTTATTTTCGTACAAAAATGTGAAACTTTGAGCGTAAAAAAACTGCCTGGAAAAATGGGAGGACAAGTTAAGAAACACTAATATTTGAAAAATAATTTTGCAATACCAATATTCCAAACCTATGAAACAAATAATGGTGTTGCGGTTTTAGCGAGAAGTTTCCCCATTTTTAGAAAATGTTTCTACAGCAAGACCTTTTCTTTGCAAACCTTTCTTTGGGGTTATCAAAGAAAGGTTGATATATCGGACACATGCAATGTGTCCTTACAAAATACGGATATGTCCGTTCTGCCTACCCACATCAAATATATAGGAAGGTGTTTGAAGATAATAGATGTTTTTGCACTGTTTTGCAATATTTTTTGCAATGATTGAAAAAGATATGTTTTTTTTTTTTATTTTTGCAGATTATATTAATTGTAAATTTTAAAATTTAATATTTTATGGTAGATATATTTGAAAGAATAATGGGGACTCCCGGTCCACTCGGTCAATATCAGGAATTTGCAGACGGTTATTATATGTTTCCGCAATTGGTTGGCGAAATAGGTCCTCACATGAAATTCAACGGCAAAGAGGTTTTATGCTGGAGTTTGAACAACTATTTGGGATTGGCCAATGACCCTGAAGTGAGAAAAGCCGATGCAGATGCCGCAGCACAATACGGTATGGCTTATCCGATGGGGGCGCGTATGATGTCAGGAGATACCAAATATCATAAAGAATTGGAACAAAAATTAGCCGATTTTGTAGGCAAAGAAGCAGGTTATTTGGTTAATTTCGGCTATCAAGCCATGGTATCCATATTGGATTGCCTGCTTACTCGTAGAGATGTGGTGGTTTATGATGCGGAATCTCACGCTTGTATCTATGATGGAGTCCGCTTGCATATCGGTCGCCGTTTTTCTTTCAAACACAACGATATGGAAGATTTGCGCCAAGTATTGAAACGTGCCACCAAATTTGCGGAAGAACAAGATGGCGGCGTGTTGGTTGTTACCGAAGGTGTTTTCGGCATGTCGGGCGAACTTGGCAAATTGGACGAAATTGTCGCTTTGAAAAAAGAGTTCAACTTCCGTTTAATCATCGATGATGCTCATGGTTTCGGTACAATGGGCAAACGCGGTAGTGGTACCGCTGAACATTTCGGTGTGGAAGACGGTATAGATATACATTTTGCCACATTTGCAAAAAGTATGGCCGGCATAGGTGCCTTTGTCGCTTCAGACCGCAAGATAGTTGACCATCTCCGTTTTAATATGCGTTCGCAAATATATGCAAAATCATTGCCGATGCCAATGGTAATGGGGGCACTGAAACGTTTGGAAATGATTCAAACACGTCCTGAAATAAGAGAAAAATTGTGGACTATTACCCGTGCCTTGCAGAAAGGTTTGCGCGAGAACGGTTTCAATATCGGTAAGACAGAAGCCAATGTAACTCCGGTATTTTTGAGTGGTACTGTTGCCCAAGCCACACATTTGGTAGTGGATTTGCGTGAAAACTACGGTATATTCTGCTCTATGGTGCTTTATCCTGTTGTGCCGAAAGGGACGATAGAATTACGGTTGATACCAACGGCCGTTCATACTTTGGAAGATGTTGAACGCACTGTCAGCGTGTTTAAAGAAGTGCGTGAAAAATTGGATAAGGGAATATATCCGCTTGATCAAATAAACAATAAACGTATCAGTTTCAAATAATTTATATGGATTCTGCCAATAAATATCAGTTGCGTTGCCTTAAGTGCGGACACATCACAAAAGATTTTGCCGCATGGTTTGCCCAAAATCAGTGTTGTCCGCAATGCAATAGCAAACATGCTGAAATAGAATACAGTGCCGATTATGCGAAGTTGGAACAATTGTTTGTGGGACAACCTCAAAGTTTTTGGCATTATTTCGATTTCTTGCCCTTATATGACAAAAAAAATATTGTTTCTTTTCAAGAAGGTGCAATTCCATTGGAAAGATGGACATGGTTGGAACAATTTGCCGAAAAAAACGGTATCAATTGTGAAATCTATGTTTATCGCAATGACTTGAACGGTGGAACCAATACATTTAAAGATATTGCGGCAAGTATGGCGGCGAGTGTTTTTTCGGAAATAGGTCTTAAACATTATTGTATAGCCTCAACAGGCAATACTGCCACGGCCTATGGAAAATATTTGGCCAAGGCAAATGTTTCCGCTGCAATATTTATGCCCGAAAATGCCGTAACGGCTTCAATGGCGGAGATTTCTTCGTATGGACAACAGGTTTATTGTGTTAAAGGAGATTATTCTGATGCCAAAAAAGTTGCTGCCGATTATGCTGCACAATATCATGTGCCTATTTCTGCGGGCAATATTGACCCTATACGCGTAGAGTCCAAACGTACTATGGTATTTGAATGGTTGAGAATGCTGAAAAAAATGCCTGATGTATATGTTCAGGCTATTAGCGGCGGTACGGGACCTTTGGCTTTGGACAAAGCGGTAAGAGAACTTTCGGCATATAGAGATATTTGTTTGCCTAAAATGCTGCTTGTGCAGACTGACAAATGCGACCCGATGGTGCAGGCTTGGGAAAAGGCTAAACAACAAAATTTTCCTGAAGGTTTTCAAAATGATTATCCTGTCATAAAAAATCCGCAGACAAAAATATCAATTCTCGGTACAGGCAATCCCGGTACATATCCTATCGTTGCTAAGTTGATGCAGAAATGCAATGGCGATTTCATTCGTGTTGCTGAAGATAAAGTGGAGGCTATGGCAAGAGTGGTGGCAATAGAACAGAAAACTCATATTGGTCCGGCTTCTGCAGTATGTTTCTTAGGATTGATAGATGCTATTGTAAATAAGCGTATCCGGTCAGGACAAACAGTTTTGGTGAATATGGGCGAAGGCATCAAACGTGCTCCCGAATTTTTACTTGATTTGGGACATCATATCAAGCACGTGGACAATGCGAGTCAATGTGAAGTGGGAAATATTGATATTACCAAAGGGGTCATTTGGAATGATTTGTTGAAATAATGTTCACCTAAAATAAAAAATGCTGTCTATTTAGACAGCATTTTTTTGTTTTAGCAATTCAACCGAATTAGTTGTTTTGTTTTGCTTTTTTGAAAGAAGCGGCACGTGCTTCAACTTCTGTAGCTGCGGTTTCAGCTTCTTTTTTAACAGTTGTAGCGGCTTTCTTTGTAGCTTTGGCTGCTTGTTTAACAGCGGTTGCTGCATTTTCTTCAGCGGCTGCTTTTTCTGCTTCTGCTTGAGCGGCTGCTTCTTGTGCTTTTGCCAATTCAGCGGCTAAAGAATCTTGGATTCTTTGTTGTTCTTCTACTTGTGCAATAGAGTCAGCGATTCTTTGTTCTTCTGCTGCTTGTTCTTCTGCACTTGGACCACAGGCTACAAATACTAAACCTGAAACGACTAATACTGCAAATAATTTTTTCATTTTTTCTTAAAAATTAAATAATTTACTTAAAATTTTTGCAAAGGTAGAAAAAAAAATCTAACAAACGAAAAAATAAATAAAAAATTTTTTTCGTCTAATATTCAAATAAATATAATTCAATACTCAACTTGTTCAATATTTTTATATACTTTTGCAAATACAATGAAAGATAAATTTATTATAGGGATATTATTATTGTTGTTGGTTGCTTGTGATAAATACAATAGTACTATTGAAGGCTCTGTTTTATACGAACAAGAAAAAAATTTATACAAAGCCCCTAATGCTATTGTGTATAAACAAGTTGTTCAAAAAGAAGATACTATAAACATAATAGCCACTTCGTGTGACAGCAACGGTTGTTTTTTGTTCGATAATACCACCAAAGGTACTTGGAGATTAAAGGGGAAAATAGTATTGGACTCCGCTATTTACGAGGGTTGTAGTTCTGTTTTTACGACTAAGGGGACGGATAAGGTTGTCGTTCCTGATATTGTTTTACAACTTGTATCAACAAACGATTGAATATGAAGATTATAATTTATGGAAAAAAAACAGAACAAATGACAAGTTCTGCTATAGAAACAATTATTGACAGTTGTTGTTTATATGTAGAAAAAATATTCGTTTATCGTTCTTTTTTTGCCGATTTTTTCAGTCAAGATTTTATACACAAAAAAATTGTTCTTATCGATTCCATAAAAGATGTAGAAGATGCTGATTTCCTAATTAGTATAGGTGGAGACGGAACATTTTTAAGGGCGGTTAATTTTATTGAAAAAAAACATATTCCTATAATAGGTATCAATATGGGAAGATTGGGTTTTTTGTCTAATTTGCAAATCAAAGATATTCCTTTTATTTTTCAATCCTTGAAAAACAAGAATTATAGTTTGGAAAAACGCATGTTGCTTAAATCTGTTTCCCTTGCTGAAACTTTTGGTGAAGTTGCAATATTTGCCTTAAACGATATGTGTTTCCATCGTACAGATGATTCTGATATGATTGTCGTTGATGTAAAAGTTGATGGAAAACATTTGAATACATATTGGGGTGATGGATTGATTGTTTCTACACCAACCGGTTCAACAGCTTATTCTTTAAGTTGTGGTGGTCCAATTGTACATCCGACATTAGAAGTTTTTTTGATTGCCCCAATCGCTTCACACGCTTTGACGGTCAGACCTATAATTGTACCGGCAACGACATTGGAAATTTGTGTCAAAAGCAGAACTCATGAATTTTTATTGTCAAAAGATTCAGATACGCAAAAAGTTTCTGATAATGCTACTATTATTATAGAAAAAGCGGATTTTTCAATAGATGTGATAAATTTTGAATGTCAAAATTTTTATAAAACAATTAGCGAAAAATTAATGTGGGGAGCCGATAAACGATTTTCTTTGTTATAGTATTGTTTTTTTGCATACCTTTGCATAATTGTTTAATGATAACGATTAATTGAAATGAAAAGCAATATTCTTTTGTGTTTCTTGTGTTTCAATTTGGGTGTTTTTTGTTTTGGACAAATTGGACATGGTGGAATACCATATAGTTTTCGTAAATCCAATTTGGCATATAGTGATGTTCCGACAATGTATTTGCCTCGAATGGATAATCAACAATTGTTGGAGAACGAAATGAATGTTTCTTCGGATAATCATAAGACAGGTTATCAGTTTGGAGTGGAGGTGCCTGTTGATTTTTCTTTGGAAAATAGCGGTATGTGGGAAATGCTTGAAAATGGCGATAGACTTTGGCGTTTGAAAGTAAAATCAACCGATGCTTTGTCTTTGAATTTGATTTTTGATGAGTTTTTTATTCCGGAACATTCCAAATTGTTTATATATACGGCTGATAAATCGTATGTTACAGGTGCTTTTACCCATAAAAATAATCAATCAAGCGGTATTTTTTCTACTGCCTTGTATCCAAGCGATGAAATAGTTTTAGAGTATTATGAATCAAATATGGATAAGGATTTGTCAAAGATAAGATTGACAACGGTTGTACATGCTTATAAGGATTTGTTTGGTAAGAGAGGTACTTATGGAAGTTCGGGTAGTTGCAATATAAACATCAATTGTTCAGCAGGTGCTGATTATCAAAATATAAAACGGGCAGTTGCCTTGATTCTGAATGGAAGTTATGCTTATTGTTCAGGTACACTACTCAATAATGTTCGTCAAGACGGGAGTCCGTTTTTTTTAACTGCCAACCATTGTATAAGTTATGCCAGTATTGTAAATCGGTTTGTTTTTGTTTTTAATTATGAATCGGCAGATTGTGAGGGCAGAAATGAAAAACAGACCTATTCCATCAATGGCAGTACCTTGTTGGCGAGAGATGTCTATTCCGATTTTTGTCTGCTGCTACTGAATGATACGCCAACTCAAGAAATGATACCTTATTATGCAGGGTGGGATGCTTCTGCTGTCCAACATAAGAGTGCGGCGGGCATACATCATCCGAATGGAGATTTGAAAAAAATATCAATAACCACTTCAAGGTTAAAATATGCTAAATATGTGGAAGACAATCCGGATTTTCCGGATAGTACCCATTGGGAATTGGTTTGGACACAAGGAACAACAGAAGGCGGTTCATCCGGATCGGCCTTGTTCAATTCAAGTAAACGTGTAGTTGGACAATTGGAAGGCGGCACGGCAAGTTGTTCCTATACAAGTGGAGCAGATTATTATGGGAGAATAGCCTATTCTTGGACAAATAACAATAGCGGATATAGTAATAAACGATTAGATGTTTGGTTGGACCCTGATAAAACTGGAAAACTTGTGATTGACGGATACGATCCATTTGGAACATCTATCGCAGAACCGCAAGATAATAATAGGGTAAGTTTTTGTTCCCTTTATCCCAATCCGGCAAAAGATATGGTCAATATTTCTTCTCAAGAGCAAGAGTTTGAATATGAAATGTACAATATAAATGCACAAAAACTATTACAAGGTGTTGGCAATAATGGAAATGTGAGTGTTTCTCTTCAATCGTTTGCAAATGGTATTTATTTTGTCCGTATCACTTCTGTGCAAGGGGTTCAGATGTTAAAATTTATAATACAACGATAATGTTTCAAAATAAGAACAACAAGATTTTTCTTATAAGTTTATTTTTACTATTGGTTTTGGGGCAAATTAAGGCGCAAACTATTACCTCTACCCAAAACAAAACTGCCATAAAAAACTTTAAGGCGGCATACAAGGCTATGAAAACCAAAGATTTGGAAAGATCATTGATATATGCCGAAAAAGCCATTAATGCTGACAATAAATGTATAGAAGCCTATCAATTGGCGGCAGATGTTACCTCAATATTGCATCGAAAAGAAAAATCGTGTTATTATTATTCCAAAATCATAGAATTGGACCCCAAAAATTATAAAAGTTATTATGGTGCTGCTTATCAATATATGGAATGTGGTTTTCCTGATACTGCAATTAGATATTTTGAAGCATATATCAATTTGCATCCTACGCCAAATAGCATATCTTCTGAATTGAAAAATGATTTGGAATTGTGCCGTTGGCGGTATGAACAAATGCAAAATCCACTCCATATAAATTTGATAAATATGGGAGAAAATATCAATTCTTCTTGGGACGAATATTTGCCTGCCATTACTGCAGATGAATCTATGCTTATTTTTACGGTAATGCGACCCAAGGATAAATATACTATTTGTTTTCAGTGTGTTACAGAAGAAGATTTGTATGCCTCTACGATAGACGATAATGGCAATTGGACAAAAAGAGAGTATTTGTCCAATATTAATACCCATTTCAATGAAGGTGGACAATGTATATCTCCAGACGGAAAATACATGATTTATACGGCTTGTAATCGTGATGAAGGATTTGGAAGTTGTGATTTATATTGGTCAAAACGAGTCGGAAACACGTGGTCAAAACCTATAAATTGTGGCAAACCTTTGAATACCAAATTTTGGGAATCTCAACCATCTTTTTCTGCAGATGGAAAAACGATATATTTCATTAGCAATCGACCGGGAGGAGAAGGCAAGAAAGATATATGGAAAACCACTATGGTAGAAGAAGGTGTTTTTTCTGAACCGATAAATTTGGGCAAAGAAATAAATACGCCAGATGATGAAATTTCAGTGTTTATTCACCCCGATGGTAAAACAATGTATTTTGCTTCAAAGGGGCATAAGGGAATGGGAGATGCTGATATTTTTATGTCTGTTTTGAAGACCGATGGTTCTTGGTCGCAACCGCTCAATTTGGGGTATCCTATCAATACTTATGTTGAAGATTTTAGTTTGGTTGTTAATGCACAAGGCAATAAAGCCTATTATGCTTCCGACAAAAAAGACGGCTTTGGCGGTTTGGATTTATATTATTTTGACCTGCCAGCACATCTGCGTCCAAGTCCCGTTACTTATTTTAAAGGAAAGGTGTTTGATGCTCAAGATGAAAGACCTCTTGCTGCAATGTTTGAATTGACGGATTTGGAAACGCAGCAAGTGATAGTAAAATCAACATCTGACCCACATACGGGAGAGTTTGTCGTTTGTATTCCGACAGACAAACATTATGCTTTTACGGCGATAAATGATAAATATTTGTTCTATTCCGAGACCATTGAATTAAAGGGTGTTTCTTCTCAGATAGAACCTATTGAAAAGGATATTCCTCTTAAAAGAATTGAGGTGGGGGAAAGTATTGTCTTGGAAAACATATTTTTTGATACGGATAAGTCTGATTTGAAAAAAGAATCTTTAATGGAATTGAATCGTATTGTGAAATTGTTGCGAGAAAATCCCCAAATGCATGTGGAAATCGGTGGCCATACAGATAATGTTGGTAGTCAGGAGTATAATATAAAATTGTCAACCAATAGAGCCAAGGCTGTTTATGATTATTTGATAAAAGCAGACATCGCTTCGACACGTTTGTCTTTTAGAGGGTATGGTTTTGAAAAACCTATTGCCACTAATGATACGGAAGACGGACGTGCCAAAAACAGAAGAACGGAATTGACGATTATCGGATTTTAATTTTTATACTTTGAATAAAGAAGAAGTTATAAAAAAATGGCAAACGGCCTTGCATGGGTTTGAACAGTATTTAAAAATAGACAAATCATTGTCTAAGAATTCTATTGCTGCATATATAACGGATATTAATGTACTTGCCGATTATATGATAGAAAAACACAATTTGTTACCAGATAATATTGATAGAGATAGTCTTAATGATTTTTTTGTTTATTTGTCCGAGGCTAAACAAATACAACTTATCTCGCAGGTTCGTTATCGTTCAAGTATCAATGCCTTTTATAAATATTTGATATATGTCAATATAACAGATACCAATCCTTTAGGTTTGACAGAAAGTCCCAAGATAGGAAGAAAAATACCACAAGTATTATCTTTTGAAGAAATTGAGGCCATGGAAAACAGTATTGTGGTTGGTGATGCGACAAAGGGTTTGTCTGTCGGTGCAAGAGATGTGTGTATTTTGGAATTTCTTTATTCATGTGGCTTACGGGTAAGTGAACTTGTCAATCTTCAGATGGAAAATCTTCATTTGGAAGAAGATTATATTATTGTCAAAGGGAAGGGGAATAAGGAACGATTAATACCTATCAATATTTATGCTAAAGCAAAGTTTCAGAAGTATATACAAGATTATCGTTCATTTTTGCGTATTCCTCCACAAGAAGAATCGTATGTGTTTTTAAATCAGCGAGGTAAGCATTTGTCTCGAATGTGGATATTTAATATTGTCAAGAAGGCTGCAGCTGATGCTGGTGTACAAAAAGCAATAAGTCCTCATACGCTTAGACATAGCTTTGCGACCCATTTGCTGTATGGTGGGGCTGATTTGCCGTCTATTCAAGCCATGTTAGGACATAGTTCCATCACAACAACTGAAATTTATACGCATATAGATAAATCATTTTTAATGGAAACGTTGCAATCTTTTCATCCGAGGTATAAAATTTCAGATTGATAATCAGTGATATAGAAGAAATAAAAATATTTTTTTGCAAAAAGGTGTTTTATATTGAAAAAAGTTATACCTTTGCAAACCTACAGAAAGGTCGTTTCAGTAGCTCAGCAGGTAGAGCACATCCCTTTTAAGGATGGGGTCCTGGGTTCGAATCCCAGCTGGAACACATGGGGTTTGAGTTTTGTTGAAAGTCAATTGGTTCAATTGACTTTCTTTTTTTGTTTTATACTTACCATGTTAATTGATTGTAGTATTTCCAGAAATCGGGATAAGATTTTTTTACACACTGTTTATCATCAAATTCTATGTGCGGAATTTGGTGCTTTAACATAGCCAAAGCCATAACAATACGATGATCGGAATAAGAATGGAAAAAATGTTGATGGGGAAATGTTTTAGTATGGGGTTTTATAGTTAAATAGTCATTTTTCCAAGTCAAAGTGGCAAAAGGTGCCAATTCTTTTTGTAGTACCTCAATACGATTACTTTCTTTAAATTGCAGATTTTTTGTATTAAAAAGACGTGCTTGGGTTTGTTCTCCAACGCATAAGGTAACCAATACGGGAACCCAATCGGGGTTGTTTATGCAATCTATTTCTATATTTTGTGGTATCGATTTTGTCTTTTCTATCAAAACCCCTTGATTGTTGAAGGTAGTGGTAACGCCTAAGTCTTTCATAACCGGAACCATTTGAGCATCTGGTTGTATGTCTGATTTTGTTAGTTTGTTAATAAACAAAGGTTTATTAGTTAAGGCTACGTATAAATACCAAAATGCCGCCGAAGACCAATCTGCTTCAACATTAATGTGTGTTTGTATTAATTTGTTGCTGTGTTGGTAGTGAATTGCTCCATCGTGATATTGAATGTTTAGTCCAATGTGGGACATAAGTTTTAGACTAAGATTGATGTATTGAAAAGATGGAATGCGTTTGTCAAAAACGATACGGGCATTGCAAGCATTAAAAGGCAAGCAAAGCATAAGAGCACTGACAAATTGGCTGCTCATGGCGGAATCAATAGTAAATGAATTTGTGTGCCATTGTTTTCCGATAATTTTCAATGGAGCAAAACCAATTTTTTCCATATAGTAGATTTCTCCGCCGGCATTGTTGATAGCCTCTACTAAAGGTGCAATGGGACGTTGTCGCAAGCGTGGAGAACCATCAAGAATCCATTCTCCCGTTCTAAAGGAGAGATAAGCACATAAAAAACGGAATGCTGTTCCACAATTATCTACGAAAACGAAAGGAGAAGAGGTCGGTTGTGATATTTGTAACAAACACTTTTGTAACAATATGCTATCGGCAGAGACGGATATATTGTTAATTTTTATATGATAATTTTTGTATTGTTGTAGAATCAGCAAACGATTGGTAATGCTTTTTGACGATGGAATGTCTATCTTGGTAACCGGAACCATAGTTATTATTTTAGATTTGCAAAAATAGCATTTTGTTCAATAAAAATTATACCTTTGCAAACAAACTTTTAAAAAAGGATTAGATGAAAAAAATACCGGTTAACATACATTCTATTGCAGAAGGGATGACAGGCTCTGCTTATGTATTGACTTTGGTGACTCAAGACAACAACAAGGCTTTTCTTGTTGCGGTGGCAGAACAAAATGCAGATGCTTTTAAGAAAGTGTATCTAGACCAAACATCTAATTGCCCTCAAACACATGATTTGATGTTGGATATACTCCAACGACTTGATGTAGAGCTGCAAGAAGTATATCTCCGAGATGTGCGAAATGGTATTTTCTATACTACTATTTATTGTATGCAAAATGAGCAAGAACTTGAATTTGATGCGAGTGCGGTTGATGCTCTGCTTTTGGCAATCAGAACAAACGCTCCTATTTTTGTGGAAGAAAAAATTATTCAAAAAATAGGGTTCCCGACCAAAGAATTAGAAAAACTGTTGTATTCAGAAGAAGATGAATATACTTCTAATAATGGATACTTTGAAGATATTGTTTCGGATTTAGATTTTGATACTCCTCAGTTTCCTTCAATAGAAAAGTTGTTGAAGTATGAGTCTATAGCTCAACTAGAGGAATTGTTGGAACGGGCTGTAGCGGAAGAAAAGTTTGAATTGGCATCCACAATTAGAGATGTTATCAATGCGAGAAACAATAAATCCCGTCATTAATATGAGGCAAATTCAGTTTAGTTTTTGATATGATGCCAGATAGTTTATTTACTTTTACACAGATACCTTTCAGGGATACTTTGTCTGTACATGTTGCCAATCATAGTTTTGTTGACAATATGTTGTATGATTTTTATCAAAAACCAGATTCATTGTCTACCTTGCAGAAAACATCTGTTGATAGTTTTTCGTTTTTTTCGCAGGGCATACATCATATAAATGTACTTCCCAAACAAGATGTACCTTTTGAATGGTTTTTTGTTTTTACTTGTTTGGTGGTATTGTGTATTGCTATTTTAAAACTTTTTTTAGGTTCAAAGAGTTTTATTAGAATGGATTATTTTATTAAAAGGAAAAATAGTTTTACCGGTTTTGGCTTGGTTTTATTTTGGTTTTTGGTATATGTGTGCATACTTGTTGTGGCAGTTTTGTTTGTTTGTTACAGTGTGCAGTTTAAGTTTGTTATTCCGTTTTCATTTAAGATTTATGCACAAATATTTCTTTTGACAATACTTTATTTTTTTATGCATGTTATTGCTATTGATGTGTCAGGCTTGTTATTTGCATTATATTCGGAAATCGGTCAGTACAAAGATTTGAATAATTATTTTAGATTTCTGACATCTATATTTATTTTACCGTTTTTGTTTGTGGGCTATTGCTATCCTTCTATTTATTGGTTAATACCTATTCTTTTGATAATGATAGGTTTATATCTTTTGAAGTTAGTGCAAGCATGGACGATTTTTAGAAAAAAGGTAGCATGGCATGAATTTTTTTTGTATCTTTGCAGCATTGAAATTTTACCATTGGCAGTCTTGGTAAAATTTTTGATAAGCAGATTTTTAGTTAAGTAAAAAGTTGTAAAAATATAAGGAGAAAAAATAATTGTGAAGATTAAAAAAATTCTATTTTCACAAAATGCCCCGGCAAATTTAGAAAAGACTCCGTATGCTGATTTGATGAAAAAATACGGGGTGAAAATTGATTTTTATAAATTTTTTCAAGTAGAAGGATTGCCTTTGAAAGAATTTCAAAAATCAAAGGTAAATATTTTGGATTATTCTGCCATTATTATTACCAATAAAAATGCGGTTGATCATTTTTTTAGAATAGTAGAAGAAAGCAAAATAAAGTTGCCGATTACTTTAAAATTTTTCTGTTCCAATCCTGCTACTGCCAATTATCTTCAAAAATATACGGTTTATCGCAAGCGTAAGATATTTTTTGCCGAAGATGGTACTGTACAAGCCTTGGTTAAAGAAGTTGCCAAATATGCGGAAACGGATAATTTTTTAGTGCCTTGTCCTACGGATTCAAGTTTGAATGAATTGTTGAAGTTGATTGATTCAATTCCTAATATCAATTATACTAAAGCCGAGATGTTCAAAATAGTATTTCCTGATATGTCTCAGTCTGTTCATATTAATGATTATGACATGATTGTTTTGTTCAGTCCGTATGGAGTACAATCGTTGTTTCAAAGTTTTCCTGCCTATCAGCAAGATAATACTATTTTTGCGGTTTCAGGTTTGAAAGTTTTAACAGCAGCCCAAGAGGGTGGGCTTAATGTGGAAATATGGGCACCGCAACCGGAAACTCCTTCTATATTTATGGCATTGGAAAAATTTTTGCAAAATACCAATCGTAAACGTTGATAAAATGGCAAACGACCAAACGTTTCCAAAATCACAAAAACTTTGTAGCCGCTCGGATATTCAATATTTATTGACTAATGGGCAAACCTTGTTTGTATATCCGTTGATATGCAAATATGTAAAGGTAAAAAAACAAGATGTTGATATTCAAGTTGCCATAGTTGTAAGCAAAAGGAAATTCAAGCATGCTGTTGATAGAAATAGAGAGAAACGTTTGATTAGGGAAACCTATCGTAAAAATAAACAACCCTTATTTGATTACATACAAAACAAAGAATTTTCCTTACATGCAATATTTATCTATGCTGACAAGCGACATTTGCCGTATCAAATTCATGATAAGAGAATTAAAGAATTGATAAACAGGTTGATAAAAGAAATAGGGGAGTAAATAGAAAAAAAATCAGGCAAGAGTTAAAGAAATTCAATAATTTCTGCTATATTTGCATTTCTGATAAAAAAGAGTATAATATATATAAAGTGTTAATTATTAAATAGAAAACAATGCGAAACAAAGGATTTATCTTATTTTTTGCTGTAACTTTTGCATTAGTGTGCATTTATTCACTATCATTTACCTATTGCACAAGTCAGGTTGAAAAAAAAGCAAAAGAGTATGCTCAGAATGACCCGAGCAAAGAACTTTTAAGAGAACAAGCGGCAGGCAATACCTTTGCCGAAAGTTATTTGTTGGATTCTTCTTTCAAAGCCAGAGAAAACGAATATCTTGCCAAAATGGCCGACTCTGTTATTTACAACATTGGTATTTCAAAAAAGACCTATAAAGAATGTAAAGAATTAGAGGTCAATTTAGGTCTTGATTTGAAAGGTGGTATGAACGTTATGTTAGAAGTTTCCGTTCCAGACATTATTAGAACTTTGGCTGGAAATGGTGCCAAGGACTCCTTGTTTGTTAAAGCCATGAATCTGGCGGAAACCAAACAAAGAACCTCTCAAACGGATTTTGTTACTTTGTTTGACCAATCTTTCAAAGAAGTGGCTCCTGCTAACGCTAAATTATCCACTATTTTCAGAAAATTGAGTGTAAATACAACCAATCCTTCCAACGAAGATGTTATTAAAGCAATACGTGAAGAAACTGATGCAGCATTAGAAAATACATTTATGGTATTGCGTACCCGTATAGATCGTTTTGGTGTGGCTCAACCCAACATTCAACGTATGGCTCAAACGGGCAGAATTATGATAGAATTGCCCGGTGTGAAAGAACCAGAACGTGTGCGTCGTTTGTTGCAAGGTACTGCAAATTTGGAATTTTGGAAAACTTATGATATTTCTGAAATCGCTCATTTGTACAACGAAATTGATGAAAGAGTAAAAGCGTATAATTCTGCAACAGAAATTGTTGATACTACGGTATTGGCAGAAGATAATACAGAAGTAGAACCCGAAAATGCCGCAACAGAAACCCTTGCAGAAAATGTGGAAAATACGGAAGATTCATTAGGTTTGCCTCAGGTGGAAGAATCTGAACTTGTTGCAGGGGAACCTTCAAGTATGACAAAAGAAGAAGTGCTTGCCAAATATCCCTTTACAGCAAGATTGAATCCGACAAATGTACAACCTGATGAAAACGGAAAATATGGTCCTTTATTTGGTATGGCTTTTGAAAGCGATACTGCTGAAATAAACAGAATGCTTAATTTAGATGTGGTAAAAAGTATTTTACCACAAGATTTAAGATTATGTTGGCATGCCAAAACCGGCAAAGACAAATCTTCGGTTCATCAATTAATAGCCTTGAAAGCCGTTGGGGAATCAGGTGCAATATTAGATGGTAAAGTTGTTACCGATGCAAAACAAGACTTTAATGAGCAATCGGGTAATGAGATTTCCATGTCTATGAACCAAGAAGGTGCGAAAAAATGGAAAAAAATTACAGAAGAAAATATTGGCAGTTGCATTGCCATTGTTTTGGACAATTTAGTATATTCTTATCCAAGAGTCAATTCAGTTATTCCTAATGGACGTTCTTCTATCTCTGGAGGTTTTACTTTGGAAGAAGCTAAAGACTTGGCCAATTTGTTAAAAGCAGGAAAATTGTCTGCGCCAGCGGTTATCGTTTCCGAAGAAATAGTCGGACCTACTTTGGGTAAAGAATCCATCGATTCTTCACTTATTTCATTCTTAATAGCATTCTCGTTGGTATTGCTTTATATGATATTCTTCTACAACAAAGCTGGTATTGTATCAAGCATCGCTTTGTTGGTGAATGTGTTGTTTATTTTTGGAACATTAGCATCATTGGGAGCCGTATTAACTTTGCCAGGTATTGCTGGTCTTGTGCTTACTTTAGGTATGGCGGTTGATGCGAATGTAATTATATATGAACGTATCAAAGAAGAGTTGAGGGCAGGCAAGTCTGTTCGTATGGCAATAACTGATGGTTACAAGGCAGCATATTCCGCCATATTGGACGGAAACATTACTACTATTATTACAGGTATTGTTCTTTATGTTTTCGGTTCGGGTCCTGTACAAGGTTTTGCTACCACTTTGGTAATCGGTATTCTTACTTCATTATTTACCGCAATATTTATCTCTCGTTTGATATTCAATTGGATGTTAGATAAAAATTGGAATATCAATTTTGCAAATAAAATTACCGAAAATGCCTTTACCAATTTGCATTTTAATTTTATTGGGAAAAGACAAATATTCTATATTATATCCAGTGTTATTATATTAGTAGGCATAGGCTCTTTGATAATTAGAGGTTTGGATTTCGGTATTGATTTTGCAGGTGGACGCAGTTATACCGTTCGTTTTGACAAACCTGTTAAAACAATAGAACTTCGTGAGTCGCTTGCTGCAGAATTTGATGGAATTGCACCGGAAGTAAAGACCTTTGGGTCAGATAATCAGGTGATTATTACTACCAAATGGAGAGTTAATGAAGATAATACCGAAGTGGATTCTTTGGCAGAATGTCATTTGTATAATGGCTTAAAAGGATACTTTAATGCGAATGTAACAAAAGAAGATTTTAGTGTACAGAACCAAAGTGTGGGTTTGATTAGTTCGCAAAAAGTAGGTGCAACGGTTTCAAGAGATATTCTCAGAGGAGCAATTTGGGCTATATTGTTCTCTTTGATAGTTATTTTTGCCTACATTGCGTTACGTTTCCGCAAATGGCAATTCGGTTTGGGTGGTATAGTATCCTTAATTCATGACTCGTTGCTTGTTATCGGAGTATTCTCCTTATTTTATGGTATATTGCCGTTCTCAATGGAAATTGACCAATCATTCATTGCTGCCATATTGACAATTATTGGTTATTCAATCAATGATAATGTGGTTATTTTTGACAGATTGAGAGAATATAGGACATTGTATCCCAAACGTAATCTCATGGAAAATATGAATGCCGCTTTGAATTCCACTTTAGGCAGAACTATCAATACATCAGGAACAACATTTGTTGTATTGTTAGCTATCTTCTTGTTGGGTGGAGAGGTAATACGCGGATTTGTTTTCGCTTTGTTGATAGGTATTATAGTCGGTACATATTCTTCAATATTTGTTGCTACTCCAATTGTTTATGACTGCTCAAAAAAAGAAATGGCAAAATTGGAAAACAATGAAAACAAAGCAAAGAAAGGTAAAAAATAAATATTCTAAAATATAAGGTTTTGTTGAAAATACAGTCACTTTTGTGGCTGTATTTTATTTTTAACAGAAAAGCGATCAAAAATAGTTAACTGCGTAAAATAAAATAGTAAATTTGTATTTTTGTTAGCATTTATAAAGAATCAACAATTATGGGTGTTTATATTTTGGCCATAGAATCTTCATGTGATGACACATCGGCGGCAGTATTGAAAGATAATGTTTTGTTGTCTAATGTTATAGCCAATCAAGATGTGCATGCTCAATACGGTGGCGTTGTTCCTGAACTAGCCTCAAGAGCACATCAGCAGAATATTATACCTGTTGTCAGCAAAGCACTTGCCGATGCAAAAATTTCACCCAAATATCTTTCTGCCATTGCTTTTACGCGAGGTCCAGGATTGTTGGGTTCTTTGTTGGTAGGTGTTTCTTTTGCCAAAGCATTTGCGTATGCGTTGCAAATACCACTGGTGGAGGTGGATCACCTACAAGGGCATATTCTGTCTCATTTTATTTATAAAGATACGCCAAGTCCAAAGTTCCCGTTTCTTTGTTTGTGTGTTTCAGGCGGTCATACGCAAATTGTGAAAGTGAACGATTATTTTGACATGGAAATCATTGGTACTACCATTGACGATGCCGCAGGCGAGGCTTTTGACAAGGTAGCAAAAATTCTTGATTTGCCATACCCCGGTGGACCTATGGTGGACAAACTGGCAAAAGAAGGCAATCCGCGTGCTTTTTCATTCAGTCAGGCACATTTGCAAGGATATAATTATAGTTTTAGTGGGTTAAAAACCTCATTCTTATATTTTCTTAGAGATAGGTTGAAAGAAGATGCTGATTTTGCACAAAAACATCTCAACGATTTGTGTGCCTCTATTCAATATGAAATTATCAATTCGTTGATGAAAAAATTAGTTTTAGCGGCAAAAGATTTGAAAATAAAAGAAATAGCCATTGCCGGTGGTGTTTCTGCCAATAGTTGTTTGCAACAAACACTCAAAGAAACTGGACAAAGATATGGTTGGACCGTTCATATTCCTTCATTGAAATTAAGTACTGATAATGCAGCTATGATTGGTATTGCTGGATATTACAAATATCAAAAAGGGGAGTTTTGTCCTTTGGATGCCGTACCATATTCTCGTCAGACAAAGTAAGATTAACATTCTCTTGTTAATTAGCGTCTTTTTATTATATCAATCAATATATAGAAATTGTTTATTTTTGTCTTATGCAAAAGATAAAATGTATTTTATGTTTTTTGTTGATTTATATTTCTGTTAATCAGGTTGTTTATGGACAGAAAAAGGAGACACAATACGTTAAAGAATTAACGTATTATTTTGATATAAAAGATATTCCCATACAAAAAGTTTTTCCTGAAAAGGATTTAACGATTGAAAAATTATTTTTTAAATACATAATTACCTTTGAATCGCAATTGCAAGTCTCAAACGATACCATTTATTTTAGGTTGATTGCGGAAAAGTCCAAAAATGATTGTATGGTTCGTTATCGCAATTTTTTGATTACAGATGCTATTTTTTGCGACAAAATAGGTTGTTCTGTTCGGTTTGATATTGAAAATGAAATTTATAAGACTTATATTGTTGATGTAGATTTGCCGAGAAAAAACTTTCTGTTATTGGATACATTTTTTGTTGTTGTTAATGATGTTAAGCAAATACAACCCATTATTTTAGACTTAAAATTAGGTTTTGATACACTTGCCTTGCAAAAAATGCGGCAAAAAAAAATGCAGATTGACAGGTTTTATCTTTGTGATAGTTTGTTTCAAAAATATCATACGGATTTGGATAAAATTGATACGACTTTTATCGATAGATTTCCACTTTATACATTTACATTGAATGATATAGAAAAAAATATACAAAAAATTGCCCACCAAAATTTTGATAGTTTGCTTTTAGCATCAGGATTATCAGCAGGTGATTATCAACAGCGTTTGAGCAATTTATATCAACATTTGAATTTGTTGAAAGAATTTATAGCACAGAACAACAGTCATCTAGATGACTTGTTTTTTCAGAAGGCTCAGCAATTTGAGCAAAAAGGTGATGTGGAACAGGCTGTTTTTTATTATAATAAGGCACTAAGTTACAACCCTTTGCATTGTGCTTCCGTTGAAAAGTTGAGTTTTATTTATTGTCAAAACAACAGACTGTATGACAACTATTTATTATGGAAAAATGTTAAGACAAGAGGAGAACATTTGCCTTGTGAAAATCGTTTGATAACGCTTGTATTGGATAGTCTTTTCAATAATATGCGACAATTTATGGACAATAAAAATTATTATGATGCCCTGAAAATAATAGATACAGCCGAAATGTTTTGTCAAATTGCCAATCATGCTTATTGTTCAATGCGTTTGCCTGCTATTAAAGAGCAAGCCCAACAAGGCATTTATATGGCCTATTTTGATGTTATCGGAAAATCTATTCGGGTAAAGAAATTCCGTTTGGCGGAAACCTATTGCTATGGATTGTCCGATTTGATGTTATTACATCATAATAAACCAGAACAACAGATTGATTTTGTGGATATTGTGAATAAGATTATTCAAGCACAAAATAAAGATGTAGAACAATTGTTACAAATAAAACAATACGAAAGAGCCTTGGTTAATATAGAAAATATAATTACATTTACAGACTCTATCGGTATGGGAAATTTACCTGATTTTGAGGAGTTTTATAAGATAATTCATACGAATATCTATCGCCAAAAGATAAGTAAGGTCCAAAAGGAGAGAAATGCAAAAAATTATTCATTAGCAAGTACATACGCAAGTCTTGCCCAAGAATACAAAAATCAATATCAAAAATATATTATTGAAGATACTTTAGTTGAAATAGATGGAAATGAGATGATTGTAGATAATTCGGATAAATATGATGAATTGTGTGCGAATATCAAAAAATATGGGATACAAAGAGGTGATTATGTTTTGATGGATAGTTTTTTGCTTTTGTTTCAATATGATGCAGAAAAGTCTGTGAAAGAAACAGCATTGATAGACAAAAAACTTGTTCCATCGCTCAAATATGCA
This sequence comes from uncultured Bacteroidales bacterium, assembly GCA_905233585.1. GTDB lineage: Bacteria > Bacteroidota > Bacteroidia > Bacteroidales > WCHB1-69 > UBA1205. Next base: position 31,729 of record CAJOFD010000010.1, read on the forward strand.
TTTTCAAAATGTAATCAATGGGTTTGGTGTGCTGATTTTGATGGTGCCAAGCAGTTGTTCTCCAAAGTTGACAAGACAATGCAAGCGTATCGTTTGGAGACAACTGCCGAAATGTCAGTTTTAAAAGAAGATTTTTTGTCGCTTTTGGAAACACGTAGGAGATTATATTTAGAGGAAGAATTTTTGCGTAGCGAGACGCTAACACAAAAACTAATTCGTGAACAAAAATACAATGAAGTGCGTCGTTTGTTGCTCAAAAAACAAAAGGAATTGCAGGAAAAGGATTTATATAGCCAACATATTTACACCCAAATTCAAAAAATTAAAATGCCTGCACAATTTCAAGAAAATCAACTAAATGTGCAAATATTGCTGAATCTGAAACAATATCAGGAGGCTTTTGAAAAATATGAACAAAACAGACTATTTTATTTGCAAGAACATTTAGACAAATTTCAATTGACTTGCGACAGTTTGATAACTTTTGTTTTGCAAACTCCACAAGAAGAACGACTTATGGCTGCCTGTGCATATTTTTTGCAAAAAAAAGATTATCATAATGCTTTTCAAGTGTATTTCTATATGCAACGGAATAATTATTTAGTTAAAGAAAAACAGATAGATACAATTGCTCAATTGTTCCATTCTTATTTAAACGATGAATCAATTTTGACTAATTATACTTTTGAGACGATTGATAAATTATTTTTGTCAAAAATTTGTTCCAAGAAAACCGTAAAAACCCTCTTAAACAAATAGGTTATGAATAATTTTTCATCATTATTGATAGCTTGGTATAAAGAACATAAACGAGATTTGCCGTGGCGGGGGGAGAAAGACCCTTATAAAATATGGATTTCTGAAATTATATTGCAACAAACACGCATAGAACAAGGTAGGGCTTATTATACGCGTTTTGTAGAACAAATTCCGGATATACAGGCGCTTGCTAATGCTTCTGAAGATGAAATCCTAAAACTTTGGCAAGGCTTGGGGTATTATTCCCGAGCCAGAAATCTGCAGGCAGGAGCAAAGTTTGTGATGGAAAAATTTAATGGTTTTTTCCCTAATACATACGAAGATATTCGGCAAATAAAAGGTATTGGTGATTATACGGCTGCTGCCATCGCATCTATGGCTTTCCGTTTGCCCTACGCTGCCGTTGATGGTAACGCTTATCGGGTTTTGTCTCGCGTATTTGGCATAACAACACCAATCAATAGCACTGCAGGCAAAAAAGAATTTCAATTGTTGGCACAAGAAGTTTTGGACAAACATAAGCCGGATATATTCAACCAAGCCATGATGGATTTTGGGGCTACGCACTGCAAGACCAAGAATCCACAATGTGAAACTTGCCCTTTTGAACATTTTTGTTATGCCAAAGAACACATGCAACAGAACGATTTGCCTAAAAAATTGCAGAAAATTACCATAAAGAATAGATATTTACATTATTTCTTTGTAAAAAACGGTGAAAATACCTATATTCAAAAACGCTCCCAAAATGATATTTGGGCAGGTTTGTATGAGTTTCCATTATTAGAGACGACGGAACCTGTCGATTTTGACATTTTGCAAGAAAATGCTGTGTTTCAAAAGTTTTTTAAGGGTTGTAGTTTTGTTTTGGAACACAATCCTTTTGAATGTAAACATCAATTGACCCACCAAACTATTTTTGCCAAATTCTATACCTTACAAATTGCAGCGGAAGCCCCCAAATTTTCACAGCAGACCATAATGATTCCAATAGCAGATTTTGACCAATATCCGGTAAGCAGACTAATGAATATGTTTTTTGAAAAGATGATGAAGTAAAAATCGGTATAATTGGTTAAAATGTAGAATATTTTTGTGTTTATGGTGTTCAATTAGTCAACCCCCAATTTCAATAAGAGCGAGAACTAGAAAGAAATTCTTTCGAGGTGGCTTTTCCTAAACGTACATTGTCCTTATAGAGTATTTGTTTATACTCTTGGGTCATTAGGTTATTTTGTGTTATATCTTTTTTCGTGCATGAGGTATGTATATTGTTAGGAAACTATATTTCTTGTAGCCCTAATGATTTAAAATACTGATATGTGCTATTGTAGAACTCCGGTAAACGTGTCGGGTCTTCTAAATTTCCTTCAGGCACGCATAAAATCATACCTTGTCTTGCACGAGTAAGCAAGACATGATAGGCATTTATCAAATAAGCCTGACGTGTATCTTTCTTGATCTTATTCCATTTGCTTCCGCCATTGAACTCAAAGAAATCCCATCCGTTTTGAGTGGAACGCAAGTCGCCATCCCAAACCACACACGTCCAATCAAGTTCCAGCCCTTGTACATCAAACTCTGTGGCCACATCTTCTAAGAACAAAGAGGAACGCACATCATTTATATCATCTAAGAACCAATGGACTGTATCAGGCTTGCAACGCACATCTATAGCCAACGGTTTCAAGCGATAGGCTTTTGACGAAACTAACATACCATAACGTTCATTACCACGAGCCTTTTGACGTAACCATTGTTTTGCTTTTCCAAGATTTCTAGTAAGGGCAATCGGATAACGATCTGCAATGTTTTCATAAACTTTTTTAGCTTTATCCAAATGACCATCCAATAGATAATGAACCATGTTGGACAAACTTTCAGCACGAAAACTGCGCATAGAAACGGCGAGGTGTAAATCTTCAGAATAATTGACATGCGGATTTTCCTTCAATAACTCTGTCACCCTACCTTCTGCATATTCTTTAGCGGTAAGCTGATTAGAAATATAAACCCGCCAATCTGGAAAAGTTTCATTAAGTGCTCGTATCCATTCACCTATACCGGCTTCACCTGTATTAATTTCTTGCCCACCACCAACAAGACAGATGATTACAGCCCGGTCTTGGCGTTGATCAAGTGACCATATAAGGAATTCTCCTTCTGACATTGGAAAATTTGTGAAACCTTTCTTTCGATTGAGCCATGCGGAAATATGCTCCTTATCCCATGAACGTTGAGCTTCATCGAATATGGCAATATTTTCTACTTCCCCATAACCTGCATTTTGGTCTTTTAATTCTTTCGTAGTATCTATCTCTAAATGTTCATTGACAACTTTAACTTTACCAAGCATATTATCGCGATAGCGATGAATGATTTGAATAAAGCGTTTTACTTCTCTCTCTGCTTCTTTTTTTGTTATCTTGTTGCCATTTGCCTTTTCTTGTGCTTGTTTGTCACGTGTCAAAGCCTCCGTTAATACAGCAACTAAAGGACCATTACCTGACAAATATACAGCCAAATCTTCTTTTGACTCCTGTTGGACGGCAATATTTAGGCCTACTAATGTTTTGCCAGCTCCTGGTACACCAGTTACAAAACAGATACTTTTTCCACCACGTGTTTTTGTTTCACGTATAACTTGCTGCACATAGCGTGTTGTTCGTTCCAGTTGTTCCCCTTCTGCTTCATGACGAGTAATGTCTTCCACGCTGTGATTCAAATAAAGTGAGCGAGCGGCTTCGATAATGGTTGGCGTTGGGGAATACCGGCTGCGTGTCCAATCTTCTAAAGTAACAGCATACGCTTTAGGTTTGATTCTATCAGACAAGACCAAACCAAGTACATCTTTAAGGTGAGGAGCATCTGTCAATAATGGCTCATAAACGCCGTCATCATAATGCGATAGTTGGCAAACCGTGGAATACCGACTACTCTTGGTTGCGACTAAGATAGGAACAATTAAACGGTCTAGGCTACCTTGGTGAAAGTTTTTCAAGTCAAGAGCATAATCCAACACTTGGTCCACATCTTGATGCAGGAACTCTGTTTCACCAACCTTAAACTCTATAACAAAGACCCTTTCGCGTAACAAAACAATAACATCTATTCTCTTTCCTAAACGAGGAATTGAGTATTCAAAAATGATTTCGGCTTTTTCTAATTGCCACGGTTGCAACGTTTTTTGCATGATTGCGATTTCGTCTTCCCAAGCATACTTCTGAGTAGCAGATGTATCCATTTCATCTGCATGCAACATTTTGCCGAAGATAGCATTTGTATCTTCCGCTACAAAGGTTCCAATATCCGATTGATAAAAATATCGATTGATCATAGTTGTCGCCTCATTTTGTGGAGGATACCGGACTCGAACCGGTTACCTTTAGATTGCGAACCTAACGCTCTACCAGATGAGTTAAACCCCCGATTGTTTTTCGGCTGCAAAAATACAATATTTTTTTTTGATAGAGTTCATATTTCTGTAGCATTGGTGAAGTGAAATATTTTTTATCCGTATTATATTTTATTTTTTTCTATCTTTGCAAAATATAGAATTTCATTTATTAGGAATAGTATGATTGTATTTTTTCAAAAGGAATCGCTTGTTTTTGTAGTAGAAACCACCCATCAGTTTGATGATGCGGAACAATTGAAATTATCTTGGTTGTTTTCAAATGCTGTTATTTTGCCTAATCCGCAAATAGAAGGGGTCTTTATCGGACCTCGTAAGGAAATGATCAGTCCGTGGAGTACCAATGCCGTGGAAATCACCCAAAATATGGGGATGACAGGTATTGACAGAATAGAACAATTTGAAAGAATTTTGTCTTCAAAACCTGGTGAAACGGCGGAAGAATGTGCCAAAAAACAATATGACCCGATGTTACAATCGGTGTATGTGAATCCGGCACAAGATGTCTTTGCTCAAACAAAGTCCCCTGAACCTATTCGCTATATAGATGATTTGAAGGCTTATACGCAAGAAGAAGGTTTGGCTTTGAGTGAAGAAGAAATTAGTTATTTGGAGTCATTGTCTCCAAAAATCGGAAGAAAATTGACAGATTCAGAAATATTTGGTTTTTCTCAAGTCAATTCGGAACATTGTCGTCATAAAATTTTCAATGGAACTTTTATCATTGATGACCAACAAATGCCTAATTCATTGTTTTCGATGATAAAAAAGACCTCTAAAGAAAATCCTAACCATTTGGTTTCAGCATACAAAGATAATGTTGCTTTTGTTGAAGGTCCGTCTGCAACCCAATTTAGTCCGAAATCGGCAGACAAGGCAGATTGGTTCCAAGAAAAAGAAATAGACACCGTTATTTCTTTAAAGGCCGAAACCCACAATTTCCCGACTACAGTGGAGCCGTTCAACGGAGCCGCAACGGGTTCCGGTGGAGAAATCAGGGACCGTATGGCAGGTGGTACAGGTTCTATTCCAATGGCAGGAACTGCCGTTTACATGACTTCCTATCCGAGAAACAGTAAAGATAAAAAATATGAACATCAAATAGCCGCCCGTCCATGGTTGTATCAAACACCGGAAGATATTCTTATCAAAGCATCGAATGGTGCCAGCGATTTCGGTAACAAATTCGGGCAACCGCTTATTTGCGGCTCTTTATTGACATTTGAACATGAAGAAAACAACAAAACTTATGGTTTTGACAAAGTGATAATGTTGGCCGGCGGTATCGGTTATGCCAATAAAAACCATTCGAAAAAACAATCGGCGGAATCTGGTGAAAAGGTTGTTGTGTTGGGTGGTGATAATTATCGTATCGGTATGGGCGGAGGTGCAGTTTCGTCTGTGGCGACCGGTCAATTTTCCAAAACAATAGAATTGAATGCGGTACAACGTTCCAACCCTGAAATGCAAAAACGTGTTTTCAATGTAGTCAGGGCAATGACTGAAAACGATACGAATCCAATTGTCAGCATACATGATCATGGTGCCGGTGGACACCTCAATTGTTTGTCTGAATTGTTGGAAGAAACGGGCGGAAAAATAGACGTGGATAAGCTTCCTGTTGGAGATAAAACATTGTCTGCCAAAGAAATAATCGGTAATGAATCCCAAGAAAGAATGGGGGTATTGCTAAAAGAAAAAGATGTGGCACAAATGCAACGTATTGCTGACAGAGAACGTGCTCCTATGTATGTTGTAGGAGAATCCACCGATAACAAACGTTTCCTTTTTGAACAAAAACAATTAGGCTTGAATCCAATAGATTTAACTATTGAAGATATGTTTGGCAATCCCCCAAAGACTGTTATTCATGATCAAACTGTTAAAACCAAGTATCAAGCCGTTGATACCACAATAACCAATCTTTATGAAACTATCGAAGCATTGTTTTCGTTGGAGGCTGTCGGTTGTAAAGATTGGCTGACCAACAAGGTAGACCGTTCAGTTACTGGAAAAATTGCCCGCCAGCAGTGTTGTGGTGCTTTGCAGTTGCCTTTGAGTGATGTGGGGGCAGTGTCCATTGATTTTCAAGGTAAAAACGGTATCGCTACCGCTTTGGGACACGCTCCTTCTATTGGCTTGATAGACCCTGCTTGTGGTTCTATAATGTCTATTGCAGAAGCCTTGACAAACATTGTTTGGGCTCCATTGAAAGGTGGTTTGAATGCTGTTTCATTGAGTGCTAATTGGATGTGGCCATGTAAAAATCAAGGAGAAGATGCCCGTTTGTATAAAGCCGTAAATGCAGCCTCTGATTTTGCTTGTCAATTGGGTATCAATATTCCTACGGGGAAAGATTCTTTGTCAATGACACAAAAATATCCCGACAATAAAACCGTTTATTCTCCAGGTACATTGATTGTGTCGGCTGTGGGATCCGTTACTGATGTGAAAAAAATTGTAACTCCTGCATTGCAATTGATAGAGAATACCAAACTGATTTATATAGATTTTTCATCCGATAAGTTAAAATTGGGCGGCAGCAGTTATGCTCAAATCAAAAACCAATTGGGTGATGAAGTGCCGACAATTGCAGATGTAGCCTATTTCAAAAAAGCATTCAATGTTATACAAATGTTGTTGGAAAAAGAACTTGTTTTGGCCGGTCATGATATTTCTGCTGGCGGTTTGATAACGACATTGTTTGAAATGGCATTTACTGACAATCGTTTAACGCTTGATGTTGATTTAAGCAATATGACTGAGTCCAACTTGGCAAAATTGCTTTTTGCTGAAAATGCCGGTGTGGTCATCCAAGTGAAAGATAATGGGGAGGTGGAACGCATTTTAGCTGATAATAGCGTGAAATACAATGCTATTGCTACTGTAAAAATGGATACACACCATCAAAAATTACACTTGAAAAAAGGAGAGCAGACATTTGATTTCGATATAGACAATTATCGTGATATTTGGTTTGCACCTTCTTATTTGTTGGATCGTCGTCAGTCAGGAGAGGAAAAGGCTATGGAAAGATTTGACAATTACAAGAATCAGGAACTTTCTTTCCGTTTTCCTGCAACTTTTTCAGGCAAAAAACAACAATATGGCATTGATAAACATCAGAAATCCAATATAAAGGCTGCCATTATCAGAGAAAAAGGCACCAATGGTGATAGAGAAATGGCTTATAGTCTTTATTTGGCAGGTTTTGAAGTCAAAGATATTCATGTAACTGATTTGATGTCAGGAAAAGAAACTTTGGAAGATGTGAATATGATTGCATTTCCGGGCGGATTTTCCCATTCAGATGTTTTAGGATCTGCCAAAGGTTTTGCCAGTGCTTTTGTATATAACGAAAATGCTCGCAAGGCTTTGAGAAAATTTTTTGACAGGCAAGATACTTTGAGTTTAGGTGTTTGCAATGGCTGTCAATTGATGATAGAATTGGGATTGATTTGTCCTCAACATCATATCATGCCCAAAATGTTACACAATGATTCCCATAAATTTGAATCCAATTTTGTCAATGTGAATATTGTGGAAAATCACTCTGTGATGTTGTCTTCGTTGAAAGGCAGTCGTTTGGGTATTTGGATAGCACATGGTGAAGGAAAATTTGATTTGCCGTATGCAGAAGAAAAATACCATATTCCAATGAAATACAGTTATTCAGGCTATCCTGCCAATCCCAATGGTTCACAATATAATGCTGCTGCTTTGTGCAGTGAAGACGGTAGGCATTTGGCTATGATGCCACACTTGGAAAGAGCTATTTTTGCATGGCAATGGGGACATTATCCTGCTGACAGAAAACACGATGAAGTTTCTCCTTGGATAGAAGCCTTTGTCAATGCAAGAATGTGGATAGAAAAACAATTGCAAAAGTAAGGGATTGGTTGATTGAATTTTAAATATAGGTAAAATGATGTCTTATGGATTTAAGTGAAGAGATTATTAAAACCAGTGAATATTTAAAACAAGGTGCTGTTATTTTGTATCCGACCGATACTATATGGGGATTGGGGTGCGATGCAACAAATGAAGCGGCCATTGCCCGTGTGTTTGATATCAAACAAAGGTCTTTGAATAGAAATTTTCTCATATTGTTGGACCAAGTGGAAAAGTTGTCTTTGTATATTGAACATATTCCGCTAATTGCTTGGGATTTAATCGAAAACACCAACAGACCGACTACTTTCATTTATCAGAATGTGAAAAATTTGCCAAAATCATTACTTGCGGCAGACGGATCTATTGCAATAAGAATGGTGAAAAATGAATTTTGTAAAAAATTGATAGGCTTGTTTGGAAAACCGATAGTATCGACATCTGCAAACATTTCGGGACAACCGACACCAACCCGTTTTCAAGATATTAGCCAAGAAATAAAAAACAAAGTTGATTATACTGTCAATCAATGCTTTGGTATCGTTGAAGATGCCAAGCCATCTACTATTATCCGATTCATTGATGATTATAATTTTGAAATAGTTAGAGAATAAAATGTCAAACAATGATGGAAAAAATTATAGCAATTGCTCCTCAAAATATAATTGACATCAATGGTGTAAACAACGAAAATATTGAATTGCTTAGGCGAATTTTTCCCAAGATAAAAATAATTTCACGCGGGACGGAAATTCGTTTGGTGGGCAGTGAACAAGATACAGAAATGCCTTGTAGATTGATTGATGCGATGTTGCAATGGCATCAAAAACATGGTTGTTTGACAGAAAATGATATTTTGCGATTGCAGGAAAAAGGCGATGAATTTTTGGAAGTTGTCCAACAAGAAGAACAAAATGGAGATTTTATTCTCAAAGGCAGAGACGGACAAGCCATTAGAGCAAGAACTGTCAATCAATTGAAGATTGTGCAGAGTGTGAAGAAAAACGATATGGTTTTTGCTATTGGTCCAGCCGGAACAGGCAAAACCTACACTGCTGTTGCGTTGGCTGTCAAAGCATTGAGAAACAAGGAAATAAAACGAATTATATTAACTCGACCGGCAGTAGAAGCTGGTGAAAATTTAGGGTTTTTGCCGGGAGATTTGCAAGATAAACTTGACCCTTATTTGCAACCCCTTTACGACGCTTTGCGGGATATGATCCCTCCGCAAAAACTAACGTCTTATATAGAAGAAAAGGTCATAGAAATTGCACCTTTGGCCTTTATGAGAGGGCGTACCTTGGACAATGCCTATGTTATTTTAGATGAAGCCCAAAATGCGAGTTCCATGCAATTAAAGATGTTTCTCACCCGTATGGGTAATAATGCCAAATTTCTGATTACAGGCGATATAACACAAATAGATTTACCCAAACATCAAATATCGGGTTTGTTGCCTGCCACAAAATTATTGTCCAATATAGAGGGCATAGATGTCATTTTCTTGGACAAAAGCGATGTGGTGCGACATCGTATTGTTGCTGCAATCATTTCAGCATACGAAACCTATGACAATAAAAATACGGATTTTTCGTTGAAAGAAAAAAGAGAATAATGAATTTGCAAAAACGCTTGTTGCTGATTGTATTTTGGGGATTAAGCACATTACTTTTTTCTCAAACAGGCGGAAAAACCGTTTTTAATTTCTTGGATATGCCTGTTTCTGCCAGAGTTTCAGCATTAGGAGGACGTTTGGTTTCCGTAAGGGAAAATACAGATTATTCTTTGCCAATCCTCAATCCTTCAATGTTGAATAAACAATTGAGTACAGGTCTTGCTTTTAATTGTGTAGATTATTTCTCTGATGCCGTTTATGGACATTTTAATTATATTCAGCATTTTAACAAGGCTGGTACTTTCAATTTTGCCTTTCAGTTTGCCACCTATGGCTCTTTTGTGGAAACAGATGAATGTGGAGAAACAATAGGTACATTCACTGCTGGCGATTATGGTCTTGTGGTGGGTTATGGCAGAGAATTGGTAGATAGTATGTTTTCTTTGGGAATGAATTTAAAACTTTTCCTTAGCGATTATGCTCATTATTTTTCATCGGGTATGGCTGTGGATTTTGCGGCTTCGTATTATTGCCTACCTAAAAACATATCGTTAACGTTGTTGCTGAAAAATATTGGCACCCAATTTAATCCATACGATGCCAAACGTGAAAAATTACCTTTTGATATGCAGTTGGCGTTTTCACACAGACTGAAACATTTGCCAGTGAGGTATAATATTATTTTACATCATTTATATACTTGGAAAATGACCTATGATGACCCCGATGACCCTTTTGTAATGACAGATGCGGTAACAAACACTAAAATAAAACAAGGCAAGGGCAGACAGTTTTTTGATAATTTATTTAGACATTTTACCTTTGCTTTAGAGATATTGCCTGTAAAATATATTTCTATACAAGCCGCCTTTGATTACAATACAAGAAAAGAAATGCGTTCATACGATAGAAAAGGTATGGTGGGCTTTTCGTACGGCTTAGGCGTACACGTACGAAATATACATGTTTATTATGCTCGCTCGCATAACAATTTGGCTTCAACACCCAATCATTTTACTTTTTCAACGCAGATAAATAGTTTTTGGAAAAAATAATATAAAATAAAGAAAAAATATGGATATGTTTTTGGAAATCATAAAAATTGCTTTGCCTGCATTGATTGTGGCTTGTACTGCATACATTGTATTAAAAATGAACATAGAAAAAGAACTCAAACAACAAGTATTGGAATTGAAAAATGAGGGCAAAAAGGTGATGAGTCCTATTCGGATACAGGCCTACGAACGATTGGCTCTGTTTTTGGAACGCACACGACCAGAAAATCTTATTTTGCGGACAAGTTCAACGAATTTAACAGCAAACCAATACAGAACCTTGCTTTTGACCAATATTCGCAATGAATTTGAACATAATCTTTCCCAACAGGTTTATGTGTCGGGGGCATTGTGGCAAATGACAAAAAAAGCCAAAGAAGATACCGTCAAACTTATCAATTTGGCTGGTGGACAAATGTCCTTAGAAGCGACTGCTACCGATTTGGCAACAAGAATATTAGAATTGTTGGTGGAACAAAATCCACAACCTGCCGATGTGGCTTTGGATTTCTTGCGTAAAGAAATAACAGAATTGTATTAGAATAAAAATAGAAAAGCCTGCTTGATAAAAGCAGGCTTCTTTTTTCTTCCGTAATTCAGATTATTCGGGTTGAATTGCTTCACAAGGGCAAACGTCTGCACAAGAACCACAACTTACGCATTCGTCTGGATTGATAGAATAAACATCACCTTCTGAAATTGCACCTACAGGGCATTCGCCTTGGCAAGTTCCACATGCTGCACATACGTCAGGATTAATTTTATAAGCCATAATTGTATTTAATTTAAATATTAACTTATGCAAAAGTAGTAAGTTTATTTGAATATTTGCCTATTTTTATTAAATTTATAATTATTCCAAAAAAATGAAAATAACCTTGATTTTAATTTTTTAATATATTTAAAATTAGATACTTGTAATTTTATGTGTTTTGCCCGCTGTGACTTGTTTCTTGGCTCTTGTTTGGTTTTTTTGGATTGAATCCAATATTTTGACGGGTATTTTGGCATTTTCTTGATGTAATATTTGATGAAATAAAAAAAATAATAAAAAAGTTACTTATTGTATTTTATGAAAATTTTGGGATAGTTACGGAAAAAATTCTTGCTGAAAATTAGCAAGAAACAAACAACAAAAAAATGACAGCAAGCATATATATACACGGATAACGCGATTTTGGGACAGATATTTCTGTTTCTTGAAATGGTGCTGTTTGTCTTTTTTTTCTGCCAAAATCCTGAAAAACAGACTGAAAAAATCTCCAAATAGTTTATTTATAAAAAGTTATCCGTATATATTTATAAACATACATTTTTAGAAAAAAATAATAATAAAAAAATATATCATCATGAAAACTAAATTTTTAGTGATTGTATTATTGTTAATATCCCAAATACTGCAAGCCCAACTTGTTATCAATGCCGGCGGCAACAAACACCGTTGTTCTGCCGATTCTGCTGTTCAATTGGGAAGCAATCCAACAGCAACAGGGGGAGTTGAACCCTATGCTTATCAATGGTGTATGAATCCTATGGAATATGTTTCACAACATATTTTATATGCTTCTGCATTGCTTGATGATACATCAAAAGCCAATCCTATATTGAGATATGGAGGACAATTGGATTCGGTTACATTTTTTCTTAAAGTAACTGATGCGATTGGTACAGGACGTTTTGATACGGTTACCTTAACCACCTCTTATTTCAATACCACCATGTCGGATTGCTACAAATACACCATTTCTCAAGGCGATTCGGTTTATCTGGATAAAGGTGCATATTGTGGGCGGTTGGGGGAATATTGTTTATTCTTGGACACCAGCAACAGGATTAAGCGATACAAGTTTAATCTCCGGTTTTTGGGTTAAATCCGAAGTCTCCAGCTCTTACACGGCGGACATAACCGATGAAAAAGGCTACCGTTTCACCGCCCAGACGCCCATCTATTGCATTACCGTTAATCCTTTGTATGTTACGACAAACAACGAACTATCTTCTGTAAAAATCTACCCCAATCCTGCACAAAAAGAACTAAACATAGAAAGTGTATCGGAAAGTGAAAACATTGATATTTATGATATATACGGTCGTGAAATGAAAAATTTGTTTTTTTGAAAACGGAAAACTGAATATCGCCGATTTGACAAAAGGGATTTATCTGTTAAAAATATCTTCCCGTCAATCTGCTGTATATTATTACCGTTTTGTGAAAATTTAATAACAAAGACAATACATAATCTTATGGGCGGGAAAAACTTTCCGCCCTGTTTTTGTTATTTTTGGCTAAAAGGAATACAACAGCCAGCCGGCAAGGCCAGAGCCGAGAATGAGCCAAATAGGGTGTATTTTTTTTGAGGCAAATAGAACCACCAAAAAGATAACGGCACTTTTGTAATCAATAAAGTTTTCTTTGTTTGTCAATTGCAGACAAACGGCGGCAATCAAACCGATAATGGCAGGTCGTAGTCCTAAGAAACAATATTCAATATATTTGTTTTGATGAAATTTTCCGAAGAAATAGCAAATTATGAGCATGAGTATAATCGATGGCAATAGCATGGCAAAAGTGGCGACAAATGCCCCAATGGCCGACCCTGTGGCAGTATAGCCCACATATGTGGCTGCATTTACACCGATAGGTCCCGGTGTAGTTTGAGAAATGGCAACAATATCGGTAAATTCTTTGGCCGAAAGCCAGCCGTTCACTTCTACAATATCGTGTTGTATAAGCGAAATAACCGCATAACCGCCTCCAAAGGCGAACAACCCGATTTTAAAAAAACACAAAAACAAATCTATATAAATATCCATGTTTTTAGCGTTTTTCTTGGCGAATGCCTATTAATAAACCTAAAAATGCAGCGACTAAAATAAGCCAAATGGGGGAGATGGGTAAGAAAAAGAGAATCAAAGTAACAGCAACGATAATGGTATAGTTCACCCATTTTTGAGGAATTTTTTTTATCATGCTCCATACACTGTAAACCATCAAGGCGACTACGGCTGGGCGTATGCCTTGGAATATATGTTCAATATGTTGATTGCCTTTTAATTGCGAAAAGCTTATCGCTATTGCTAAAATGACAATAAACGAAGGCAATACGCAACCCAGCAGGCAACACAATGCCCCCAAAATGCCTTTGCGGTGATATCCCACAAATATTGCCGTATTGACAGCCATAATGCCTGGCACACTTTGTGCCAAGGCCAACATATCTATAAATGTTTGGCTGTCTATCCATTTGTGTTTGTCAACCACTTCTTTTTCTATCAATGGAATCATTACATAGCCTCCGCCAATGGTAAAAAAACCAATATGAAAAAATGTAATGAACAATTGCCAGAAAATCATATTGAAACCTTAAATACTTGATGTTGTCGGTAATGGAGTTTATTTGTTGCCATTGGCTAAAAAATACATGCCTACCGAAAATGGAAAAATATAAACAGCCATATTCAAATCCAACCACACGCCATTGTAGTTTTGGTAAATGAAAAATAATGAAATGATGCTGATAATTAACCCTGAAATAACGGTAAGTCCAGCTTTGGAACGAAAGCCTCCAATAAATAGCAATAGTCCGAACAATGAAAATAATATTATTGCCAATATGTTTAAAGACAAATGTTTAACGTCTATTTGTTTCAGGTCGTTGTAATAATGTACAACAATAAAAACAACAATACTTATTCGCATAAGCCAATTGGCAACGATAGTCAAAGATTTTAATGGTTTCATGGTATTATTTGATTCGTTTTAGTTTTGTTTGGGAGGATAGTCTATGGAGTAGTGTAATCCTAAACTTTCTTTGCGTTTTTTGGCTTCTCTGATGATGAGATAAGCGGTGCATATCATATTTCTCAATTCGCAGATACGTTTTGTTACCACTGAATGTTGGTACAAATTTTCTGTTTCACGATATAAAATATACATACGGTCAAATGCCCGTTGCAGCCTTTCGTCAGAGCGGACAATGCCCACATAGTAACTCATAATGGATTGCAGTTCGCGAATGCTTTGTGTTACCAATATCATTTCTTCATTGGAAACCGTTCCTTCTGCATTCCATTCTTTTATGCCGCGATGAATTTCAATGTTTTTGATTCTTTCGGCTGCATGTTGGCAAGCCCGATGGGAAAAAACCAAAGATTCCAACAAGGAATTGGAAGCCAGTCTGTTAGCACCATGTAGCCCTGTGGAGGAACATTCCCCCAAAGCATATAGATTGTCAATGCTTGTCTTTCCCCATTTGTCCACCCAAATACCTCCACACGAATAATGTGCGGCTGGAACAACGGGTATCATATCTTTAGTTGCATCAATACCCATAGACAGACATTTGCTGTAAATATTGGGAAAATGATTGAAAAACACCGATTTGTCTAAATGCCTTGCATCAAGAAAAACATAATGTTCTCCGCTTATTTTCATTTCATGGTCCACGGCACGGGCAACAATGTCTCGAGGTGCTAAGGAGCCACGAGCGTCATATTTTTCCATAAAACTATTGCCGTGCCAATCTTTCAGTACCGCTCCCGCACCGCGTAAAGCCTCGGTGATAAGAAAAGCAGGTCTTTCGTTAGGATTGTAGAGTGTAGTCGGGTGAAATTGCACAAATTCCATACCTCTGACTCTTCCTTTGGCACGGTGTACCATGGCAATGCCGTCTCCTGTTGCCACAACGGGATTGGTGGTGTTACCATATACATTGCCTATACCGCCGGTGGCAACAATGGTCGTTTTGGCCAATATCGTTTCCACTTTGTTGGTATGGGGGTTGTGTACGTATGCTCCATAACAACAAATATCGGTAGAATGTTTGGTAACCATCATGCCGAGATGGTGTTGGGTGATAAGTTCTACGGCAAAATAGTTTTCCAAAATTTCAATATTGGGGTCATTTTTGGCTTGGTCATAGAGTTTTTGTTGTATTTCCAAGCCAGTGGCATCTTTATGATGCAAAACACGAAATTCGGAATGCCCGCCTTCTTTGGCTAAGTCGTATTTGCCTGAACCAGTTTTGTCAAAATCCACACCCCAAGCAATCAAATCTTTAACTCGTTCTGTCGATTCGGTAATCGTAATGCGGACAATTTCAGGGTCGGACAAGTCGCAACCTGCAATCATGGTGTCTTGAATATGTTTTTCGTAACTGTCAGGGTCATACATAACGGCAGCTATACCGCCTTGTGCGTAACGGGTGGAGGTTTCTTGTGCTGCATCTTTAGATAATATGCATACTTTCCCAAAAGCACGGGCTTTTAAGGCAAAACTAAGCCCTGCAATGCCTGAACCGATAACTAAAAAATCTACTTCCATAACACTTTTATTTGTTTTTTAAGAATGAAAAATAATGTTTGCAAAATTACAACTTTTTTAATTTTCATAGAAATATTGTTTTTTCGTTTTTTTAGAAAAAATATAATAGGTGATTTCATTAAAAAATATATCTTTGCAAAACTAATATAGAATAATTATGCAACAAGAAAATATACAAGCGGTAATTGTCAATATCGGTGATGAATTGTTGATGGGGCAGGTTGTCAATACCAATGCGGCTGTTATTGCTGAAACATTGAATAAAATAGGGGTTTGTGTAAAAGAAATATTGACAATCGGAGACAATAAGGCGGAAATACTTACGCTTTTGGAACAATTGTGGTCGCAATACCATATTGTTTTCATTACGGGAGGTTTGGGTACTACCAATGATGACATTACAAAATTGTGCATTTGTGAATTTTTTAACAGAAAGTTGGTGGAAAATAAGGCGATATTGAAGCATATAGAATATTTGCGGAAGGCACGCGGCTTGGTGCTTTCCGACAGTGTACGTACGCAGGCTCTCTTGCCCGAAGGTTGTATCGCTATAGATAATATTCATGGATTGGCTCCGGGGATGTGGATAGAAGAGCAGAATAAAATTTTGGTTTCCACACCGGGAGTGCCTTCTGAACTGACAGATATGTTAGATGACATTTGTCAAAGAATAAAGCAAAAATTTCAGCCATGGCACAAAATAGACAGGCATTTTAAACTGACGGGTATTTCTGAATCGGCATTATCGGACAAATTGCAGAATTTTGAACATCAGTTGCCAGATTATATCAAATTGGCTTATTTACCCAAGATGGGTATTGTCAATTTGCGCTTGTCGGGTTATCATGCCGATGGCAAATTGCTTGAGAATGAAATGAACAAGCAGGCTGACAAATTGAAAGAAGAAATCAAAGATTATGTTTTTGCTTTTGAAGATACTGATTTGGCTTTGTTGGTGGGCAATCTTTTACGGAAAAAAGGTTGTACGCTTGGCACTGCCGAAAGTTGTACAGGTGGTGAAATTGCCCATCAATTGACTTCTTTTGCAGGGGCTTCAGATTATTTTAAAGGATCCATTGTAGCTTATAGCAATGAAATAAAACACAATGTATTGCAGGTGGATAAACAAATATTGGAACAGGAAGGTGCTGTTAGTCAAGAAGTTGTTTGCCAAATGGCAAACAATATTTTGAAACTGCTTGATGTGGCTTATGCTATTGCCGTTTCAGGCATTGCCGGTCCCGGAGGTGGCACACCCCAAAAGCCTGTGGGAACGGTATGGATTGCTATTGCCGATAAAAATAGTTGTCAATCACAATGTTTCCATTTTGGTACAAAAAGACAAATGGTTGTTGAAAGAACAGCACAAACAGCCTTGTGTATGCTCTATAAGCACATTTTAAAACAATAGTATGCCCGACGAAACTTATATCAGCATAAAATCCTTTGCCTCAGGGCAGTTCAAAGATAAGGGAAGCCGTTTTATCGGCTTGGTCTATCCAGTAAGAACAGAAGACGAGGTGAAGACTATTGTTGCGGATATTAAAAAGAAATATCACGATGCTACACATCATTGTTTTGCCTTTATCGTTGGTTTTGACAATCAGCAAATTGCCCGTTGTAATGATGATGGCGAGCCTTCTTCTACCGCAGGTAAACCGATTCTGGGGCAAATTGTCTCTCATCAGTTGCAAAATATATTGCTTGTTGTGGTGAGATATTTTGGCGGAACAAAATTGGGAGTATCCGGACTGATAAATGCCTATCGTGAATGTGCAAAAATTACGATTGACAAAGCTGAAAAGGTGGAAATGCAAAGAAAAATGTCTGCTGACATTACCTTTGATTATCAACATACAAATGCCGTGATGCAACTATTGAAAAATCTTGCTGCTGATATTAAAGAAAATAGTTGGGAAAATGATAGAATGAAAATATTTTTTTACATCAATAGGGGATTTACAGCAACCCTAACAGAACAAATACAATCCCTAAAAGATGTTGAAATTGTTTGGAAAGAAGAAGTGTAGAACAAAAATGAAGAAAGATGTTGTTGTTTTATATTCCTGAACTGCAAGGAAAAATTCATACCCTCTCTGCTGAAGAATCCAAGCATTGCCTCAAAGCAATGCGTCTGAAAATAGGTGATGAACTTTGTTTAACCGATGGTCATGGTGGTTTGTTTCGTGCTAAAATTATAGACACACAATCTATGCTTTGTACGGTAATGATAGAAGAAAAACTGCCTACTGATCCGCTCCCATATCGTTTGCATATTGCTATTGCTCCCACCAAGAATCCGGACCGATTGGAATGGTTTGTCGAAAAGGCAGTGGAGATGGGAATAAGTGAAATTTCGGCAATGGTATGCGAACATTCCGAAAGAAGTACGGTGAAAAAAGAACGTATAGAACGTTTGATGATTGCTGCCATGAAACAATCTTTACAAACCTATCTGCCTGTATTCAATCATTCCGTTTCGTTTGAAGAATTGATTGAAAAATATAAATCAAGACAAGATGTTGCCAAATTGATAGCCTATTGCGGTCAAACAGAAAAAATGCCCATTGTGCTGCCCGAAGCCGTCAAAAATGCAAATGATATACTTATTTTGATTGGTCCCGAAGGCGATTTTTCTCCTCGTGAAATAGAAAAGGCTCTTCTTGCTGGCTTTGAAGTGCTTACTATGGGTACACAAAGGTTGAGAACCGAAACCGCTGCTTTGATGGCAGTTGCTACTGTTGCAGCGTGTCATATAAAATCGAAGTAAGGCTGTCCTAAGGCTTCTGTTATAAAATATTAATGTTAATAGATTGTTAATAAGTTTTTTGCGATATTTTTTTCCTTCTCATTTATAAAATATATATCTTTGCCGTATTAAAAAAACTATTACTATGGCAAGACGATTTAAAATTACAAGAAGTTCTGCAACTGGTTGGTGGCACTGGGGCAGGTGATTGTATGGGGTGGGCCGCAACCAAAAGAGAGGCAAGACGGCAGGCAAGGGAAGCAGTTGCTTCAGGATTTTGTGATTATACTTTAATTCCTCCTACCGGAGGAATGGTGATTGAACATAGTTGCGACAAGATTATCGGCATTTTTTATTATCCCAATTTACTTGAAGATATGTTAACATATTCTTTGGCAGAAATATCGGAAAACACTGCCATGTGGTTGTTGGGCAGTTGCAATTATATCAAAAGGGATTCAACAGAGGAGGAACGGGTTGTAGCTTTGTTAAAAGTCTGGGAACTTTATTGTGGCGGTACTGAAAAATCTGAAATAATGGCAATTCATAATTTACAAGACAACGAATTTGAGGTTCTTGCTAATAAAGAATGGAACTATATACTTATAAATATTAATGATGATGAAGAAATTAATTGGCTGTTTTCAGATACTGACATTGATTTTGTCAATGACTGAAGTAAGCGGACAAACCCCGTTTGGAACACAGAGGTTAAAAAAATCGGACTTGTTTATTGATGTTGCTCCAGTTTCTAATGTGGCATGGGCAGAATATCTTGCTTTTTTGAAAAAAGAGTATGGAGAAAACTCTGCTGTTTGTGCAGCGGCATTGCCGGATAGTTTGTCTGCAGGTTCATATTATGTTTATTGGCAACAACATAAATGCCCTGTTCTTGCAAAAACTCCTGTAGTTGGCATTAGTATGGAGCAGGCTGAGGCTTATGCACAATGGAGGACAATTGCTGCTAATATTGCATTGGAGTTGAGGGGTAAAAAATATAGAGTGGAATATATGTTGCCAACAGAAACTGTCCTGCAGCAGTTTTATGCATGTCAGAAACGCAAAATTTTCAAGTCTTCAGAAACAAAACAAGAACTGACCTCTAATCGGACAATAACCTGTTGGACAGCCGATGGTACCTTGTATTTTGAATCATATACAAAACCAGATACTTTGACCGTTTTCCGTTGTATGGCAAGGCTTGTAAAATGAATGTTTTCAAAATTGAAATCAAGGTGATTCCCTGTCTCTTAATAATAACTGATGGCACGGGTTTCTATTTGATATAGAATTTCCGCTTTGTCTTTGTATGACATTTTTACCGTCCAATTGCCATGGTCATCGTATTGATAAGTGTATTTGTTGAAATAGAAAGCGTTGCCGTTGGCATCGTACCAAGTTTCGCTCAAGATATTTTGATATTTATCGTAAGTGAATACCACTTTTTTGCTCAATCCGCCCGATAATTTTTTGTAATCTTGTTCTATCAACATGCCTTGATTGTCATATCTGTTGATATTGTGATAGACCATTTCCCCGTGTCTGTCGTTTTTGATGTCAATGGTCAATTGGTTGTGCTGATTGTATTGGCATTGACGTATTTGTATGGTGGTGCTGTCGGGATATATGTCGCTTTGGGTGAGCACATTTCCGTTTTTATCACGTTGATATACAGTTGTTTTTATTATTTCTTCTTTTTGATAGCAGTCTTCTTTTTCGATAAATCCCTTGGAGTTGCAGGTGTATATGCTTTTTGTGGCAATAGCCGTATCTTTGTCGTAGATACATAGGCTGGCAATGCACTTGTTTTCGTAGTTGCAAACACGTTTTTCCTCCATTTGGCGGGAGGCGTTGAGACGGGTTCTCATGGTTTCATTGCCCTCTGTATCGTATTGGTATTGATAAATATAGCGGACAGTCCCATGGGAAGTGAGGTTTTTCATTTCTTTGAGGGTGCCGTTGGGGTTGTAGGCATATTCAAATGTTCGTAGGTTTTTGCCTTGGGCAACGGACCCGTCTGCTTGTACCGAGGCGGTATAGAAAGCGTGAACCACATATTCGGGATTGCCTTGCAAATGGGCTGATTGTAAAGTCTGTTTTTGTACTTGGGCAAAAACAAAAGTATTCAGCAGAAGCAAACAAATGATGGCAGTTGTGTTTTTGTTTTTCATGAATGTTGTTAATTTTTGTTAATAGTGATTAGATGTTCAAAAATCGTACCAAATATTAAAGAAGAGAGTCGGTTTTTGCCGACTCTCTTGTACAACGAATATGCAAATTAAAATGATTTCCGTATTATTTTACCAATTGTACTTTGACAACCTTTGAGGCATTGTTGTTTTGGAGTTTTACCAAATATAAACCGGCAACATAGTTGCTCATGTCTATTGTGGCATCACCATTCATGAGTTGAGGTTGTGCAACCATTTGTCCGTTGATAGCGTAAATGCTTACATTTGTGTTTTCCAAACCTTTTATTTTCAACATATTGTCATTGATTGAGGTGGGATAAACACTGATGTTTTCCATTTCTGCATCTGCTATAGAGGTTACATTTACAAGACGCATAGTTCCCTGTAGTCTGCCAACCGTTTGACCAGGAACATCAATATCTACATATACAGGGGCAGTCCATTCTCTTTCACTCTCTTTTATTATAGCACTTGGGTAGTTTCCGCAAGAATACATTACATTGGGACTATAATGATAAACTTGCCCTGCACTAAGTGCATTGGGTAAGGACATGGTGACAGCATCTTCTCTGTCATTAAACGGAGCGAATATCATGGAAAATTGAAAACCTGCAGGCAAATCTATTGCAGCCTTAAAGTCAATACTGAAACGGACGGTTACGTTGTTAATTCCAGATACCCCTTGAAAGGTTACAGGACTTGTTGCAATATCCACTTCCGGATTGGAAAGGGCACGTGCATAGATTTTGTCAACGGTTAATTTTTGTGCTTGTGTTAGGCTAAAACAAGCAACTGCGACTAATAAGAAAATAAATTTTTTCATTTTTGTTAATTTTTTATGATACAATAATTTTTATTTTTGCAAAAATACTACTTTTTTTATTACAAAGCATATTAAAAAAAATATTTTTTAGAAAAAGCAAATCCTTGAAAAAAAATGCTATATTTGCAATTTAAAATTGGTGAAAAATATATTTTTAAAATAAAAATAAATATTTGATTTTGAGTAGTAAAAGTTTAAAAAGGAGGAAGCCGAAAATCCAGAACAGAGTAGGCATTATAAAATTTTCATAAAAAATGAAAAAGTCGATTTTATTATTGTGTAGCCTATTGCTTTTGTTGCAAGCAACATGGGCTCAAATTACCGTTGTCGGCTCTGAGAATTTTGACGGAACAAGTCATACATTTTCGGCTACGACCATGAACGGTGCAACATGGACAATAGACCAGACCTATTATTCCAATGGGACAAAGTCTATTTTGGGAGTGGTTCCCTTTTTTGCAGGGGATTCCATAGTGCTGACATCTCCCGTATATGACTTTACCAATTATGGGTGGGTGCAAATGTCTTTTGCCCAAATCTGTAAAGTGTCCGCATTGGACGAATGCAAGGTTCAATACCGATTGGACGCTATGGGACCAATGGGTGCATGGAAAGATGTGCCTGCTTCTACCTATAGAGGGACTGCCCGTAATTATGGGGCTGTCGGTTTCAATGCCAATTCGTATGCTATTTGGAATGGTGCTGATAGTATGGCATTGCCGGTCAATAGTACTTGGTGGCAAACAGAAGTGTTTGAACTCAACAACGAAGTGTCTTACGACAGGGCACAATTCCGTTTTATCTTGAAAAGAAATGCCTCTGCTCCAACCAATGTGAATTATGGTTGGTTGATAGATGCTTTCAAAGTAGAGGCTTCCACTTATGAGATAAAACCTCCTGTAGTGGAACTCATCAATATCTATCCTTCCATTGTTATGACAGTAGGTCCTTACGTGGTGAATGCAAAAGTGGCAACACGTACTGCCGCCAGAATCGCCACTCCAAAAATGTATTGGACTGCCGTATTGCCTAATGGTTTGGGGACTATACGTGATTCTGTTGATATGACAGCCTACCAAGGCGATAGTATGTGGACAGCATCTGTTCCTTCCTATAGATATGGTACAACCATACAATATAAAATTATAGGTAAAGATATAAATGGCAATACCGATTCTGTTGCTTCCAATCCATTTACCTCTCAAAAATCATTTACTTTTTATCATTACGTAGGTGATACAACCATAGTCACTACAAAAGATGAGGTTCCGTTTACTCCTTATTATGAAGATTCTTGGTCAAGAACTTTGTATTTAGCATCAGAACTAACAGAAGGTAAGATTACTCATATTGCATGGAAAAGTAGTAGTTCAGATATTTCTGTTATTGATAGCGTTTCTATCTATTTCAAATTGACACAAGATACCAAAGTGCCAATAAACACGGCTTATAATTCTGCTGCAACGTCTTATATAGACCCTCTTGCCGATGGGGCTACTTTGGTTTGGTATGGTACGGTTACCACAGAAGACGATGATTGGGTAGATATAACCTTAAACACTCCTTTTGAAATACCTGCAGGCTATGGTCTTGTAGTATATGTTGATGATAAAGCAGGTTATTATGAAGACCCAGCAGATTGGTATGCTCATCCTGTAAGTGGAGATTTACGACCAATATATGAGTATGATGATGACCCTTTGATATATTCTCCCTATGAATATAATGGTCGGTATAGTGATAGAAGACCTCATACAAGATTTTTCTATGACAATACAGCAGACAGCACTTCAGGACTTTTGAAAAGTCTGACTATTGCTGATACCATTCCTGTTTCGTTAGCCAGTCCGTCTCAACAATTTGGTGTGAATATGAAAAACACCGGTGTTTATGATTTGACCTCTGCCGTTTTCGGTTGGAGTCTAAACGGTGTTGTTCAAAGCAACAATGTTGCGTGGACAGGCAATATCACTGCCGATATGATAGTGGCTTGCAATGTGGGGACTTATGCTCCCAAGTTCAATGGTTATGATACTCTCCAAGTATGGATAAACAATCTTAATGGTACTGCTTTGTCAATGATAAAAGACACTTTGACTGCTATAGTATATGGTACCGCAGATATTGTGATTCATTGGCAAAAATATCTGGACGATACTGTTTTTACAACAGGACCTTTTGATGTAGAAGTACAAGCGGTGTCAATGACCAATCACACCATTTCCGCTTTGGATTTTATCTATTGGGCAACCAAAAACGGTAATACAATAAAAGATACTATACCGATGACAAACAATGGTAATGGTATTTGGTCGGTAGTGTGTCCTAATATTTCTTTTGGGTCAGATGTTATCTATGGTGTGGAAACGCAGGATTATATAGGCAATAAAGTGCTTGTTACCAAAACATCTTATGTAGATCCAACCAGAACAAGAGACTATTACTATACTGGGGATACCAATACTACACGTACAGGTATAGCACCTGCAGACATATTGTATTATTATTCTTGGGCAAGAATGTTGTATTTGCCATTTGAGGTAGAAAATAGCACTATTTTCAATATTGCTTTCCGTACCAAAAATGCTATACAGAACCCTTATCCTGACCAAAAATGTTATTTTAAATTGGTTAATATGAATACCGTTGATGGTATGGATGGTTGGGACGATAAACTATATCATAATCCTATTATAGATGATACTGCAACATTGGTTTGGGAAGGTACCTTGCCTCCATTGCAAGCCGGAGAATGGTTTGACCTTGAATTGAAACAACCTTTTACCGTACCTGCAGGCTATAGTTTAATGGTATATTATGATCATAGAAATGATGCCCAACTTTATTATGAAAATGCCTCTTGGTTATCTACAGATGTAAGATATAATGGTGATGAGTATTATTATTTGACAACGATAAATAGTTTTGACAATATAGCAGATAGTACAAAGAGTGGTTGGGATGATGAATATAGACCTATTGCCCGCTTTAGAATGGAAAAGAGCGTACAATGGGATACCAACTCAGTAGCCTTGGAAAAAATCATTACTCCTGCCAACAATCAATCTATTGCTGCCGGTAATCAACCTATCACTGTTATTGTTAGAAATAAGGGTCTCAATAATATGAATTGTACAATTTATTATTCTATCAATGGTGCAGCTCCAGTTTCTTATAATTACAATAAAGGTTTAGGTTGGGGGTTGATAGACACTGTAAATTTAGGTACTTTCAATGCTGTTGTAGGTGATGTATATAATATTACGGTATGGGTTGCCAATCCGAATGGACAAGTGGATCCTGACCTTAGCGATGATACTTTGACTACACTTGCCGTTGCATGTAACGGTGCCTTATCCGCAGGTACTTATACCATTGGTGCTTCTGCCAATGCAGATTATGCTACCCTTGACCAATTCTTGCGTAACTTGCAGTTCTGTGGTGTGAATACACACGGAACATTCAAAGTAGAAATGGAATCAGGTACTTACAATGGTGCTAACAATATTAGTTATGTAACAGAGGTGCTGACTTCTGCCGACACTTTGATAATTACCTCTCAAGCAGGCAATGCTGGTGCTGTTGTTTTTGCCCACAATGGCAATGTATTTGAATTGGACAGCAATTTCAATGTCTATATTACCGATGTAACAATCAATGCATCTGCTGGTACAGGTGCCGGTGTTAATTTCTTTAGACCTTGTTACAATATAGAAATAAATGGTTGTGTGTTCAATATGCATATCACAAATACAAGCAACACTTCATCTGCTATTCGTTTCAATGGTAATGACGAAAAAGTCAGAACAGGAAGAACTTTGGCTTGGGGTAACTTGCGTATCTTGAATAATACCATGAATTATGGTTATGCTGGTGTTTATTTCTATTCACCAAACTCCAATGCGGCTACGTTGAAAGCCAATTCAGGTAAATTTACCATAAAGAATAACAAGATGAATGACTTCTATGCTTATGGTATTTATGTAACTAATTATGGTAAATTCGATTGGGTTGCCAACAATGAACTTACTAATAGAAGAGCATCATCTCAACATGGTATCTATATGAACAGTTACATGAAAGTAGATAGTGGTATTGTTAATAATAAAATTTTCTTCAACCACAATTCTACGGTCAATAGTGGTTTGTATTTGACATACCTGAACCATCCGGGCAATACGGGTGCAACAACCAATGCCTTGGTAGCAAATAATGAAATTATCCGATTAGGCAATGGTACATTCACAGGTATTTACATTTCGTACAACTATGCGGATATTGTTCACAATACTGTTTATCGTGCTACGGGTACCGGTGCATGTAAAAGTTTGTCAATAGGTAATTATAATACATCTACGGGAAATACAATTATTAAGAACAATATTTTCCATGCAGGTTCAACGGCAACAGTAAATAATACAAATGGCAACTATGCTATTTATGCAAGTAACGTCAATTATGTAAAATCAACTTATCATGTAATCTTGGATTATAATGATTACTATAGTGTAGGATCATATATTGGCTATGTAGGCAATGCCAAAGCAACTTTAACGGATTGGAGAGCTGTAAGTTTACAAGATACCAATTCTATTTCCGTTAGGCCAATATTAAAAGATTCTTCCGTTAATGCAGACATAAACAATTATTTGGATTTGATGGCTCCCAATTGCGGTGTAAATGAAGATATCAATGGAACAAAACGTTGGGACAGAACGCCAATGGGTGCTTATACTCCGCTTATCAGTACCCAGGGTCCGGATTTGTCTATAACGGAATTTGTAGAACCTATAGGTATCATAAGTTCAAGTGAATTGTGTGCTCCAAACTATGTTGCCGTAAAAGTAGCCATTACCAATGTGGGTACCTCTGTAATAGACTTTGCTCAAACACCATTGAAAGTAACGCTTCAGGTGTCAGGTGCAGACTCCGCTGTCATAGATACAACCATTAGTACAGGTACATTCAATCCGTTTAATATAGATACGGTTGAAATTACCAATGCTCTTAATGTGGATTTGGCTGGTACCTTGTTGTTGACCGCTTCTGTAACTTGCAGTGCAGATACTGTTTACAATGATGATACCCTTGCTATGACATACGGACCAACCCGTTGGATGTTACCTTTGGATGAAGATTTCTCTAACGGATTCCCGGAATCTATGCACGTAAGAGACAACAACACTGCTGCAACATGGGCTATTATGAACGATAGCAATGCTACAGGTACCGTTAAACCTCAATTCGGCAAGTCTATGTTGGCATTTGACGGCGGTCGCGGTGCTGAAAGCAAATTGTTTACCCGTCAGTTGAATTTCACCAACACAAGAGAACCTGTATTGGATTTCTGGTATTGGCACGACACAAGTGCAAATGCAGGCAACGATATAGTGAATGTGGCTTACACGGTTAATGGCGGCGTATCTTATGTGGCTTTGTTCAACTTGCAGAAAAACAACGGAACTGACCATGGTTGGAAACAATATACGGCACAATTGGATTCTGCTATCGGAGCAACTTGTGTAATTCTTATATTCGATGCTTTAAGAACAACAGACCCGCAACAATATGACGGTGAACAATATTTGGACAGAATACGTATCATTGCAAAACAAGATGTGGCTGTTGCCGATATATTGACAAGTCCGGTTAACGTTTGCAACACTACAACGGATTTGTCGGTAGTATTGGAAAATATTACTTCTCAAACCATTGATTTCTCCATGTATCCGACAGCATTGCAAGTGGATATTACAGGTGCGATGACGCAATCGTTTACCTATCCGTTGACAAGCGGCACTATCCTTGCATTGTCAAAAGATACATTTGATATTACAACAGGTTTGACTTTGGCTAATGGCACTTATAGAATTGCAGCCAAATTGCTGACCTCTATAGACGGCAATGCTGCCAATGATACTTTGAGCAAAACTATAACACTCAATCCTTCGTTGAATGTTGTTGCTCAAAAAGTAAGTTCAAACAACAATTGTTTAATATCGGGAACAACTATTAATCAAGTGGTAGATATTACCAATAACGGTGATATGGATATGGAAGATTTGATATTGAAATTGGAAGTGTCGAATACAAGCGGTTCTATTGTTGAAACCTTGTATGATACCATATCCCGCACAATAACAGTAGGTTTGAATGTTACTCATACATTCAAATATGCTTACACGGTACCTAATGGCGAACAATACAATGTTGCTGTTACTGTTTCGCCGATGTGCAATGCAGCATTGACATTCAATTCGGTAATCAATGAATGTATAGATTTGAATGACTTGGCTGTTGATGGTATATTGGTTCCTGCCAATGATGGTACATGCAGTAAAATTGGAGACAGATTCAGTGTGAAAGTGAAAGTTAGCAACCATAATCCTATTGATGATGCTCAAAATATTAATCTCCATGCAGAAATTTTGGACAACAACAATACCCAATTGGCTTCTTGGACTGAAACAATTAGCACTATCAATGCCGATGATTATGCAGAAGTGGAATTCGTTCCATTTACTGTTCCTTCAGTAGCAAGTTTCACTGTTCATGCTTATTTGGTTGGCAATAGCGATGTAAATCCTGCCAACGATACGGCTGCACCTGTAACCAAATGTACCGATTTGGGCATTGCAGATGCAGATGTGAACGGTATGAGCATGTCTCAGAACATACCTAACCCAGCCAAAGGAAAGACAAGTGTAACCTATATTGTTCCGGAAGATGGTAAGGTGATGTTCAATATCATGACCGTTACAGGACAAATACTCTACATTGAAGAAGTGAGTGCAATGGCTGGTGCAAACCGCATTGAATTCAATACCGAAAGCATGGCTTCAGGTATTTACTTCTACAGCATGACTTTCAATGGTCAACGGATTGTCAAGAAAATGACTATAGAAAAATAGTTTGACAATAGAAATAGTAAAAGGCAGCCAATTGGCTGCCTTTTTTTTGTAAAGGGAAAGAAAAAAAGTTTGTATAGTTTTGGAGATACCTGTTTCCCCGTGCGAAATTCTTCCAAACAAAACACCCGAAAATCTCCTGATATTCTTTTGTGAAAATTTAACTTATTGATATATAGTATGTATAGGTATTGTTTTTTTATTGTTTTTTTATTGTTTTTATCGTGAAATAATTTATATCTTTACATAATACAATTGTATTTTTAACTTAAATTTTTAATCGTATGAAAAAATCAGTATTATTTTCAGTGATGGCGGCAATGATATTGTTCGCAGGTTGTAAAAAAGACGGTGTGTATAATCCCGCAAAGAAAATCAGTAAAATAACCCTAACCGAAACCAAGCCTTCTCCAACAGGTGTAGATGTACAGACTCAAGTACAGAATTGGACTTGGAACAAAAACCAATTGCAAAACATTGTTTACACTTTTATAGGTTCCGATGATACTTGGACAGAAGAATTTTCTTATGACAAAAGTGGCAGACTCATTCGTGTGGAAAACAAAGAAGATAACGTATACGCAGTGTATGAATATGACGGCGACCGATTGGACAAAGTGCTTTATTTTGATGGCAATGAGAAAGCATATGAATATAATTTAAAATACAAAGACGATAGATTGTCCGAAATAGAATGTGTGGATTTTGACATCTATCGTTCAATCAAGAAAGAAAACAAATTGAATCCGTTGGCATTTGTATGCTCTTCGGAAATTGCAGATTTGGCACAAAAGGCAGAAGAAAATGTTGCCTTGACAGAATCACAGCCCCGTCAGAAAATGAGTGCGGAAATTTGGGTAATGAGTTTAGAATGGAACGAAGCCAATATTTCAAAAATAGCCTATGACTATCCGGATGTTAATAGAAGATATGAATATCTTTTAACTTATGATAACAAAGTAAATCCCCTTGCAGGATTTTTCGGTTTGAATTTTTTGGAATCCTATGATATCAATCATCCTTATAGCAGAGATTATATTTATAAAAATGCCAACAACATTGTTTCCATGATATCAGTTGGTGATACGTGGAAAAGAGAATATAATTATACCTACACAGGTCAATATCCGGTATCCTATACCTATACCGATTCATATAGTGATGGTTATTATCATACACATGATTGCAAGATTGAATATAAGTAAACAATAAGTCATTTATTTATTAATAATTAAAAATTGAATTGTATGAAAAAGTTAGTTGTATTGTCAATGATGGCGGTAATGATATTGTTTGCAAGTTGTGACAAAGACGGGATGTATAACCCCTTGAAGAAAATCAGTAAAATAACCTATACCAATACTTATATTGGTGCCAATGAGGCTGTGTCATTTACGAGAGAACAAACCTGGACTTGGGACAAAAACCAATTGCAAAAAATTGTTTATTATGACAGTGAAGACCAATATACTTGGACTGAGGAATTTTCTTATAATAAAAACGGCAGACTTGTTCGTGTGGAGGATAAGGAAAATGCGACCTATACCACCTACGAATACGAAGGCGACCGATTGGATAAAGTGATTTGTTATGAAGAAAATTTCAGAGAATATGAATATCATTTTAAATATGAAGGCGACAGAGTGTCTGAAATTGAATATTGGGAGTTTGCTGACTATTATTCAATAAAGAAAGAGAACTATTCAAACCCGTTGGCATTTGTATGTTCTCCCGAAATAGCAACTCTTACTCAAAAGGTAGTGGATAATATTGCTGAGGCTGCCGAAAACCAACCCCGTCATAAAATGGATGTTGATATTACTACAATATCTTTGGAATGGGACGGAGATAATATTTCAAGAATGATATATACATATCCTTTTGATAATGAAAGATATGAATATCTTTTCACTTATGATAACAAACTAAATCCCTTTGCCGGATTTTTCGCCTTGGATTTTGAAGGTGCCTATGATTATGACTATGTTTATAAAAATGCCAATAACATTGTATCCATGACATCAGTCGGTGATACGTGGAAAAGAGAATATACCTATACCTACAAGGGTCGGTATCCTGAATCCTATACCTATACCGATGTGTATGGAAATCGTTCGTATAGAACCGATTGTAAGATAGAATACAAATAGGGTAATATTTGTATCGGAAACAAAAAAGGCAGCCGAAGGCTGCCTTTTTTATATAAAAAAATTAACGAGGGTCAATATTTATTTCATAAATCGTTGCCGGCAAACTTCAAACAGCATAATGCCTGTTGCAACAGATACATTCAGCGAATCTATTGCTGAATTTTTTGCCATTGGAATGCTGACAATATGGTCGCAGGCTTGGGCTAATATTGGAGTAATGCCTTCATATTCGTTGCCCATAACAATGCAAGTAGGTAAGGTGCAGTTCAGTTCATAACAACTCTTGGAGGCTTTTTCGTTGCATCCCACTACTTGAACACCGCTTTGTTGTAAATATTCCACAATTTCCACCAGATTGTCATAGCGGCAGACAGGTGTGCTGAATAAGGCTCCGGCAGAAGTTTTTACCGCATCTTCGTTGATTTGGGCACTGTTTTTTGAAGGAATAATCACAGCATCAACACCGGCACATTCCGCACTGCGGACAATGGCACCCATATTACGGACATCGGTAACTCTATCCAAAAGCAACAGAAAAGGCACGTGTCCGTTTTCGTATATGCTCGGCAAAATATCGTAAATACTTTGATAGGGAATAGGAGAAACAAAAGCAATGGCTCCTTGGTGATTGCCCCGTGTATAGCGGTTGAGCCGCTCAATGGGGACATATTGAAAAGGAATGTTTTTTTCTCTTACCAAGGCAAACAAATCTTTGAATATTTGTCCTGAAATGCCCCGTTGGAAAACAACTTTGTCTATATCTTTCCCGCTATTGATGGCCTCTGTTATGGCACGAATACCATAAATAAGGTTGTTGTTTTTGTTTTTTTCTCTATGAAAAATATTATTGTACATCTTTATTATTTGCTAATCTATTTTAAACAAAATAGGTGAAAGTACCATGTTCTGTGGTGATGGTAACTTGTTTTTGTGGAGCCTTTTCTACTCTGCCGACAATTTGTGCATCTATATCAAACGATTTGGAAATAGCGATAAGGTCTTTTGCAATACTTTCATTTACATACAATTCCATTCGGTGTCCCATGTTAAATACCTTATACATTTCACTCCAATCGGTTTGAGATTCTTTTTGTATCATCTTGAATAGTGGAGGTGTAGGGAACAGGTTGTCTTTGATAATATGCAAATTGTCTATAAAATGCAATATTTTTGTTTGTGCTCCTCCGCTACAATGTATAATTGCGTGAATATCATTTCTATAATTGTCCAACATGAGCTTGATGACAGGCATATAGGTTCTTGTTGGAGAAAGCACCATTTTGCCGACATCTACACCTTCTATTTCTGTCGGGTCTGTAAGGTTGTGGCTTCCGCAATATACTACGCTGTCGTCCAGAGCATGGTCATAACTTTCGGGGAATAGTTTCATAAGTGTTTTGTTGAACACATCGTGTCTTGCCGAAGTAAGTCCATTGCTGCCCATACCGCCGTTGTATTCATTCTCGTAGAGGGCTTTGCCGTATGAAGCCAAGCCGACAATCACGTCACCCGAGCGTATGCTTGATGTGTCAATTACATTTTTTCTTTCCATTCTGCAGGTTACTGTGCTATCTACGATAACAGTTCTTACCAAGTCGCCGACATCGGCGGTTTCGCCTCCTGTAGAATAGATGTTCACGCCCATGTTGCGGAGTTTTTCTAAAAATTCTTCTGTGCCTTCTATCAAGGCTTTGATTACTTCTCCGGGAATGAGATGTTTGTTTCTTCCTATAGTTGAAGACAAAAGAATATTATCCACGGCACCAACGCAAATGAGGTCATCGGTGTTCATCACAATGGCATCTTGTGCTATGCCTTTCCATACGGACAAATCGCCTGTTTGTTTCCAATACATATAAGCCAATGCCGATTTGGTGCCAGCGCCGTCTGCATGCATTACAACACAATGGTCTTTGCTGCCGGACAAATAGTCGGGAATAATTTTGCAGAATGCATTGGGATATAAACCTTTGTCTATATTCTTTATCGCTATATGAACATCTTCTTTGGTAGCGGATACACCGCGTTGATTGTATTTTTGATCTTGCATAAATAAGTAACATTTTATGTTGTTGCAAAGATACTATAAAACTTTGAAACAATAGAAATAGTTCGGCGAAATAATATAAAAAATGTTATCTTTGCATTTATTCTGATAAAATTGTTTGCAATAGATGAAAAAGAAGGTTTTATATTTAATTTTGCTTGTATCTTTAGGCTTGTTTGTATCTTGTTCTAACTATAAACATGAAAAAGAATGGGTGTTTGCTGGTGATACATGGAACAGATTTGTGCCTTTTATGGATACAATTGACATCACCGATATTGAAAAACAATATGATTTGAATGTAGCTTTTAGTGTTTGGGATAATTTTGAATATAGTCTTGTTCCTTTGGAAATAGTTGTCTATTATCCCAATGGACAAAAAAGTGTGTTTAAAAAATATTATTCCATAAAAGATTTGCAAGGCAATCATTTAGGAACGGTAAAAGGTAATGTTTGGACTGTGGATATGAATGTGTTTGAATCTCGCACATTTCCCGAAAAAGGAAAGTATATTTTTAGTGTTCAACATCTTACACAATACTATGATTTGCCAAAAGTACAGGCCATAAAAACTATTTTGACCCATACTAAGAAAAAATCTCAAAATAGATAATCCAATTTTATGAGAAGAAAAAAATATGTAATTTTTACGATACTTTTTCTTCTTATTGCCCAACTTTCTGTTGGCCAAAGATTGTATAATGGTCAAGAACGGTGGTTTGTAGGGGGAGATATTGGCATAAACAGATTTTTTGGAGATGTTTCGCCAAGAAATAATTTTTTAATAGCCAATCCCTTGACTATGGATTTTTACAAAGACAGACATTTTGCTGTTTCATTGTTTTTCGGAAAAGAAATCACCACTTTTTGGTCTGTAAGAATCAATTTTAATTATACCAATTTGGTTTGTTCCAATTATTCTTTGAATTATAAAACAAAAATTTCTCATGTTCATGAAACATCATTATTGCAAACGATAGATATTTTCGGATTTTTTTCTCATGCAAAGGCTCTCTCCCGATGGGATTTGAATGTTTTTATCGGTATCGGTTCAATTGGATACAGGTCGCAACTGTATGATTTAGAAAGTAATGAATTGATAAATGAAGTTCCTGAAAATTTTATGGACAAAAACAAAAATTTTTGTTATAATTTTGCATGGTCTTTTGGGCTTGGTTTCGGTTGTGAAGTTACCCCCAATCTAAAACTGAATTATGCAACCACCTATCGATGTGTAACCAATGATTTGTTTGACGGTTGGCAAGATTCAAGAAGAAAATTAGAAGGGTATGCTTTTTTGCAATTGGGCCTGACTTATTTGTTTAATGTCAGACATACGGCAATGTCCCATGCAAAAGACAATTATCCTTTGGAGAAAAAATCTCCGAATTATAAATATAAAAAACGACAATTAAAATATGGGTATGTCCCGATAAATAAAAAGAAACAACAATATAAAAGATATATACGTTAATTAATAACAAGAGCAAACAAAGTAATATACCATGAAAATATCATACAATTGGCTAAAAACTTATGCAAAAATAGACGTATCGGCAGAAGAAGTTGCCAATATGCTCACAGATTGTGGCTTGGAAGTTGAAATGACTGAAAAATATCAACCTGTCAAAGGTGGTTTGGAAGGTTTGGTAATAGGCAAAGTGCTTACTTGCGAAAAACATCCCGATGCTGACCGCCTGCATATAACAACCGTTGATGTGGCAGGTGAAAGACCCTTAAATGTCGTTTGCGGGGCACCTAATGTTGCTCAAGGACAGCATGTTGTTGTCGCTACTATTGGCACTGTACTTTACGACAAAGAGGGTGAGGCTTTTAAAATAAAAAAATCAAAAATTCGTGGTATAGAATCCGAAGGTATGATATGTGCCGAAGATGAAATCGGTTTGGGAACTTCTCATGACGGTATTCTTGTATTGGACAATACAGCACAAATAGGTATGCCTGCTGCAGAATATTTCAACATCGAAACCGATTATATTTTTGAAATAGGACTTACTCCCAACCGTTCTGACGCAACCTCGCATATAGGTGTGGCAAGAGATTTGGTTGCAGTTTACAATTTGAAATACAATAAAAGTATCAAACTGGAATATCCTGATACAACGGCATTTGACGGAAAGGTGAAAGCGGATATAAACGTAGAGGTGGAGGATAAAAATCTGTGTCCGCGTTATACAGGCTTGTGTATCAAAGGAGTGAAAGTGCAAGAATCACCGGAATGGTTAAAAACCAGATTGAATAGTATTGGCATTAGACCTATTAATAATGTTGTCGATGTTACACAATTTGTGCTTTTTGAAATGGGACAACCATTGCATGCTTTTGATGCAGATAAAATTGTGGGCAGAAAAGTATTTGTTAAAACTTTGGCAAAAGATACTCCTTTTGTTACTTTAGATGGTGTGGAACGCAAACTTAGCGACAAAGACTTGATGATTTGTAATGCTGAAGAACCTATGTGCATTGCAGGAGTGTTTGGCGGAGAAAAGTCAGGTATTACTTTCAATAGCACGAATGTTTTCTTGGAAAGTGCTTATTTTAATCCTGTAAGTATTAGAAAAACTGCTAAATATCATGGATTGAAAACTGATGCTTCTTTCCGTTACGAAAGAGGTTGCGACCCCAATATTACCATTGATGCCATCAAAAGGGCAGCCTTGTTGATACAAAAGTTGGCAGGGGGAGAAGTATCTGAAATACAAGATATTTATCCAACTAAAATTGAAAATTGCAAAGTGTCCGTCAATCTTGACAGATTGCGTAGGTTGATAGGAAAAGATATTACTAAAGGCGAATTGGTTGATGTGCTGTCAAAAATAGAAATAAATGCTGTTGTTCAAACTGAAACAGAGGTTGTTTTTAGTGTTCCGACCAACAAAACAGATGTTACGCGTGAAGCCGATTTGATAGAAGAATTTTTGAGAATATACGGATATAATAATATTGAAATTCCTTCGGGGCTTCATTATCAAATGTCTTTTTTGAAAGAAAATCCAATGTTGGCTCTTAAAGAAAAGATGTCCAACTATCTTACTGACAATGGTTTTTATGAGGTAATGAACAATTCTTTAACCAAAATGGAATATGCGGAACAATTCGATTTTGTGAAAAACGAACAAACCATTGGTATGCTTAACCCTTTGAGCCGAGATTTGCAAAATATGCGACAAACATTGCTGTTGAGCGGTTTGGAAAACATTATTCACAATATCAATCATGGCAATGAAAACCTTAAATTGTATGAATTTGGTAATATATATTTAAAAAATTCACAAGCAAGCAAAGACGATGATGTTACAAAACGTTATCAGCAATTGGCTAAAATTGCTTTTTGGGTAACAGGCAAAAAACAAAACGAATCTTGGCAGGAAAAACAGACGGAGGTAGATTTTTTCTACCTTAAAAATGTGGTTAATAACGTGTTCAACAAGGTAAATATCAATTTGAGAAAATATATTTTTCGTTCCTTGCCAACCAATGAAACGATGAATAATGTGATAGAATATTCTATCGATAATCAAATGCTTGTTGAAATCGGTGAGGTTAAACCTGAAATTTTGAAATATTTTGGTATTAAGCAAAAAGTTTTTTATGCTGAAATTGATGTTCAAAATTTATTGCTGGCACTCAAGGACAAGAAAATTGTTTTTGAAGAGTTGAATAAATTTCCTGAAGTTCATCGGGATTTGGCTTTGTTGATAGATAAATCCATCACCTACGACCAAATAGAAACTTTGAGTTTCAAGACAGAAAAACGTTTGCTCAAATCCATGAATTTGTTTGATGTTTACGAAGGTAAACATTTGGACCACAACAAAAAATCGTATGCTATACATTATATTTTGTCCAATAAAGAAAAGACATTGACCAACGACGAAATTAATGCCATAATGGACAAATTGGTGAAAGCATACGAAAAAGAGTTGGGGGCTGCTTTGAGATCATAGGACAAATATATGCAACGTAAAAATATCAAACCAAGAACATTAGCATTGGCAGCATCGGCTATTGTTGCTTTGTTGTTAGGGGTGATATTGTATCTGTGTGTAGTTGTATTTCGTCTGCAATCATCAACTTGCATTGCGATTGCAGTGTTGGCAACCGCTTGTGGTACTTATGCTATTATTTTAGCGGCCTTGAATGTGTTTATCTATGACAAAATCAAGATTATTTATAAAATGATTCATGATTTTAAAGTTTTTGGCAAAGCAGACAAACCCAAGTATTTTGCCAATGATGTGATAGATGAAGTGGAAAGAGATACTTTGACCTATATGGAAGCCAAAGAAAAAGAGATTATCCAATTGAAAAATATGGAAAATTTTCGGAAAGAGTTTATCGGCAATGTCGCCCATGAACTCAAAACTCCACTTACAACCATACAAGGTTATATTTTGACTCTATTGGATGGCGGTATTTATGATAACGATATAAATGTCAAATATTTGCAACGAACGGCCGCAAATGTAACCAGAATGATAGGTACAGTGAACGATTTGGATGAAATTTCCAGACTTGAATATGACAAACATCAAATGTTGTTTGAAAAATTTAATCTATATGCACTTTTGAAAGATGTTATTGAAATTTTGGAAGAAAAAGCCAAACAGTTTGGCGTAAAGATTATCGTGGAAGCCAATAAAGAATATCCTTATTATGTTTTGGCAGACAAGGAGAATATCCGAAAAGTTTTTATCAACCTTATTGATAATGCAATAAAATATAATGACAAAAAAGATGGGCAAATCAAAATTAATTTTTTTGAAATAGACGATAATTATATGGTGGAAGTTGCTGACAATGGTATAGGCATTGCAGAAGAACATCTGGCTCGGGTTTTTGAACGCTTCTTCCGCGTAGATAAAGACAGGTCAAGAAAAACAGGCGGTTCTGGATTAGGCTTGGCGATAGTCAAACATATTATTGATGCTCATGGACAAACTTTGTCCGTCAGAAGTGAAGTGGGCAAGGGTACAACATTTAGTTTTACCCTCAAAAAATTCAAATCTTAATACATACTTTCAATAGGTTTGTTGCCTAATGGAATATGAATAATGTATTTTTCTTTAAAAAAATCTTCTTCAAACCATTCTGAAATACCATATTGGAAACTTTTTTTACCCAATTGTTGCCGTTCTTCACTCAAATCGCCTCCTTTTAAATAAAGAATGCCATTGGCGATGGAATTAAATGAAAATTTTAAAACTTTGTTCTGTGTCCATTTGAGAAAATCGGGCAAAATAGTTACGGCTCTGCTGACAATAAAATCATATTGACAGGTAAGATTTTCCACGCGTTCTTGAGTGCATTTTACATTGCTCAAATGTAATTCTTCAGCAATAGATTGTGTTACTTTTATTTTTTTTCCGATAGAATCCACCAAATGAAATTCTGCATTGGGAAACATAATGGCTAACGGAATGCCTGGAAATCCCCCACCGGTGCCAACATCTAAAATACTTGTTTGATTTTTAAATTGCAACAATTTGGCTATGCTTAAAGAGTGTAACACATGATTGAGATATAAATTGTCAATGTCTTTTCGGGAAATTACATTCACCTGATTATTCCAAAAATGATATAAATCCCACAAAGCATCAAAATGTTGTTTTTGTGTGTGTTGTAAGTTGGGAAAATATTTTTCTATAATGTCTGTCATATACGTTTTGTTGTTATAGTTTTGCAAAGGTAATAAAAAAATAGGATAAATATTCTTACTATGGTATGTTTTTTGTATATTTGTATGCTAAAAAAATCAACGATTATGAAAAAGTTTTTTTTTATATGTTACTTTGGGGGAGCATTGTTTATTGCTCAAGCACAAGAATTTTACGACAATGCGATAGGCGTTTCTATAGGCAACGCTGTTACGTTGAATTACAAAAGATTTGTAACGGACAAAATGGCAGTGCAGGTAGATGCCAGTCTTAAATTTTGTCTTACACAGGGCAAGGCACTTTCCGATACCTCCAATACAGCGTTTTATATGTTCAATCAAGTATTTTCGGGTTATGTTTATTATCAAAAACGCAATGCTGTTTTTTCGTGGATAGCCGGTGGGGGTATAGATGTGGGCCACGCTGATGCGCAGTCAGTCGGTTTTTTGTTGGCGGCTATTTTTCAATCTATTGCCAAACAAGAAGCAACTATAACAGATAAACATGGATTTAAAATCGGGGCAAATGCAATATTGGGATTTGAGGTGAGAAAAAATCATTTTGGTTTTCAATTGGATATGCGTCCCGGCTATGGTTTGGTATGTTTGAATGAATATAAACAGAACGAAGAAACCGGTAAAAAGGAAAAAATAGGCAAGACTATGCCTGTTCATTATTTTGACTATTCCTTAAATTTAGGTTTTAGGTACAATTTCTAATCTGTAGGTTGAATAAGCGTTATTTCTGTTTCTTTGGCATGAACCAAAACGGTAACATAGCGAGCCAAAACAAATAAAAAATCCGACAATCGGTTGATATATTTTAAAATTAAACTGTCAATAGGTTCGATTTTGTGCAGGGAAACAATTCTGCGTTCCAGTCTGCGGCAAATAGTTCTTGCAATATGGCATTGTGCCACAATTTGATGAGCATCTAAAAGAATAAAAGCCTTGTTAGGTTGAAGTTGGGTTTGCAGTTTGTCAATGGCAGTTTCCAGTGCAGTTATCTTTTCATTTGTTAGGTATGGCATAGACCATTTGCATTGGGAAATATCTTTTATAGCCAATTGGCTTTGTATGACAAAAAGGTTCTTTTCTATATCTTGCAAAGTTGTTTGACAATTGATGTCAGGTACAGTGCAAGCAAGCAAGGCTATATGGGCATTGAGTTCATCGGCGGTTCCGTATGCTTCAACGCGTATGTCGTCTTTGTCAATTCTTTGGTTGTCAATCAGTGATGTTTGGCCTTGGTCACCGGTTTTAGTATATATTTTCATTGCGTTTTATCTTTTTATTTGTAAACTATTGAGAGCGTGGTGATAACGATTGGCATTCCGATTGTGCTGAGACAATGTTACGGCAAAATTGTGATAGCCCGAAAAATCTTCTTTGGCACACATATATATATAATTGTGTTTTTCGTAATGCAAAACGGCATCAATAGCATGGGGGGACGGTATTCTAATAGGACCGGGAGGCAAGCCTTTGTACATATAGGTGTTATATTTTGAATCAATAAGTTTGTCTTGGTTTAACACTCGTTTGATGGTAAAATCTCCGAGAGCAAATTTTAATGTAGGGTCAGATTCTAATGGCATATCTTGATGCAATCTGTTGATAAATAACCCTGCAATGGTGGCTTGTTCGGCTTGGAGATGATTCTCTTCTTCTACAATAGATGCCAAAATACTGATTTCGATAGGAGATAGGGACATGGATTGGGACAATGAAGTGCGTGATTCGTTCCAAAAAATCTGATATTCTTTGTACATTCTCTCTATAAATTGGTGGGCAGATGTGTTCCAATAAAATTGATAGGTATTGGGAATGAACATACAAAGTATATTTTCTGTTGTAAAACCATATTTTTCAGCTAAAGTGTCGGTGTTGAGAAGGGTTAATATATCATCAGCATTACATTCTATTTGTTCTGCAATGCGGTTGGCAAATTGCAGTTTTGTTCTTATATTATTAAATGTAAGATTGATAGGTTCTTGTCTGCCACTGCGGAGCATATTAATTAATTCGTTGTTGCTCATCCCCGGAGTTATTTTATATCTTCCTGCTTTTACTTTGTTGGGATAGTTTTTACGTTGGGCGACTTTGTCAAAACTATTATAGTTGAGCAAAATTTTGTTCGTTTGTATTTGCTTGCAGACATCTGCGTATGTGTCTTTAGAGGTGATGTACAAATAGATGGGTTCGGGGCAAATGACATTGGGGGCTAATATGATTCTATAAAACTGATAACCGACTATTATACATGTACCAATAATTAATACGGTACTTGCAATGATGATTTTTTTCCGCATAAATATTCTTTTATTATATAGTGGCAAAGATATAATTTTTTGTAACATTATTTTTTTTGTTTTTTACAACTAAATTGCAAAAAAAATGCAATTTTAAATAGTCATAATATTCACAAAAACTGCATTTATAGGTCATTTTCGTCAAAAATAACATGTGAAATTGAGTGTAAAATATTTAATTACAATGATTTGATGGTTGATGAAAAAAAATATAATGATTTTGTTTGATAATATAAAAAAGTTGTACCTTTGCAGTAATTAAATAAATTATTAATCAATTAAAAATAGTACTATTTATGAAAAAGTTATTTGCATTATTAGTAGTTGCAGGTATGACATTCTTCGCATGTGGTTCTTCTGAAAATACTGAAGAAGTTGCTGCAGAAGGTGAAACAATGGAAGTTGTAGCTGAAGAAGCAACAGCAAATGAAGACGCTACAGTAGCAGCAGAAGAAGAAGTTGCTGAAAATGCAGAAGAAGTTACTGAAACTCCAGCTGAATAAGCGTTATTATCAATTAAAAAAAGGAAACATATTTATGTTTCCTTTTTTTTGTGCTTATGAATGTAACAAAAATCATTTGGGAAAATCCGTTGGTAGATTAAATATGTTTTCTCTATCTTGTTTATGTCCAATGGCGTAAAAAGATAAGTTGGAGAAATTTTTTAACTTTGTGTGTTGAATCTATATATTTTTAAATTTCTTTTTTCCACAAATTGCATTTTATAAAAATTTTTGTATATTTGCGGAAATATTTCTTGCTGAAAATTAGAAAGAAACAGATGGCGGAAACATGACAACAACCTTATATATATACACGGATGACGCAATTTTGGGACAGATATTTCTGTTCCTTGAAATGGTGCTGTTTGTCATTTTTTCTGCCAAAATCCTGCAAAACAGACTGAAAAAATCACAAAATAGTTTATTTATAAAAAATTATCCGCATATATTTTATAAACACA
>CAJOFD010000011.1 GCA_905233585.1 uncultured Bacteroidales bacterium
GTATCCCCAAAAGTGTGTAAAATTTGATGATACAATTAATTCCTTTTTTCATTTTTCTTCTTTTTTAAAATTTTATTCCATATATCTTATGTGTCTCCCTTATTCTCGACCCAAGTGAACTTGCCCTACTATAATTCATATTTATTTCTATATTTGAGAATGACCCAAAGTTACGGTTTACATAGTAATCCCACTCTGGATAAGTAAGAATACCCATACTATCAACTTTTGGATAGACTATACCATTTTTGATTTCTACCTCTACCGGATTTCTACGTGTTGTGTCTGGTTCTGTTGCATCTGGTTTAAATACTATTCTTAACTGGTTTTCTCCCCATTTTTCAATGGTCCCAATAAATTCGGTAGTATCATCTATGCAAACAAAAGAATCGGGAATATAATAGCCTTGAGAATAAAATTGTAAATGATGATATGTTATAAACATATATGTCCCCACCCATTTATCTCGATAATCTCTACTTTCTTCAATGGGTTTCTTACAAGAAAAACTAACAACTGCAAGAATTAGTGTAAATATATAAATTATTTTTTTCATATTGCATTCTCCCTATTTTGTTAAAATCATTCGCTTGATATCAATAATTTTATCATCCACAACCAAAGTATAAAGACCTGCAGGAAGCGACAATGCATTAATATTCACTATATTATATTCTTTTTGTAAGATAGGATTTTGTTTAATTGTTAAAAATCTGCCTTTTTAAATTATTCTTATTATACTTTACACCCTCAAAAAGTACAACTTTTTTATATAAAATCTTTTCGGAAAATTCATTCTTTTCCAAAAAGAACATTTTCCACTTCTTCGCAAATAAGGTGTCCAATAGTGATATGTGCTTCTTGAATACGGGGCGTATTTTCCGAAGGAACATTAAGCAGGCAATCACAAACCGGAGCCATTTCCCCTCCTGTTTTTCCTGTAAGACCGATAATGTGCATTTTTTTATCTTTCGCACTATTTATGGCTTTAAGTATATTGATAGAATTGCCGGAGGTTGACAAAGCCACCAAAACATCATTTTCAGCACCGCAAGCGGTTATCATACGGGCAAACACCTCTTGGTAACCGTAATCGTTGGCAACCGCCGTCAAATACGATGTATTGACATGCAAAGCCTCTGCATAAAGCGGAGGTCTGTCAAAATAAAACCGTCCCGACAATTCTGCAGCCAAATGTTGGGCATCAGCAGCACTTCCGCCATTGCCGCAAAAAAACACCTTGCCTTGTTGTTGATAACAATCAATAATTATTCGGCTTGCTGCAACAATACTGTCAAGCAAGATATTGTTATTGAGAATATCCTGCTTGACAGCAATCGATTCCTGCAAT
This sequence comes from uncultured Bacteroidales bacterium, assembly GCA_905233585.1. Classification (GTDB taxonomy): domain Bacteria; phylum Bacteroidota; class Bacteroidia; order Bacteroidales; family WCHB1-69; genus UBA1205. The sequence goes on from CAJOFD010000011.1 coordinate 1,352, forward strand.
CGGGAGAGAAATTTTGTTTTACAATCCATTTTTTTGCAAAAAATGTTTTATATGTAAGATTTTAAACGTTTTGCTCCGTTTTTTCTTAATTTTTTCAGAGCCTTTTCTTTCATTTGTCTTGCTCCTTCTCTGGTCATATTGAAAATTTCACCGATTTCGTCCAAAGTATATTCATGACTTTTGTTGATACCAAAGAACATACAAATCAATTCTCTTTCTTTTTCGTCCAAAACTTCCAAAGAACGGCTTATTTCTCTATCCAAAGATTCTTTTAATAACAAAGAATCAGTATGGACAACATCATCGCTAACAAAAGTATCAATAAAAACGGTATCATCATCATTATTGATAGGAGCATCCATAGACAAATGTCTAGTAGATATTTTTAATATCTCTGCTATTTTATCTGTTGGTAAGTCAACAACTTCTGAAATTTCTTCTATGGTTGGCGGGCGATTGTAAATTTGTTCCAATCTGGATATTTCTTTTTTTATTCTATTCACAGCACCCAATTGATTGACAGGTAATCGTACAATACGGGATTGGTCTGCAATGGCATGGGAAATAGATTGTCGTATCCACCAAACAGCATAAGAAATGAATTTGAAACCACGTGTTTCATCAAAACGTTTAGCGGCTTTTATCAATCCTAAATTACCTTCATTTATCAAATCTTGCAAACCTAAACCTTGATTTTGATATTGCTTTGCTACAGAAACGACAAAACGAAGATTGGCTCGTACCAATTTGTCCAAAGCCGCTTTGCTTCCCGCTTTTATTTGTTGAGCCAACTCTACTTCTTCATCAGGAGTTATCATGGGCTCTTTCGAAATATCCTGAAGATATTTTTCAAAAGAAGAGTTATCCCTATTGGTGATTGAATGTGATATTTTTAATTGTCTCATAAACTTATCTTTAATTCCTAATCTTTTTAAATTGTAATTGTGTAATAATACATAAATCCGTTTGGATAAAAACCTTCAATAAGTACATTACCTTCTTTGTCGCCAAGTATATCATCAATATCTTTTTCTGTTTCTACCGACCTTTTATCTATGGCTATAATCACAAATCCTTCTTGTACACCGGCATTTTTCAAAGCTCCATCATACAATTTATTGATTACCACCCCATTTTTCACTCCATATCGGGACATTGTCTGATTATCGATAGGACTTACTTTGGCTCCTAATATATGTAACGCAATATTTGTATTTTTTCGTATAATTTCAGTAGTCCCTTTTTTATTTTTCAATTTCACTTTAATAATCAAAGGTTTATTATTGCGTAGAATACGGCAGGATATTTCATCTCCGGGAATATGTTGGTCTAAAATTTCTTTCAATTCAGAAAAAGAATTCACTTCTTTTTGGTCTATTTGCAACAAAATATCCCCTTCTTGTATGCCTGCTTGTTGGGCAGTATGATTGTCAAAAACTTTAAATACTTGTATTCCTTTGAGTGATGATAAATTTTGTTGTTCAGCAGTTTGAGCATTTACTTCCACAAAACTTGCCCCAAAATCCACTTTTTGCACCTTGCCATATTGTTGTATATCTTTTACCACTTTTTTAACAATATTGACAGGTATTGCAAAAGAATAACCTGAATAATTACCTGTTTGGGAAACAATTGCCGCATTTATTCCTACCAATTCACCTTTGGTGTTTACCAAAGCACCGCCACTATTACCGCTATTGACAGCAGCATCAGTTTGAATATAGGTTGAAACTTGATTCAATTCACTCAATTGATTTAAATTTCTTGCCTTGGCACTGACAATACCTGCGGTAACAGTAGATGTTAAATTGTAAGGATTGCCTACAGCCAAAACCCACTCCCCTATTTTAACATCATCTGAATTACCATATACAAGTGGTTTTAAATCATTACTTTCTATTTTTAAAACAGCCAAATCGTTGGTTACATCCGTACCTATAATTTTTGCTTTAAAAGTCCTTTTGTCATTAAGGGTGATATTCACTTGTTCGGCTCCTTCCACCACGTGATTATTGGTAACAATATAACCGTCTGCTGAAATAATAACTCCCGAACCGTATGTCTGATAAACTCTCGATTGAGGTTGCGGATTGAAAAAATTGAAAAACGGATCTTGAAAAAACATATCCCAAGTGCTATGCTTTTGTCTCATTTCTGCATTGATATGGACAACAGCATCTATACTTTTTTCAGCAGCATAGGTCAAATCAACGTATGCACTATTGACAACGGTTACCTCTTTTTTGTTTTTATCCTTGTTTTGTTGTGCACAGCCATTGTTACACAGACACAATAATACAAAAATAATAAGCAGACTGATTTGTTTTCTTGACATCATTTTATTTTTTTAGTTAATACGTAGAATCTTTCAAAAAGTTACTTTTTATAATTAAATTTTTTAAAAACATAACGTGAAAAACAATACTTTATTTTCTTTTTTATTTGCAAAAAAGATTATCTTTGCAAAATAATTTTTTTATCGTAATAACCATGAAAAAAAATTTAAGAAATTTGATGATTTTTGGACTTTGCAGTATCAATTTTTTAAATGCCCAAACCACTACCGTTACCTTTAAACCCAATGCAACGACAGGCAAAGATGCTGTTATATGGATGTTTGACAATAATTGTATTGGGTTAGGAGAAACACAAACCCCTGCAAATCGCAACTTTGGAGCAGAAGAAAATTTATGGATGAGAAGGTGGACATGGAATTCTATCGGCTGTAATGAAGGAACAATACGTTCTTTGCTATGTTTTACAGAACTAAGTACAATCCCGACAAATGCCGTCATTCTCAGTGCAACTCTAAAACTTTATGGTGTTTCCAATGACATCAACTCGGCATATCCGGGAGCACCATATTCCTATCTTGAAAACACCGTAGTTGTCCAAAAAGTTGCAGATAATGCTTATTGGAACGAAAATACTGTTACATGGAATACCATGCCCGCTGTAGATTCAGACACTTCTTTTTTGTTCACCATAGGACCATCTACCAGCCAATACAATTGGAATTGCACAAACAGTTCCGCAGATTTGGTCAATATGGTGCAACATTGGGTAAAATATCCGGGTTACAATAACGGCATGATAATGCAATTACAAACAGAGGGTAAATGGAGAAATCTTGTCTTTGCGTCAAGCGACCATGCCGATTCAACCTTGTGGCCGGAATTGACAGTTACTTATGCCATTTGTAATGCAGATTTTTCCGTTTCCATTCCCAATGTAAGCACTCCGAATATTATCAAAATCACTCCTATAGATACCAACGGACAACATTTTTGGTATCATGAAGCGGATTTGCTTTCGACCGAACATTCTCCAACACTTGATTTGGAAACTTACGGCAACGGGCTTCTTTGTCATAGTCTGTTCCTTTCTGACAATGAAATGTGCGATGCATGTTTTGATATATGTTTTTTAGAATCACTTCAAAGAAACAAAGCAAATACAGACTTGATTGACAAGAAAAAAGAAATAGACAACCTTATTGTTGAACAGGGAAAAATAATACCGGGAGATATTATTGAAGATGAACCTTTAAACAACAAAATTGCCGTACATCCCAATCCGACAACAAACAATTGGCAAGTAAAATTCTATGTTAGCGAAAGCCAACCAATATCAGTAAAAATCACCGATATAATAGGCTATCGGACTGTTTATTTTGAAACAAGACAAACGAACAAAGGTAAAAACAGTTTTACCGTTTCTTCTGCCTCTATACTGGAAGGCATATATATTCTTTATTTGGAAACAGCGGACGGCATTATTTCCACAAAAATAACCAAAACAAATTAATACAATGAAATATGCAATGCATAATGCATGTTTTGTTAGAAATGACCTGCTAAACGAAAAAATAAAACCCGTAAGCGTTGAACAAGGCTATCGTGAAGACAAATGCAGACAAAGCCGTGATAGAAATTATCAACTGTCTTATGTAAGAGGAGATGACAGATTAAATCTAATTAAAGGTTTAAAAGTTATCAATATAGAAAATGGACAAGAAGAATTATTATAAGAAATAGCAAAAAATAAAAGAATAATTAAGAAATTTCCAACATTTTTAAAATAGGCAATTTTGCTTTCTCCATTGTATTTTCATCCAAAAATACCTCATTATTATCTTCTTTCAAACAATTATATATTTTCTCTAAAGAATTCAATTTCATATATTCACAATCATTACAATTGCAAAATTCGGTAGCAGAAGCAATAATAAATTCCTTATCAGGAGAAAGCGTTTGCATTTTGTGCAAGATACCTGTTTCGGTTGCCACTATAAATGTTTTATTGTCTGATTTTTGTGTATAATCCAACAATTGTGTAGTCGAACCTATAAAATCAGCAAATTGCAATACTATTTGTTGACATTCGGGGTGTGCTATCAATTTTGCAGACGGATATTTTGCCTTCAATGTAATAATATTTTCCGCTTTCAAGGCATTATGGACATGGCAAACACCGTCCCAAAGCAACATATTCCTTCCTGTAAGATTATTAATGTAATTGCCTAAATTTTTATCCGGAGCAAAAATCAGTTTTTGTTCTTTTGGAAAACTTTCCACCACTTTCACTGCATTGGAAGATGTACAAACAATATCAGACACAGTTTTCATGGCAGCACTACAATTTATATAAGTAATAACTTTATAATCAGGATATAAATTTTTGAATTGTACAAACTTATCTATAGGACAACTATCTGCCAATGAACAAAACGAATGAATATCAGGAATAAAAACATGTTTTTCAGGATTTAATATTTTTGCTGTTTCGGCCATAAAATAAACGCCTGCAAAAACAATATTGTCTGCATTTGTTTTTTGGGCATAGTGTGCCAATGCCAAACTGTCACCTAAACAATCAGCAATGGACTGTACATCTGGAGTGGTATAATAATGTGCTAAAATAACAGCATTTTTTTCCTGTTTTAATTTTAAAATTTCTTCCTTAATGTTCATTTCATCTATCGTTTTTTCAAATGCAAAAGTAGCATTTTTTGAAAAGATAACATCCTATCATTAATTATAAATTATGTTTTTTTCAAAAAAATACCAACAATAATAAGATTTGTTAAAATTGTGAATATTGTTTTATTGTATTATTATTCATATTTTTACTGATATATACTTTTTATCTTTTTTATGTTCAGAAATATTTTAACTTTGTTAAAAACTAATTTATCATAAATTTTTACACTATGTTTAACATTTTAATGTTTATTATATATTTAATATTTTGATTTTCAAATGAAAATTTATATTTAAATTTATATAAAATCATAATAATCAATCAATTTGTCTATTTTATTTATATAGTTGTAAATCAAAATAATATTAATTTTATTACTATTTTTATAAACATTGCTTTTTTTTCTTGTTTTTTATAAAAAAAAATTGTATGTTATTAACTAATCAAGCACTTAATAAATAATTAAATATTTATGATTTTATTTTTCAATAAAATAACAATTTTATTAACAAAATGTTGATATTTTTATAATAATAGATTATTTGAATACTAAGAAAATAAACGTTAAAGTTCACTTTTATAGTCTATTGTTTTTATTTAAAAAGAATTTAAAAACAACTTCTCTCCCACTCTATGATTAAAATATGTCATTTTGTCACTATAAAAATAAAAAATTTACATTTTAAATGACAAAATAGCAGAAAAAAAGTATTGGCACATGTTTTGTTAAAATATAGTTGTTGCTGAATAAATGAGGCAACAAAATAAAAAAAGTATTAATATTAAAAAAATGGAGGTGTATTATGTTACCAGTAATGTTTAAAAACAGTTGGTTTCCAACAATGTTTGAAGATTTCTTAAACAATGATTTTATGCCTCGTGCCAATACAACAGCACCGGCAGTCAATGTAAAAGAAGATGAAAAAGCCTATACAATGGAAGTAGCCGCTCCGGGCATCAAAAAAGAGTTCTGCCGAGTAAGCATCAACGATGAAGGCAAATTGAGTGTTGCAATTGAAAACAAATTTGAACACAAGGAAAGTGATAAAAAACATCACTATTTGCGTAGGGAATTTTCTTATACCAATTACGAACAAAATTATGAATTGCCTGAAAATGTGGATAAAGAACAAATAAGTGCCAAAGTTGAAGATGGTATTTTAACCATTACATTACCAAAATTAACAAAGACAGAACAAAAAGTTACCCGTACCATTAATATAGGATAATTTTCATTGAAAAACACTATTAAAAAAACGCTCTAACAACAATAGAGCGTTTTTTTTCATTATACAGATGACAAATACAAAATTTTTAAGATATTATTAACTTATTTTCCCCAATTTTCTCTGTCTAAACTTCTAAAGTTAATGGCTTCAGAAAATTTTTTTAAATATTAATTATTATTATTTTTTATGTTAATAAAAATAATAATGCTAACTATAGTATGTTGTAAAAGTACTAATAATGATATATTTTTGCATTATGGAAGCAAATATATTAGTTATTTTTGGAAAAAATGTGCAAAAATATAGAAAAGCAAAAGGGTTATCACAAGAATCTCTTGCTTTTGAAGCAAATCTTCATCGTACGTATATTGGTATGATTGAAAGAGCAGAAAAAAAATATTACATTAAAAAATATTGAAAAAATAGCAAATGCACTCAATATTAGTATTAATAAATTATTAGAATTTGATGATGAATAAATTAAAAGTAAATGATTATGTTATTCTTTTGAAAAATAAAGAAGATATTGTGAAAAATTCTGTTGGAATTATTAAAAGTATAAATACAACTTCAATCAAAGTTTTTTTCATAGGTAAAAAGAAGGATATTTTATTAAAATCTACAGATATAAAGTTTTTAGATATAACAAAGACAGGAAAACCTTATAAAGTTAAAATTTGTAATATTTGTCATGTACTTAAGGATAATTCTGAATTTGAAATTAATCAAACCGATGCAAAAGGAAGAAAGACCACCCGTCCATCTTGTAGAGAATGTAGAAAAAATATAAATGGAGTAAATCTTAATTCTGAAGATAGTAAAAAAATGGATAAACAAAAACCATCAGGAGTGGTTACGTGTCCTATTTGTGGGAAAACATCCATCGTTGGAGTTACAGCAAACATAGTGAAAGATCACAATCACAAAACAGGAAAAGGAAGAGCATGGATATGTGATAGTTGTAATACAGGATTAGGAAGATTTAAAGATGATATTACATTATTAAAAAAAGCAATAGACTATCTTAAAAAATATAAAGATTAATTTTATAAATCAAGAAAATTCACTCTGTTTTTTGAAATATTAACATACTCTTGAGATATATCAAAACCAATAAAATGTCTATTTAATAATTTTGCCATTTTACAAGTTGTACCGGAACCACACATAGGGTCTAGTACTATATCATTTTCATTTGTCCAAGAGAGAATATGATCTTGTGCAAGTTTTTCAGGAAATATAGCTGGATGCTTAAAGGCAAACCTGTCATTTGTTGAACCGCCTAACCCAACAGCATATTCCCAAATATTTGTAAGTGTTTTTTCTTCTTTTAGTTCTGCTAAAACTTTATTGTTTATTCCATCTGCTTTTTTGCCTGCAACCAACATTTCTTTTCCATGTCGTTTGGTTTTTGTTTTTAAAGGATTAAAAGTTTTGGGACTTCCTTTGGATAAAACAAACATAAATTCAAAACAATTGGTATAAGCATTTGAACGCATAAAGGGAGTGTTCAATTTTTTATAAATCATTATATCATGAATATTAAATCCTATTTTTTGAAAATATAGTGCCTGTTTGAAACTTGTCAAACTTTTATTGCCATTATGAATTTTATCTCCTACAACCCAAACAACAATACCACCTTTTTTAATAATACGGTATATTTCTGTAGCCGTATTTTCAAAATCAAAATTAAATCCTTGATAATTTCGTAAATTATCATAAGGAGGGGAGGTAAGAATAAGATCAATAGTATTATTGTCAATATTTTTCATTCCTTCAATACAATCGGTGCAATATATATTATCTATATTAATCATAATGATAAACAATGTGTTATGAATTCTATTTTCCCCAATTTTCTCTGTCTAAACTTCTAAAGTTAATGGCTTCAGAAAGATGTTGTATTTCAATATTTTCACTATTATCCAAATCTGCAATAGTTCTGCTTACTTTCAATATTCTGTCATATGCTCTTGCGGATAACCCTAATTTTTCCATAGCCATTTTCAGTCTGTCTATACATTCCTGATTTAAAACACAATATTCATTTACCATTTTTGTGGTCATTTGTGCATTACAATGAATATTTTTGTAATTTTTAAATCGTTGATGTTGTATTTCTCGGGCAGCAATCACTCTTTTTCTTATTGTTTCACTTTTTTCGCCTTTTCTTTTGTCTGACAAATCTTTAAATGGAACAGGAATTACTTCCACATGCAAGTCAATTCTATCCATGAGAGGTCCGGAAATTTTATTTAAATATCTTTGTACTGCTCCAGGTTGGCAGGTACATTCTGTTTCAGGATGATTGTAATATCCGCATGGACAAGGATTCATTGCAGCGATAAACATAAACGAGGCAGGATATTCCACACTCATTTTGGAACGGGAAATATTTACATATCGTTCTTCCAAAGGTTGTCGCATAACTTCCAATACAGAACGTTTGAATTCAGGCAATTCGTCTAAAAACAATACACCATTGTGTGCCAATGAAATTTCTCCCGGTTGAGGATTTGAACCTCCGCCCACCAAGGCAACATCTGAAATGGTATGATGCGGTGCACGAAATGGACGAACAGAAATCAAAGAAGTGTTTTTGCCCAATTTGCCTGCTACAGAATGTATTTTTGTGGTTTCCAAGGCTTCATGCAAAGTTAAAGGGGGTAGGATAGAAGGTATTCTTTTGGCTAACATTGTTTTTCCGCTTCCTGGAGGACCTATCAATATGGCATTATGACCTCCCGCTGCGGCTATTTCCAAGGCTCTTTTGGTATTTTCTTGTCCTTTGACATCTTCAAAATCAAAATCATATTCATTCAATGAATGATAAAATTCTTCTCTTGTATTAACAATAGTTTGTTCTAAAGACTTGCCTTCATTGAAAAAATCAATAACATCTTTGATTGTTTCCACTCCATAAACAATCAAATCATCTACAATAGCGGCTTCTCTGGCATTGTCTTTTGGAATAATAATGCCTTTAAAGCCTTGTTTGCGTGCTTCTATAGCAATAGGCAAAACGCCTTTTATGGGTTTTACATAGCCGTCCAAAGACAACTCTCCCATAATGATATATTTTTCTATTTCAGGTGTTTTTATCTGTCCTGAAGCCGATAAAATACCCAATGCAATGGTTAAATCGTATGCAGACCCTTCTTTTCTGATGTCTGCTGGAGCCATATTGATGATAATTTTTTTGCCGGGAATTTTATAACCGAAATATTTCAATGCAGAATCTATTCTCTGTTCGCTTTCTTTTACGGCACTATCAGGCAAACCGACCAAATAAAAATTTACTCCTGTATCAACATTAACTTCAACAGTTATTGTGATAGCATTTACTCCATAGATACAACTTCCGTATGTTTTGACTATCATAAAAATTATTTGCTAAATTTTTACAAAAGTACTTAAAAAATACATATCTGCCAAAATTTTATTTTTTAATTCCGCAAAGAGATTGTCAAAAACAAAATATTTTTTTAAATTATAGAATTTAAGCATTTTTCGCTTAATTGAAAAATAAATGTTATCTTTGTATTTTATTGAAAAGAAAAAAGATATTTATGTTTTATTCGCAAATCGCTATAGATTCCAATATAGACAATCTTTCGGAGGTTGAAAAGTTTATTGATGAAATAATGGACAAATATAATATTGACAAACAATATTATGGAATTTTCAGTGTGCCTTTGATAGAAAGTGCCAAAAATGCTATTGTTCATGGAAATAAAAATGATATACATAAAAAGGTAACCATTTGTGTACAAGTTAAAAACAAGGGCTTGCAATGTTCCGTATCAGACCAAGGCAATGGTTTCGATTTTGAATCGTTGATGAACAAACCGATAGAACAGCATTCTACCAATGGATTTTTAAAAATAAAATCTCTTTGCGAAAACATTTCTTTTGACAACAATGGAGCAACAATTTCTTATATGCAAAATATTCCTGTTGTACAACAAAGAAATTCAAGAATAAAATTATTACAAAGGGAGAATAATACAATAGTGAAAACAAAAATATTGCAAAAATAAAATGAAGAATATTTTATTTTATACCGAAAACGTAAATTATGTTTTACCTCATAAAAACAAGATACGCGAATTGTTAAATCTGTTGGCAAAAGAGGAAAAAAAAGAAATTGGACAACTGACATATATTTTTTGTTCGGATGAATATTTGTTGGAAATAAACAAACAATATCTTCATGCCGATTATTTGACAGATGTTATCACTTTTGACTATTGTCAAAAAGAGTTTGTTTCAGGTGATATTTTTATTTCCGTAGATAGAGTAAAAGAAAACAGTGTTTTGTTTTCCCAATCTTATTTTGATGAAATGTTGCGGGTGGTTGTTCATGGTCTTTTGCATTTGTGCGGGTATAAAGACAAAAAAGAAAAAGAGCAACAACAAATGCGGAAAAAAGAAAATTATTATATAGAAAAATATAAAAAATTATTGTAAATCAAAATTATATATAATTGTTTCACGTGAAACAACAACAAATGAACGATATTTTCGATGTTATTGTAGTAGGAGCAGGTCATGCAGGTTGTGAAGCGGCGATGGCTGCATCACGCTTGGGTGCAAAAACTCTGCTTATTACCATGAATTTGGATACCATTGCCCAAATGTCTTGCAATCCGGCAATTGGCGGTGTCGCAAAAGGGCAAATAGTTAGAGAAATAGACGCATTAGGCGGATATACTGCAAAAGTAACAGACGAATCTACTATTCAATTTAGAATGCTGAACCGATCAAAAGGTCCTGCCATGTGGAGCCCGAGAGCACAATGCGACAAACAACAATTTTCTATTATTTGGAAAAGATATTTAGAACACCAACAAAATCTTTTTTTAAGAGAAGATACCGTTGTTGATGTGGAAACAGAAAATAATGCCATTGCTGCTGTAAAAACAAAATTGGGAAAAACCCTAAAAACAAAAGCACTTGTTTTGACAGCGGGGACTTTTTTGAATGGCAAAATTCATATTGGCGAAGTGAATTTTACCGGCGGTAGAATAGGGGAGCAGGCAAGTTTTGGCATTACGGAAAAACTGATACATTTGAATTTTAAAACCGCCCGCCTGAAAACGGGTACCCCTGTGAGAATAGACGGCAGAACCATAGATTTTTCCAAAATGGAAAAACAACAAGGAGATGACAATCCGCAAGGTTTTTCTTTTTATGACAAAAAGCCTGTGACAAACAAAAAATGTTGTTGGATTTGTTACACCAACACTCAAATTCACGATACTTTGAGAACAGGGTTTGAATTTTCTCCTATGTTTCAAGGACGAATAAAAGGCGTTGGACCGAGATATTGTCCGTCTATCGAAGATAAGATAGAAAGATTTGCCGACAAAGAAAGACATCAATTGTTTTTGGAGCCGGAAACAGAAAACGGTATTTCCTATTATTTGAATGGTTTTTCTTCTTCTTTGCCTGAAGAAATACAATTGAAAGCATTAAGACAAATTGCAGGTTTGGAAAATGCACATATTCTCAAACCCGGCTATGCTATCGAATACGATTATTTTGACCCGACCCAACTGAAATCAACTTTGGAGACCAAACAAATAGAAAATCTTTATTTTGCCGGACAAATAAATGGAACAACGGGTTACGAAGAAGCGGCATCGCAGGGTTTGATGGCCGGAATAAATGCGGTAAGAAAAATCAAAAATCTGCCTCCTTTTATTTTAAAAAGAAATCAATCGTATATCGGTGTGTTGATAGATGATTTGGTAACAAAAGGAGTGGATGAACCTTATAGAATGTTTACCTCCAGAGCGGAATATAGAATCTTGTTGAGACAAGATTCTGCCGACACCCGATTATGTCCCTTGGCCTATGAAATAGGAATGATAGACCAAAATACTTTTGCCCAATTTGAACAAAGCCAAAAAAAACTTTGTGCTTTGATTGGATTTTTTGAAAACATGTGGGTTGAGCCGAATCAGATAAATGAATTTTTGGAACAAAAACAATTGTCATGTTTATCTCAAAAAACAAAATTTTCCCAATTGTTATTACGACCGCAATTGTCTGTTTTTGAACTGAAATCCGTTTTGCCCCAAATACAGGATTATTTGTATGCAAACGATATTGATGATACAATTTTGGAAAAGGCGGAAATTTTGGTAAAATATGCAAGTTATATAGAAAAGGAAAAACAGATGGCTGAAAAAATGCAGAATTTGGAAAATATAAAAATTCCGCAGAATATGGATTATTTTTCCATACAGTCTCTTTCTACTGAAGCCAGACAAAAATTATCAAAAATACAACCTTTGACCATTGGGCAGGCTTCCCGCATAAGCGGAGTGTCTTCTTCCGATATTTCGGTGTTGCTTATCTTGTTGGGGAGATAATGTTTCACGTGAAAAGTTTTCGTAAAAAATTAAATATCAATAGTTTAATTTCATTTCTACATTTTTTGACCAGCTTCAAAATAGTGAAAATCGATTTTAAGGCGGTTTTTCTGAAAAGATGACAATTATATTGACTGACACCCTAAAACACGCTTAAAATTGAAGTTTTTTATAATACACTGATTTAAAACAATTTGAGATAGTACAGTTTTTGGGTGGCTGTATGTTTAACAAAAAATTGCTTATCTTTGCAAAAATTTAAATAGTATTTTTATGTAGAACAACAATTTTTGATATAGAAATAGCGGTTCGAAGTTATTCTTGATACTCCAATTTTCCACATTGTCTTTTATATAGAAAGACACTAACTCAAGAATAGGTTCTCGAAATGCCGTATGTATTGCGGCGTGGGCAGGCTTGTTGGAGTTAGTGTGGGCGTGGAAACCCGGAGTATCAGACAAGATGTTTCCACGCCTTTTTTATGTCATGGAAAATAAAAATATGCAGCAACAAAGTCTTCATATCGGGCACTTGGTGAAAACCGTTTTTGATGAAAGCGGGCTTACTGTGGCGGAGTTTGCCAAACGGATATACTGCGACCGCACCAATGTATATAAAATTTTTGCCCGCCGCAGCTTGGATACGGCATTGTTGGTGAAAATTTCCAAAGCCTTGCAACACAATTTTTTTGTGGATGTGATGAATATGTCCGGCTTGGCGGCGGATATTCCCGTTCGGCATAGTTTGATGCTTTCTATAAATGATATGTCTGCAGACAATATTGATACGCTGTCTCATTTCTTTGAATCCTTGAAAAATCAGAAAGACAGTGAATAATATTCACAGGAAAAACAATTGAAACTATGGGAAAATTGGTAAAAAACAGAAAAAGTCCTTCGGCTGATATTGACATTTTTCGGGGTGGCCGAATATTTCATATAGAAAGATTTCGGGGTCAGCGGATATTTTGATGAAAAAAAATTCGGGGTAGGCGGATATTTTTGCCTGTACTCTTGTCTTGAACCTTTACATATCCCCAAAACCGTGAATATTTTTCACGGTTTTGTGATTTGTTTTCACTACTCAAAGTGCTTGCAAAAGTGCTTTGTAAGTACTTTTGCAAAAAATAAATTAGTAATTATAAGAACCGACGTAGCGATGAGATAACCGCTAAAAGAAAAAATGGTAAAACATCATGTTTTTATTGTAATTATTTTAGTTTTATTAATATGTGGATTAGAAAAAGTATCTGCCCAGAATAGTAAACAATATAAAAAGGCAGTACAAAAAGAATATAAAGCAAAAATAAAAAAATATACAAGTGAAGGTTGGGCAATTTTTGGAACCTCTCATTCTTTGGAAGTTGCTTTATTAAAACATTATGAAAAACTTAGTGAGGATGGTATTACAGAAGTTTATGGTACGGCTGTTTCCAGTAATAAAAATATTGGCAAAGACAAATTGATGATGAGTGCATGTATTTCTTATGCTCAAAAATGTGGTAGTAATATCAAAGGACGTATTGTCGAAGATATGGGTTCCGTTGTATCTTTCGAGGAACTTGAAGAGTTTGAACATTTTTATGCTGCATACGAAAATAATGTACAAGCACAAATAAAAGGAGAGTTGGTTGCATCGTATAGTATCTATCGCCCTACAAAAATTAATGGAAAAGATGTTTATGAATTTGAAACATATTATATTGTAGATGAAACTGCTGCGTCAAAAGCACGAATCCGTGCTTTTCAAAATGCCATAAAAGAATCTGCAGTAGCTCAAAAATATGCAGAGATGATTTCCAAATTTATAGAAGAAGGTAATTCTATTAATGAGTAATTTATAGTGAAAACTATATTATTGTCTTTTCTAATAATCTTGCCTTTTTGTGCAATCTCACAAATATTTCCAAATTGGTGGGAAACAAATAGTCGTCAAATACATTATCCGCAACATGAATGGTATTATGGATTTGTAAAAGGAGAACAGCAACCGAAAGAAACCCTTGAAAATGCTTATGCTCGTCTTAAAACAGATGCTCGGGTAGAAGCGATATCAAGTATTCGTATGTATATAGAAAAGGAAATATCAAATAATAATCGTAGTGAATTATTACAGACCTCTTCACAATTTGAAGAAAGAATAACAGAGATTTTTGAAACGAGAACACGTATAAATGTTGAAATGGACATACCAAATCTGAAAATTGAAGTATGGCAAAATCCCAAAACAAATGAAATAGGGGCTTTTGCCTATGTGTCACGTAATGATTTAATCCGAAAAATAGAAAAACAAATTGCTGTTACTCAAACAAAAATAGATTTAACATTGAGTCATATAAATGAAATGATAAAATTGGGGCAAAAATTAAATGCTCGCAATGCCACATCAAATATTTTGACTTTGTTTGCCGAAGTGGAACAAGCACAAAAACTTTTGCTTGCAATCAGTGATGACATAGAAATTTTAGGGTTAACAGAAATGAATGTACAACAACAAAAATTACTGCAAATTTGTAATACACTTCAACATGGACTTAAATTGTATATACAATGTACAGCTATATTACAAGAAAATCCTTTTTCAAGTTTTCAAAAAGAATTACAGGCAAGTTTATCTGATTTAGGTTGTGAATTTGTTAAACAAGCAGAAGAGGCAGATTGGTCTATATACATAAATGCAAAATCAAGAGCATATAAGAAATCGGATTTTGAAGGAATATCAATGTATATTTCGTATGTAGATGCGGATTTAAGTGTTGATAAGCAAATAACAACCCAACGCGTTTATGAAAACGAGTTTCATCAAAAAGGCACTCACACAAATGGATACAAAGAAGCGGCAAGTAGTGCTTACAAAAACCTTGTCAAAAATATATCAGAATCACTAAAAAATGTAATTAATGAATAAAACTATTTGTTTAAGATTGATTCGCAGATTTTTCCTAAATATAAAAATAAGGTGTATTTTCTTTTCTTTTCTTTTGTTTCCTATTGTGTTGGCTTCACAAACTCTAAAAAAAGTAGCAGTAATGGAAACAAAAAAAGTAACAACAACTGTTACTGATTTTCAGGCAAATATGGTAAGAGGAGGCATGGAAACAGCAGTCTCTAACACAGATGGTTATATTGCTTATGATAGGAGTGCTTTTGATGCTATTATGCAAGAACATAAATTTCAAAGATCTGGTGCTGTCAATGAGTCTGAAATAAAAAATTTAGGAGAAATGGCAGGTGTTCAATACGTACTTGTAACGGAAGCAAGCGTAGAAGATGGATATATGTTTATTCTCGCTAAGATTCTTGATGTGGAAACGGGAAGATATGATAATTCTTATGATGTTTTATGTGAAGTTAATCCTATGGAAATAAAAAAAGCTTGTGGGGAACTTGGCAGGAAATTATTTGGAAAACAAATAGTAATTAATGACAATAAAAGTAAAGAAATTGTTTCTGATAAAAAAACTACTACCAATTCAGAAATAATAGAGATAAAAATTGGCAATGTCAGTTTTGAAATGGTAAAAGTAGAAGCAGGTACTTTTGTAATGGGTTGTTCTTCAGAACAAGGAGAAGATTGCGACAGCGATGAATCTCCATATCAGAAAGTAATAATAAGCAAAGATTTCTATATTGGCAAATATGAAGTAACACAAGAATTATGGGAAACAATAATGGGCAAAAATCCAAGTAAGTTTATTGATTCAGACAATCCTGTAGAAATGGTTACATGGAAAGAATGTGTTACTTTTTGTTCTGAATTAAGTCGGATTACAGGGAAATATTTTCGTTTACCAACAGAAGCAGAATGGGAATATGCTGCTCGCGGGGGTCAAAAAGCAACATCTTCTAAATATGCAGGGAGTTCTTTTTATGATAATGTTGCGTGGTGTTCGGATAATAGCAAATCCAAAACCCATTCAGTTGGACAAAAATCTCCTAATGAATTATATATATATGATATGAGTGGAAATGTTTGGGAATGGTGTTATGATTGGTATGGAGGATATTCTGGAGAAATCCAAACTGATCCTATAGGACCTAATTTCGGGCAATATCGTATTATCCGTGGTGGTTCTTGGTATGAAAATGGAACAAGTTGTAGAGTTTCTAATAGAAAAACTTTTAATCCTGCAATTGGTTATTATGATATAGGATTAAGAATAGTATTAGTTTTGTGAGTTTTAAATTAAAAATAATATATCAATGGATTATTTAGGCTGTCCACCTATTGTTTTTCTGTATTTAAACTAAAAAATATAGCGAGAGTGTCCGAAAAGCGTTACGAGTAGGAAATTTAATAGAGTTTTAATTTTAATAAAAAGTAAGAAAATGAAAAGTTCAAATTTGACAAAGAAAAGTTTAATTGTTGCATCATTATTTGTAATGACAATATTTGTTTTTAGTTCATGTACAACTACTTTGACGACTGCATATACAAGGACACTTGAGCCTGTACATGAACGTATAATGGCGGATATAGATGTGAAGGGAGAAAAAGTAGTAGGTACTTATAGTGGATATGCTGGCTCCGATATGGAAAGTGTAAAAGGGAATGCCGTTTACAATGCCCTTGCTAATGGGACAAAAGGAGATTTGTTGGTTGCTCCACAATATGAAATTGTTAAAGAAGTTTCAAGTAAAGGTATGACTTCAACAATTAAAGTAACAGTAGTAGGTTACCCTGCTTTTTATAGAAATTTCCGTCCTGTTCCTAAGGTTGCCGGTTATGATTTTAAGGAATTTGCTCCACAAAATCCTTTTGTAATCATGACAAAAGACAAAGATGGCAATTTTTTGGAATATAAGGTTTTCGGCTCTAATGGTCTTGAATCGGACATGGATGCAGAATCGGATATAGTAATTAGAGTGGATAAGAAAATAGAAAGTAAAAAGATGTTAAAAAAAGAAGAAACAAAAAAATAAACAATGTTTCATCTTTTAACGATTTCTGGTTTTATGGGACACTTAAATTGTTGTGTCCCATAAAATTTGAAAATAAATATTAATAAAAACATAAAAATTATGCAAAGTATTAATTTTAGGAAATTTATCCCTTTAATTGTAACAATGATGTTTTATTTGATTTGGGGTAATGGTATTATTTCCGCACAGAATGATGCCAACAATTTGGCTGTATACGTTACAGGTACACAAAACGATCAAAAACTATCTATTTCATTGCAAAGTATGGTGGAAAATAGAACAATTATAAAACTTAGCACCGAAGAAAATTTTCATTTGATTGAGCGTTATAGTGAATTTATAAAACAGATTCAAAATGAACAAACTTCTGGATACGTGTCAGATGGAAAAATTGCAGAAGTTGGGTTAAATTGCGGGGCAAAGAAAATTTGCGTAGTGAATGTTACTATCAATAACAAGTATTTGTATATTAATGCACGAATGGTTGATGTTGTTGAAAAAAACACCGTTAAATCGGCTGTTGCTGAACTGAAAAATTATAATTCTATACCTCAGTTAACCCAAATATTGGATACTGCATTAAACAATATGCTTGCATCAACACCACAAGCTGTCCAAAATACTGTACCTATAGCACAAAAGGAAACAACAACAGATAAAAATTCTTCAAAAGTAACAGGAGGAGTAACAAAATCACAAAAAGTTCCTCAAAAACCCGCTGAAATAGTCGGTAATAACACTAAGGCAGATATGGATGTTTATATGAAGCGACTGAGGAAAGAGAAAGGCGGATTTTTGGATATGAATAGTTTGGCTTATCAAGAATATTCAAAATATCATAAAAAAGGAGTTGCAGGAGGAATATGTCTTGGGATGTTTAGTCCTGTGTTTATAACAGGTGTGATGATGAGCATATTCGATTTCTATATTTCAGGGGCTGTTCTTACAGGAGCAGGTGTTGCCTTGCTAATAAGTGGTATAGTAGAATTAGGAACAAGGAACAAGCATTTGCAAAAGAGTTATCAATATTATATTGGCAAAGAAAAGAAAACCGCTACCCTTAGTGTTCATCCCTATTTCGGTTTCAATAACACGATAGGTACAGGGCTTACATTGCGGTTTTAGCAATAGAGTTCTATATTTTTTCATAAAAACATTCTAAACTCAAACCAAGCCGACAGAAAATGTCGGCTTATTTTATAAAATTACATATAAAATCCGTTGGTGGAATTAAAGAAACGTGTTTAAATTTGTCAACATTGGAATTTTTGTACAAATCTAAAGTTCAACTTTAGATTTGTACAAAAATAGTATAATTTTTTGAAATAGCAATAAAGTTTGTATAGAAAAAATAAAAAATACCAATAAATAAGAAAAATAATGCTAATTTTGCAATCTGAAAACAGAAATTTATAAACAAATATAATATGAATATACTGAAAAGATTGGCAACCATAGCTTTGTTGTTAGGTGCAGGCAGTATGGTTTTTGCACAGGAAACGGAAAAGAAAGACGTTTATCAAATTACCGATGTTGTTACAGTAAAACATACTCCTGTTGACAATCAAGGGAGTTCCGGAACTTGTTGGTGTTTTGCCGGCACAGGTTTGGTAGAAGCCGAAATTTTGCGTAAATACGGCAAAGAGTTCAATTTGTCGGAAATGTTTTTTGTCCGTAATGTTTGGACAGACAAAATAGTGAAATATGTAAAAATGCATGGCTGTACAAGTCTTAGTCAGGGAGGAGAGGTTTGTGATGTATTTTATGCCTTGAACAAACATGGTATGGTACCGGAAACAGACTATACTGGTAAGGTTATAGGTGAAACCCGCCACATGCACAATGAAATGAACGAAGTGATTACAAACTTTGCCAAGTCCATTACCAAACGCAGCAATGGTCGGTTGACACCCAATTGGCAAAATCTTTTGCCAAGCATTTTTGATGTTTATCTGGGAGAAGTGCCGGAAACGTTCACCGTTGACGGAAAAAAATATACCCCCAAAACATTTGCAGAAGCCTATCCACTTCCTTGGGAAGAATATTTGGAAATAGCCTCTTTTACAGACCAACCTTACAATAAACAATTTATGGTGGAAATACCTGACAATTGGACATGGACACCTGCTTATAATGTGGAATTTGATGCTTTGATGCAAGCCTTGGACTATGCTCTTGAACATGGATTTGCAGTAGGTTGGGCTCAAGATGTCAGCGACAAAGGTTTTTCCCGTCAGCATGGTCTTGGTATTGTTCCGGAAAATATTGAAAGCGAAAAACTTTGGAAAGAAATAGTTCCTGAAAAACAAATTACCGCAGCAGATCATCAAAAAGCCTTTGACAATTGGGAAATAACCGATGACCATTCTATGCTGATAGTAGGTATTGCCAAAGACCAAAATGGGAATAAATATTATAAAATAAAAAATTCTTGGGGAGAAGCAGGTCCATACAATGGTTATTGGTATTGTTCTGATGCTTATGTCCGTTTGCATACCGTTTTCTTCACTTTGCACAAAGATGCTTTATCTAAAGATATGAAGAAAAATTTGCAGATAAAATAAAAAAATCACGTTTTGAACAAAAAAAAATTATATCTTCGCATTATAAATAATTTAATTAATAAATAAAAATATAACAAGATTATGGCTGGAATAAATAAAGTCATTTTAGTAGGTCATTTAGGACGAGATCCGGAAGTTAGAACAATAGAAAATGGAGCCAAAGTTGCACGATTCACGTTGGCTACAACCGAATCGTACAAAGATAAAAATGGGGAAAGAAAAGACAATACCGAATGGCACAATATTGTATGCTGGCGAGGTTTGGCAGATATTGCAGAACGATTTCTTAATAAAGGAAAAATGATATATGTAGAAGGCAAACTTCGTACTCGTTCATGGGAAGATAATGGAATAAAAAAATATGCAACCGAAATTGTTGCTGATACTTTTACAATGTTGTCTTCTAGTGGAACACAACAAAATACGGCAACTCAACCGGTCGCAGAATCAACAGAAAAAGAACCAAACGATTTGCCTCCATTTTTATCAGAAGATGAAGGCGATTTGCCTTTCTAAACAATGATAACTATTGATAATCAAGTTTTTGATTTTTTGCAAAAACTTGAAAAAAATAATGATAGGAATTGGTTTTCCGCACATAAAGATGAGTATCAACAAGCACGACAAAGTGTTGAAGTGTTTGTTGATGCTTTGATTGATAAAATTGTACTCTTTGACAATTCTATTGTTGGTAATAGCGGGAAAAAATGTATTTTCCGCATTTACAGAGATGTGCGTTTTTCTTTGGACAAATCTCCCTATAAAACACATTTTGGGGCATTTATTACCCCAGGCGGAAAAAATGTGAATATGGCAGGTTATTATGTTCATATTCAGAATAATAATTCTTGTTTGGCCGCAGGTTTATGGTGTCCGGAAAGCAACAATTTGAAAAAAATAAGGCAAGAAATTTATTATGCTCCGGAAGATTTGTTGAATATATTGCAAGAAAAATCTTTTAAAAAAGAATGGAAAAACTTATCTTCAGAGGGTATGTTAAAACGTCCGCCCAAAAATTATCCTGCTGATTTTGAACATATAAAATTGTTGAAATATAAGAGTTTTTGTGCAGACAAAGCCTTAACGAATCAAACTGTTTGCAGCACAGATTTTCTTTCTCTTTGTGAAAAGGCTTTTTGTTCCGCAAAGGATTTGGTAAAATATATGAATTATTTACTAAAATTGGAAGATTAAAATGGAACAAGTTGTTAATGATATTTGGGCGAATCCGCAATTGTTGCAACGTAAAGAGAATCAAGATATTGTTTTGTCTATTGTTGATTCTTTGGATAAAGGTTTGTTGCGTGTTGCAGAGCCTCAAGGCGAAATTTGGATAGTTAATGAATGGATAAAAAAGGCTATTTTGTTGTACTTTCGTATGAAACAAATGGAAAAAATAGAAATAGGTCCTTTTGAATATTATGATAAAATTCCATTAAAGAAAAATTTTGAAAAACAAGGAATTAGAGTTGTTCCTCCTGCTGTTGCCCGCTATGGTTCTTTTTTGTCAAAAGGTGTTGTTATGATGCCTTCGTATGTTAATATCGGGGCTTATGTGGGAGAAGAAACAATGGTTGATACATGGGCAACTGTCGGTTCTTGTGCCCAGATAGGCAGGTCTGTGCATCTTAGTGGAGGTGTTGGAATAGGGGGGGTATTGGAACCCTTACAGGCACAACCTGTTATTGTTGAAGACAATTGTTTTATTGGTTCCCGTTGCATTGTTGTCGAAGGGGTTCATTTGCATAAAGGTGTTGTATTAGGTGCAAATGTTGTTTTGACTCAATCAACAAAAATAATAGATGTTACGGCTTCTAATCCAATAGAATATAAAGGAGAAGTACCTGAAAATTCTGTTGTTATTCCCGGTTCGTACAAAAGACAATATCCTGCAGGAGAATATAGCGTATCTTGTGCTTTGATTATTGGAAAACGAAAAGAATCAACAGACAGGAAAACTTCTTTGAATGAAACGTTAAGAGAATTTAATGTTTCGATTTAATCATTTACAGATAAATACGGAACCAATTTGTTGAATAAATTGTCGTAAATAAAAATAACATCTTTTATTTCGGCAATGGATTTGAATTTTCCTTTTTTTTGTCGAGTAGTTACAATTTCTTTAGCAAGCCATGGTTCAATATAAGGGTGTGATGCTAAAGTTTTTTCCGAAGCGGTATTGATATTGATTATTTTAATATCATTTTGATTGACAAATAAATAATCTTTTATTTGTTTATATTTAGTACTGTCTTTTAGAATTTCTTGTATTTGTTCAATGCAGTAAAATCCGCCCAATTTTTGTCTGTAATTGACAATTTTTGTAGAAATTTTAGGTCCTATGCCGTAAATTTTCTGTAATTCAGCGGTATCGCATTTATTCAGATTAATGGCAAGTTTTTTCTTTGATTGCGGCTTGGGTTCCGATTTTGTTGATGTCTGTACATTGGGTTGGTTGTCAATTTGAATATAATCATATAATTGAGCAAAAATGCTTTCATCAATACAATATATCTTTAACAAATCTTCTTTTTTTTGTATTTTTCCCCGTTTGGATAAATATTTATAGATTTGTTCTGCATTTTTGTTATTAAAACCTAAGCGTTTCCAATCGTTTATACTCATGGTATCGGGACAAAAATTGAAAAGATGGAGTTTTGTTTTGGTTGCCGTTTTGTTGTATTCTTTTGAATAAGCGTAATTTTTGGGATAAAAATAGATTTTGTTTTTTCTGCTTTCTTCAAGAGAATCAGCTATTTGTCTTTGTCTTTCCAAAAATGCAACAATCGTTTCGTTTTGTTGTTCATCAAAAGAAGTGTTTTTATTATTATCAATAATTATGATAGATAAAACTATGATAATGATGAAAATAATTGCCAATAAAACACAAATGCCCCGAATTTCTGAACGAGAGAAATTAAAAACATCTTTTAGTTTAATCCGAAATCTTTTGTAATATTTTTCAGCCATAGATATGTAAACTTTGTCCGATGTTTGTTAAATATTTTACCCCAAACCAAGTGAATAATAAACAACAAAAAGCAAATATATTCAAAAAATGAAGATATTTCTTTTTATGATAAAAATTAATAGCTAAAAATGAATATATAATTACGGACAACAAAGCAAAAACTTCTTTAATGTCCCAAGCCCAAAAATTTGCCCAAATGGTTTTTGCCCACAAGGCTCCCATAAACATTGCACAGCAAAGAAAAGATAATCCGATATTGTTAATTTTTTCTTGAAAAGCAAAAGTATTTTTGTGTTTTATTAAAGCAAACACAGAATAAACGGCATTTATTCCCAACAACGCATAGGCAATCATATAACAACATACATGGGGCAAAAACCAAGGGCTTTGCAATGCCGGTGGCAGTTCGTGATGAATAGTTGTTGTTTGTAACAAGACAGAAACGACAAACAGTAAACAAATAATATTGCCTATCGATAAAATAAATGATTGTTTGAGTTTAAAAAAAACAATCCATGCAAATAGTAAAACAAAAAAACAAAACCAAATTTTTGTGCCAAATTCAGATTGAAAAATGGCTTTTTGGGTGTAAAAAGAAAGAAAAACCGGTAAAAAAATGGCAAAACCAAAAGCAATTGCAGAAAAAATTTGAATTATTTTATCTTTTTTTAGTACTAAGCCTAAAAAACTTAAAATAAAACAAATAATTTGTCCCAATAATAAAATGAAAATCAGTTTTTCCATATTTTATTACCAAAGTTCATCATATTTTGTCCACAACAAATCTCCCAAATCCCAAGCCATTTTTACTGCCAAATTGGCTTGTTCATTGGTGTAATTGGTTAAAAATAGAATAGTTTTTGCAGGTTTTTTAGTATCAAATTTATCAAGAGCCTCTTTTTCAATAGATTGTTGTTTGTTTACTAGATTTTTTTGAAAAGGATTCCATGTTTGTTGCACATCTTTTTGCATATCACCCCAACGTCTGGCGGCTATTGTTCCCACACGATTGAAAGCCCACCAAGCAGATTCTTTGCTAAAACCTGTTTTTCGTCCACAAGTTTTGTATGTATTTGGCAAATCGGTAACAGAACCATAAATTGGAACATAGACTGAAGAAGCAACATTGTCAAGGGCAAACCATACAAGTCCGCCAATTTCGTCTGGTAACCAGTTCCGGCATTGGATAATTGTTCCATACATGGTAAAACGTACGGCAATAGGGCGTTCTCCAAGAGCGTTCCAGCCGCCATTTACTTTATGAATTTTTAACTCTTCAGGGTTCATAAAAGGGTTGGCAAGTGGAGAAATAACCATTTTACCTTCTTGATTGGCAACCGTAATATTTTTTCTCATATCAAATTCAGTTCCTTCGTAGTAATCTTTGAAAATAGACATCATTTTTTCCAAACTTACCAAAGAATCGGGTTTGACGGAAAAAGGATAATTTTCTGCATTGGGGTCAAGTTTAAGACTTGGTGCCAAAAGGTCAAAAACTCTCCATTCACGTCTGCGGCATGCCAACATCGTACGACTTTGAGGGGCATAAACATAGCAAAATATAAAAGGTTCATCTTTTTTCCACCAGCCACTATCAAGAGCGAGAGAAAAAATATTATCGGAAAACAAGAAAAAATCTTTGTCGTTGGTATCTATTTCTTTGATAGTGCTTGCATTGGCACAAACGGCAATATGTTCATCGGGGACACGTTGGGCTACCCAAACTGCTCCTTTGTTCCCTTTACCAGGACCATAAATTTCCAAATGCCATACTTCATTTTTATCCGCAATGGTCAAACATTCACCAGCATCTATCCAACCATATTCTTTTAATAAGTTTCCACTAGTATGAATGGCTTGTCTTGCTGTTGTGCAACGTTCTAAAAGAAGTGCGCAAAGTCTTTGACAATCAATAAGTCCATTATCAGATTGAAGACTTGTTCTTCCTCCAATGGTGGATTCTCCTATGCCTAATTGTTTTTCGTTCAAACATGGATATGCAGAATTAATATAAGCAAAAGTATGAGACATTTGAGGAATAACTCCAATACTGTCGCTGCGATATGATTTCATTTTTGTTGTATCGCACCATACCCTTTTGCACATAGTTACAGTTTCGCTTGCTTTGTGGTCTTGGGCAGGGATAATAAAAACATTGGAGCGAGTGCGATGACTGTCGTCTGTGTGAGAAGTGCGGACAGAACCATCGTCTGTTGCTTTTTTCCCCATGGTAATAGTTGTACATTCGTCTCTAAAAGCATCTGTTGTTTGGGGAAAAACAGAAAAATTAAAAATTAAAATACTGATAATAAATATAATCTTTTTCATTTTTTTGTTAATTATTAATGAGTACATATTTTTCAATATCTTTCACCGAAATTGTTTTATTGCAAAGAATGGTTAGTCGTTCAATAACATTTCTAAATTCTCGAATATTACCATACCAAGGCAATTTTTGCAATGCTGTAATGGCTGCAGGTTCTATTTCGAAAAGAGGCAAGTTTTCAGATTCGCAAATTTGGGAGATAAAATGTTGTGCCAAAAGCGGAATATCTTCAATTCGGTTTCTCAAGGGAGGAACATCAATGATAATGACACTCAACCGATAATAAAGGTCTTCTCTAAAATTTTTGTTTTTAATTTCTTCTTGCAGGTTTTTGTTGGTTGCCGCAATAACGCGAACATCAACATTAATATCTTTTTCTCCACCGACTCTCATTATTTTTCCTTCTTGAAGAGCCCGTAACATTTTTGCTTGAGCAGCTAAATTCATATCCCCGATTTCATCTAAAAACAAAGTTCCTTTATCGGCCAATTCAAAATTTCCCTTTTTTTGTTTGATAGCAGAAGTAAAAGAGCCTTTTTCATGTCCAAATAGTTCACTTTCGATCAATTCTAATGGAATAGCCGCACAATTGACTTCTATAAGAGGATTGCCTGCACGATTACTTTTTTCGTGTAGCCAATGGGCAACAAGTTCTTTTCCCGTACCGTTTTCTCCTGTTATCAATACGCGGGTATTAGTTGGAGCAACCTTTTCTATCATTTCTTTCACTTCAACAATAGCAGGAGAATTACCAATAATTTCATATTTTTTGTCTATTTTTTTCTTTAAGCGTTTAGTTTCTGACATCAAAAATTCTTTTTCCGTAGCATGTCTTACAGAAACGAGAATTCTGTTTAAATCAAGCGGTTTTTGAATAAAATCAAAAGCTCCTTTTTTTAGGGCTTCAACAGTTGTTTCTATGTCTGCATGTCCCGAAATCATAATGACAGGTGTAGAATAACGGTCTTCAAAAGCATCTAAAAATTCCAAACCATTCATTTCAGGCATTTTAATGTCACAAAAGATGACTTCAAAATGTTCTTTTTCAAGTATTTGTAAAGCTTCTTTAGCAGAGGAGGCTTCGCTTACAGAATAATTTTCTCTTTCAAAGACATCACGAAGAACTTCACGAATATATGCCTCATCATCAATAATAAGGATTTTTGTCATAAAATGGATTTTTATTTTGTTTTGAGCAAAGGTACAATTTTTTTCAAGAACATTAGGTTGCGGTAGCAAGGCAGGCTATACTTATTTTTGTACCGGCTGTCTGCAACAGACAATTAGCTGCCGATTCCAAAGTTGCTCCTGTAGTTATGACATCATCTATAAGCAATATATGTTTGTTTTGTAACATTTCAGGATTAATTACCTTGAAAATTTCTTCCACATTTTTCCATCTTTCGTATCGTGATTTTTTTGTCTGTGTATCAGTTTGATATATTCTTACAAAAGAACTTGTGTCCAAAGGTTTGTTCATGGCTTGTTGCAGACCTATTCCAATTTGTTCGCTTTGGTTGTAGCCTCTTTTTTGTTGTTTTTTGGGGTGAATAGGAATAGGAACAATAACATCAATGGAATTAAATGTGGGGTCGCCAATAATATTGCACCCCATTAAGTAACCAAGTTTTATTCCAATTTGTTTGTAATTTTTATATTTTAATTCATGAATAAGATGTTGTATTGAGCCTTCTTTTTTGAAAAAACAAAAGGCCGTAGCCCTTTCAAATTTGACACGTCCCATCAGTTTTTCTTCAACGGGATTGTTTGTTTGCAAATGAAAATTTGTTTTAGGCAGATTTTCAATACATTTTAAACATAAAACATCTTCACTTGTTACCAAAACATTTCCGCAACAAGCACAATATTTGGGGTAAAAAAGTCTGAAAAAATCAAGAAAAATATTGTTATCTTTCGTCATATTGTTATTTATTCCGATAAATATGGAGAAAGAATATCAAAAGTTTGTTGCAACAATAGATTTTTTTGAGGAGAGTTTTTTATTTTGTCGGACACATGGTGTATTTTTCTGTTTTTAAACATTTCACCGGATAGGTTATTTATTTCATTTATAGCAATATAAGACATTGTATCTGCACCTTGTTTGGGGGTACGGATAATAGGTCGGAAAAAGATGTCACAAAGGGTATCTATTACTTTGTTGTCCATTTTAATAATTTTGGTGCTGACAATGCCAGGATCGGCACAATTGACAAGAATGTTTTTGTCTTTCCATTTTTCTGCCCAATACAAAGTAGCATAATATAATGCAAGTTTAGAATTGGAATAATTGACAAAACGATTATAATGGGTGAGGGGAGGAGCAAAAAAATTGTTGAAAATTTTTCCGTATTTGTAAGTCAACGAAACCATATTGACAATTTTTGTTCCTGCGGTAAAGTGAGGATAAAGCAATTCTGTTAGTAAAAAATGTCCTAAGAAATTTACTCCGATAGTATAATCAAAACCTTGTTTTGTGGTTTTAGGAACAGATGGCAAAGTACCTGCATTGTTAAGCAGAATATCTATTTTATCAACATTTATGGTTTTGCAAAAATCAATAATGGAATCAAGGTCTTCCAAATTTAATTGTTTAACGGAAATATGTTCCCATTGAGTTATTTGTTTCAGTTCTTCACAAATTTTTTCTCCCTTTTGTTGTTTTGTGGTGGTCATTATAATTTTACAACCTGCTTTGGCAAGAGCAATTGTATGTTCTTTTCCCATTCCTCCGTCCGCACCTGTGATAACTGCAGTTTTCATTTTGCAAAAGTTAGTGGTAGTGTATTTAATTTTATTTTAAACAACGTAAATACATTTGTATTGTATTTTCCAAGCCGAAATATAGGGCATCGCAAATGAGTGCGTGTCCGATAGACACTTCTTTAAGCCATGGAATAGATTGATAGAAAAATTTTAAATTTTCTAAATTCAAATCATGACCAGCATTTAGTTCCAATCCGACTTTTTGTGCTTCTTTGGCGGCAAGGACAAAGTTTTTTATGGCTTCGTTTTTGTCTTGTCGGTAATTGGAGGCATAACTTTCGGTGTACAATTCTACGCGGGTGCACAATGTATCAGCTGCTCCGTTCACCATTTTTTCTTCAGCATTCACAAAAATAGAAACACGAATACCTTTTTGTTGAAAGGTTTTTACTATATCTTTTAAAAAATTCCGATTTTTGATAGTATCCCATCCTGCATTAGATGTTATTGCTTCTGGTGGGTCTGGCACAAGTGTTACTTGATTGGGAACGACTTTTAAAACTAAATCAACAAATTCTTTTGAAGGGTAACCTTCAATGTTAAATTCAGTTGTAATAAGTGGTTTTAAGTCTATTACATCTTGATAACGAATATGTCTTTCATCGGGGCGAGGGTGAACTGTAATTCCTTCTGCTCCAAATCTTTGGCAATCTTTTGCAACTTGCAATACATTAGGAAGATTATGACCTCTGGCATTGCGAAGGGTCGCTATTTTGTTGATATTTACGCTTAAACGACAAGACATTGTTATATATTTTTAATCAATATTGGTTTTCCACAATCCATGTAGATTACAATATTCATAAACAGCAATAGGTTTTTGTTTACAAATGCAAAATTCTGCAACTGGTTGGTCCTTTTGTGGATTCAGATAAGCAATTTGTCCGCCATTTTCGGTTTCCAAATAAATGAAAGCAATATGATGTGCTTCCAGCATAGGGTGCAGAGTGCTACCGACTTCTACTTTTAATGTGCAGTCATCAATGCGAGTAACAACGGGTACATGTTTTTCTGCACTTGCATCTACGGTATTTGCAATGAGTTCTTCCATAGGTTCTCCGCAACAAACTACTTTTACTCCACTATCAACGTGTTTTACAACAACATTTCCACAATGTTTACAGATATAAAATTTTGTTTCCATAATAATATCTTTTAAGAAAAAACGAATAAGATAAAAGAAAATTGTATGTTTTCCAAATTCAAATTATTGGGGATTTATTTCCAATAGTTCCACTTCAAAAATGAGCATAGAACCTGCAGGAATATTATTGCCAACGGCTCTGTCTCCGTATGCCAAATCGGAAGGAATCCAAAATTTATATTTGCTGCCTACGGTCATTAGTTGCAAACCTTCAGTCCAGCCCTTTATCACTTGATTCAAAGCAAAAGTTATCGGTTCTCCGCGGTCAATGGACGAATCGAAAACAACGCCATTGTGCAAATATCCTTTGTAGTGTACTTTTACTTTGTCTGTTGCAAGCGGTTTTTTGCCTTTTTTGTTTTCTTGTAAAATTTGGTATTGCAATCCTGAAGCGGTTTCTTTAATGTTAGGATTTTTTTTGTTTTCTGCCATAATGTTGGCGGCAATATTTTTATTGTATTGAATTTCAGATTTTTGTTTTTCATTCAATGCTTGTTGGACATACATATTGAAATATTGTCCTAATTCATTGATTTGATTCTTGTCAATTTTGGGTTGTTTGGCTTGATAAGCGTCAAGAATGCCGGCTACAAAAGCTTCAACATTGATGTTTATTTGATGATATTGAAAATACGCACCTGTTTGATAGCCGTTGGCATAGGCGGCAGAATCTGTTTTTGAAGAAAATGTTTGTGCATACGAAAACATTGTTACGCAAGAGAAAAATAAGACTAAAGAAATTTTTTTATTCATTATATTTTTGTTTTTTAATTGTTATTAATATTTTTTACTTTTTTTTGAAAACCAATCTTTGTGGTTAAAACAATACGACAAACCGCCGCCAAGTTGTAAGTCCAAACCATTAAAAAAGTTTAATTTGTTTTTTAAATTGCCGTTAAAACTTGTCAGACCTGCTGCATAGGCATTGTAGAAACATAACGATAATCCTTTGTAGAGGTGAATTTCCACACCCAAGCAAAGTTTTAGTCCAAAACAAAAACCACTAATATCTTTGGAACGGACATCAGACAATTCAGTTGTTTTGTTGTCTTCTCCTGCAACAACCTCCACTTGTTTGCCTTTGGCTTTTGTTTGACAGACAAATTGAAAGTCAGGACCTCCGGAAAAAGTGAATTTCACCTTTTCACCTACGGCTATTTCGGGGAAAAGATATAAATTGACAGAACGAATATCATATCTGAATCCATAAGCCGTTTTTTGTGTAGCAACAACATCTTCTCTGTATATCCATTGGGCTTGTTGTTTCCATTCCAATTGTACTCCTAATCGCATGTTGGGAGCCAATTGAAAAACGTTTTCTTTGTATGTTACATTGACATGATAGGAGTGATAAGGTGAAAAAGAATAATAATAGTCTGATTTTTGTTGAGTACTATAGAAAATGGATTGCAAATAGCCTCCATTAATGCTGATGTTGGATTGTGCAAAAGCAATATCCGACATCAGCATTAGGCAAAGACTATAAAAGACAATCTTTTTCATTTTTTTATGCCATCATTTCGGCAAAATATTTGTAGAAATATGGAATGGTTTCAATTCCTTTGAAAAATTGTTCTAAAGGATAATTTTCGTTTGGAGAATGTATTGCATCGCTACCCAAACCAAAACCCATTAAAATGGCTTTTGTTTTCAATATTTTGTCAAACCCTGCAATGATAGGAATACTTCCGCCGCTTCGTGTTGGAATAGGTTTTTTGCCATAGGTTGTTTCAAATGCTTTTTCTGCGGCTTTGTAAGCAGGCATATCTATTGGGCATACATAGCAATCTCCACCATGTAGAAATTCCACTTCTACTTTTACGCTTGCAGGGGCAATAGATTTAAGATATGCTGAAAATTGTTTACCGATTTTATTAAAATCTTGATTAGGAACAAGTCTTGTAGATATTTTGGCATGAGCTTCTGACGGGATAACTGTTTTGGCACCTTCGCCAGTGTAACCACCCCAAATGCCACAAACATCAAAGCTTGGGCGAATGCCGGTGCGTTCAGTGGTGCTATAGCCTTTTTCTCCGCAAACATCATCGATATTCAATTCTTTTTTGTATTTGTCCAAATCAAACGGGGCTTGTGCCATTAGTGAACGTTCATAGTCGGAAACTACCAACACATCGTCATAAAAATGAGGTATGGTAATGTGTCCGTTTTCGTCTATCATTTGGGCAATAAGTTTGCACAAAGTATTGATAGGATTGGCTACTGCACCACCATACAATCCGGAATGAAGGTCTCTGTTGGCACCTGTAACCTTTACTTCCCAATAACTCAAACCTCTTAAACCTGTGGTAATAGACGGGATATTGGGAGCAATCATACTGGTGTCGGATACCAAGATAATGTCGGCCTTGAGCATATCTTTGTGGTCTTGGCAAAAACCATACAGATGTTCACTGCCGATTTCTTCTTCACCTTCAAGCATAAATTTTACATTGCAGGGCAATTGGTTGGTTTTTACCATAAATTCAAATGCTTTGGCGTGCATAAACGATTGACCTTTGTCATCATCTGCCCCTCTTGCCCAAATTTTGCCGTCTTTTATTTCCGCTTCAAAAGGTTTGGTGTTCCACAAATCGATAGGATCTATTGGCATAACATCGTAATGTCCATAAACCAAAACGGTTGGTTTGTTGGGGGCAATAGTTTTTTCTGCATAAACAACAGGATTTCCCCCTTTGGTAGGCATTACTTCACATTTGTCAACACCGGCTTCCAAGAGCAATTTGTGCCAATATTGGGCACATTTTTCCATATCGGGTTTGTGTTCTTCCATAGAAGAAATTGAAGGAATGCGTATTAGTCCGAACAATTCTTCAAAAAAACGTTCTTTGTTTGCTTCAATGTATGATTTTATCTGTTCCATAACATTACTTTTTTAATTTAATGTTGCAAAATTACAAAAAAATAGTAATACCACAAATATTTATGAAAAATATTCCAATAAAAATGGAACAACAAAAAAATTTATCTTGTTTGGATTTCAAAAAAGTGGATGGAAACAAGTGTCTTGTTCTGTAACCCAGTTAGTATAGTCTTTATAAAACCATTTTCCGTTTTTTTGTATCAGCCATTGATTTAATTCCGGGTCTTCGTTTTCATCACAAAAAACAAAAGAGGTTAAAATATCAAAACTGTTAACCAAATTCCATTTTTCGTCGGCAATTTCATAGACAAAGCATGTATTTGTATTGCTTATTTGAGCCCAATTGGGCACCAAAGCAATGGCTGTTTTTTCACCTTCTTTCAAAATGGAACAATAAGACAATGCTGTAGCATATTGAAAATGCAAAGGCTCAATATTTTTTAATTTTAAGACCATCTCAACATTGTTGTCTATATACCATTCCATAGCATTTGTTAGTGTTTCATTGGGAATGCTATCCAAATAATGTTGTTGTTTTTGCGACCACAACAAAACGGTGATTGTATCTTGATTTTGTGCTGAAAGATAGTTATCAACCCATATTTGTGGACAATAGGGAAGAAATAGATTGTCTGTTGTATTTTGAGTTATTTCAGATTCAACATCATTTTGTGCATTGTTTAGGTTATTACTGCAAGCCCAAAGGCATATTGTGCAAAATAATACTAAAATTGTTTTGCTGGAAGTTTTTATATTCATTTGATTAAAATATTTTGTGTTTCTATTCGCTATAATTATGGTCAATAATAATGGTAATTGTTTTGTCTGGAATAATTTGTTGCAATTCTTCGGTAAGTGTTTGGGCAAAAGACGTTTCATCATGTACAGAAATATCAGGAACAACATCTACCGAAATACGTTGTTCTGTTTCAAAGAAATAGAAACCATGCACTTGTACAATATCTTTGTGTTTTGCAAGAGTTTGCAATACAATTGTCTGTAGTTCTGTTTGCCGATTTTCTCCTGTGGCAATGGCATATACTCCAACGGTCATTATAATACCGTGTTTTGCAAACATTTGTTCTGAAATACGACGGGTAAGTCCATGTATTTCGTAGGCAGTCATAGTATCGTAAACGTTGATGTGTAGAGAACCTATTATCAAATTGGGACCGTAATTATGCAAAATGATGTCATAAACTCCATGTACGCTTTCAAATGCCAATGTTTCTTTTTTTATTTGACTGACCAAATCTTGTGAAAGCCTTGCACCCAATAGTTCATTGATAGGCGAAGCCAACATTTCAATACCTGCTTTGATGATAACAATGGAAATAAGTGTGCCTAAAATGCCGTCAAGAGAAATATTCCACAATAGCATTATTCCTGCTGAAACAAGTGTGGAAAGGGTGATGATGGAATCGAATAAGGCATCGGAACCGGAGGCTATAAGAGCATCGCTTTTAAGTTTTTGCCCTTGTCGTTTGACAAATAGCCCCAGTATCAACTTTACGACAATAGCCACAACAATAACAACAAGTGTAGTAGTCGTATATATCGGTGTGGTAGGAGAGAATATTTTATTGACAGATTCTATCAATGAAGTAATGCCTGCTGAAAGCACAATAACCGCAATAATAATAGCACTGAAATATTCTATTCTGCCAAAACCAAAAGGGTGTTTTCTGTCGGCAGGGCGTTGAGATAATTTGGTGCCTATGATGGTGATGACACTTGACAAGGCGTCACTCAAATTGTTTACGGCATCCATAACAATGGCAACAGAATTGGCCAAAAGACCGATTATTGCTTTAAAACCTGCCAAAAGTACATTGGCAATAATACCTATCCAACTTATACGGATAATTTGTGAAGACCGATTTCTTTTATTTTGAAATTTTTCCATAAGTTATATTTTGTTCTTTTTATTTATGATAAAAATAAAAATATACAAATGTATATAAAAAATATATGTTACTGTTGTTTGGTAACAATATTTTTTGAGTTTTAATGAAAATATATTGTACTTTTGCAAACAACAACAAAAGACCGATTATGAAACAAAAAAATTTATGGATAAGCACTTTTCTTTTTTGTAGTGCAATGCTATTTTCCTCATGTTCACAAAAAGAGAATCTTGAAAAACAACAAGTTGTTCCAAGAGAAGAAGACAATAGTCAGTTTGTAACCCTTACCGATGCTGTTCCTGATGCGATACTTGAAATTCGCTATTATAGTACTTACAATTTTGTTGGACAGCGTATAGACGGTTATTTGGAACCGACGGCATTGCTTACCCGTGAGGCTGCTGATAGTTTGCATGCTGTGAGCGAAGATGTGAAAAAACTTGGTTATCGGTTAAAAATTTATGATGCTTATCGTCCGCAAATGGCTGTAGATCATTTTGTCCGTTGGTCAAAAGCCATAAATGACACTTTAATGAAACCATATTTTTATCCTGATTTGGACAAAAGTGTACTTTTCCCGCAAGAATATATTTGTGAGCGGAGTGGACACACAAGAGGTTCAACTGTTGATTTGACTCTTTTTGATATGGTAACGGAAAAAGAATTGGATATGGGTGGCACTTTTGATTGGTTTGGTCATGAAAGTCATCCCGATTTTGGTGGAAATCCGGAAACTTCGGAATATATTCCCAACGATAGCATTACAGCGGAACAATTCAACAACCGCATGATACTTAGAGCAGCGATGATGCGACATGGATTTAAACCTTTTTTCTCCGAATGGTGGCATTTTACCTTGGCAAATGAGCCTTTCCCTGATACTTATTTCTCTTTTCCCGTACAACAGATAAACAGATAAATATACAAAAGATTCATATTGTTGTCAATCATTATTTTTACTGATAAATTGTAAGGTTTGGGGTAAAAAAACAGAATCTTGTAGGTTTTTGGTTGAGTATTTCCGTTGACAACATTATCATGCAAAACTTGTATTTCCGCCTCGGGGTTTTCTATAGTTGCTTGTCGGATAATAATTTTGGCATGTGGACTTTCTGTTTCCGCAGTTACTGTTGGAAGTTGATTTGTACATATTTGAAGCCGTTTCATTGCCTTTCATTTTGAACTTTGCCCCAAAATAAACAGAATTGGGACCGTTGGTAAAATGATAGCAACTATATATACACGCCTGCAAGTAAGAGTACCATTGGTAGCGATACCGATTTTATTGCAACAGATAACAACGGCATATTTGTCAGAATGCCCGTTTGTCCGTTTCAAAGCAGGATTCTTCCTCTGCTTTTGTTGGATGCAGTTCCAGAAAATATTCCAGTGGCTTCATCGTAAGAATGCCAACCTTTAGGTGAACTTGTGGAAATACTTGTCCATTGTTCAAAGCCAGAGTTGGGCAGCAGTTGTCCATAACAAAGGAAAAGAAAAAACAATAATCTGCCAGACAAACATATTTATTTGTAATTGGTTACTTATTTTTTGTTTGATACACTTGAGATAGAAACTGATTGTACAATACTTCTTTTTCATAATTCCATTCAGGAGGAAGACATTCGGGGCACCAGTGTCCTCCTTCTAAAATTAATGTCGGAGAGGCATGAAAATGATGTCCGCAATGACAAGTCCATATCAGTTTTTCCGCAGGGTTTCCAGAATATTTTTCTGAAATCAGTTTTCCTCCACGGAAAACAGCGGCTTGTTGCAATTCAGAAACAGAAAGTTGCGAAAGTTTTTTTGTTTCATCGAAACCATGTTGTATTATAACTGCTTTTTCTTGAGGGGCAGGTTCGGACATATCCCATTCTTTCCAATTGGGAATGGAATTGTATTGTTTCATGCTACCATAATAGGCTTTAATTCTTTTTTGATCTTTGTGTTTAATCCAATATTGTGTTCCATATGTCTTTTTGTGGGCAAGCATACGCAAAACACCTTTCAATACAAACGGTGGCACCATTTTGGCCAATTTGAAAAATTCAGGCAAACCCTTGCTCATTTGTTGGAAATAGTCATCAAGAGGAATATTGGAACGAAAATGTAAAAAGTTTTCAAGAATATCTGCATCTAAATAATATTGTCCATGAAAATTTTTCAATACAAACCAATTTGCGTTGAATATTTTTTCCGGTGGCGGACAATGTACTGCTTTTAAAATTCTACATTCAAAATCATAATTTGTCATTCGGTATTGGGGACCGCTGCTGATATTATAAAAATGATTCCAAAATTCATCGGGGATAGTATTTCTGCAAATACGTTCCAAAAGTCTGCCGGAGTCTTCCACAGTCGCCCATTCTAAAACTCCTTTGATGGGGACATGAAACATAATGGGGTCAAAATTTTTGAGAATACCGGGATAGAGAATGCCGGATTGACGCAGACTGACCCAATGTTTAAGTCCAGAATCGGCAAAAATGCGTTCCGCAATAATTTTACTGACACCATAATAATCGAATTCACTGGCAAAAACGGGGTCTCCAATACGCCCCCAATGCAAAGGAGCATTGCGATCTGAAGTTTGTGCAACAGAACCGATATAAACAACTTTTATATTATCTGCATTTGGTTGTGCCAAAACTGCTTTCACAATGTTTTGGGCTGCTGTAACATTTACATTAAGTGTTTCTTCTGGAAAATAATCTGCCGAGGGGGAAACCATACCTCCGACATGGAGAACCATATCTGACCCGGTTACGCCTTGCAATACATCTTTATAGTTGAGCAAATCGCCCCAAACAATATTGATTTTATCTTTAAATGGGGCTAATTTCCGTTTGTTTTTGTTTTTAGGACGTGCCAATACGGTAACATGATATTCTTCAGGGTGCTTTAATAGTTCTTTCAATCCGGCAAAACCCATGTTTCCAGTTGCTCCAGTGAGAAATATGTTTTTCATTTTTATTAGTTATATGGCAGACGTTTTTAAAGATACAAAAGTATTAAAATTCATAAATGATAAAAATTTTAGTGATAGGAATTTTTCAACAGCAAATCTTTAACTATCAAAAAAGAAAATTTTTTATATTGCAGTCAAAATAAATATTTGTAAATTTTTGAATACTATGAAAAAATATTATATCTTTGCAAAATAAAAATTAAAAAATTCATTATTATGAGCAAGATTAAATTTGTAGTAGTAGTTTGTTTATGTGCAATTACTTTGTTCGGTTGCAAAAAAAACAAAAAAGTGGCAGACCCTGAAGGTACAATAGAATTGAGTATGAGAAATAATTCTAATGGAAACACACAGTTGGTGTTTTATTTGCCTAATGGTCAAAAATTAATTTCATTGCATATTGATGACGGAAATAATTTTTGCTATGGCTGGGGTAGCGATAGCTGGGGTCTTTATGGTGATGTTTCTTTAGTAAAAGTTGATGCCAATTGTTTAGGCAATATTACAACTATACCCACATCGGGATGGGCAAAACAAGTTGCTGTAAAACCGGGAAATGCTTATATTGCCAAAGTAGAATGTACATCATCAGAAAATGATACTTACAAAGGATATACGTTTTATTGCCGGATATATGTAACCTCTTGGACGACATCGGCAACAAACAATGGTATTATTGGTGCAGAAGTAAAATACCAATATCCAATGCCATTATAATATGCAGAAATATGAGTTTTAAGAAGGAACCTGCAAACATTTGCAGGTTCCTTCTTTTTTATTAAGTTTCAAGAGTTTATTTGTTGTAAAAAAGGAGGCTGTTTTTTCTTGTTTTTTATGTCAAAAAAATTCGTAACTTTGCAAGTTTAAACATAAATATTAATTGTCTAATTTGAAAAATAAACGGAATATTTTTATGGCGACAAAATATAATGAATATAAGCAGTTGAGTCTTACTCAAATAGGAGATGAAATCCGTCAATATTGGAACGAAAATGATATTTTTTCCAAAAGTTTGAAATTATCAGAAGGCAATACTCCTTTTGTGTTTTTTGAAGGACCTCCTTCTGCTAATGGCAAGCCGGGTATACACCATGTTATGGCTCGCAGTATCAAAGATATATTTTGCCGATACAAAACACAAAAAGGTTTTTATGTGAAACGAAAGGCAGGTTGGGATACGCATGGATTGCCTGTAGAATTGGGAGTGGAAACCAAATTGGGGATAACCAAAGAAGATATTGGTAAAAAAATCTCTGTTGATGATTACAATCGTGCATGTCGTGAGGAGGTAATGAAATACAAAGACCTTTGGGACGAATTGACACGAAAAATGGGCTATTGGGTGGACTTGAATGACCCATATATCACATTTACAAATGAATACATTGAAACACTTTGGTTTTTGCTTTCTGAGTTGTACAAAAAAGGTTTGTTGTACAAAGGTTATACCATACAACCGTTTTCTCCTGCTGCAGGAACTGGATTGAGCTCTCATGAATTGAATATGCCGGGTTGTTATCGTGATGTGAAAGATACAACTTGTATTGCCATGTTCCGCTTAAAAGCAGGGCAAAATCTTCCTTTTGGGACAGAGATGCAATCTGAAAATGTATATCTATTAGCTTGGACAACAACACCTTGGACATTGCCTTCAAATACGGCTCTTTGTGTCGGTCCGAATATTGATTATATTTTGATAAAAACATATAATCCTTATAGTGGACAAATCGCTCATGTTGTAATTGCCAAACCATTGTTAAACAGTATTTTTCCTGCAGAAAATGCTGAAATTCCATTTGAAGAATACCAACAGGGAGATAAAAAAATACCATTCCAAATAATTGGTAATGAGGTTAAAGGAAAAGATTTGAAAGATATTGCCTATGAACAATTGATACCATGGGTTAATCCGGGCGAAAATGCTTTTCGTGTTATTCTTGGCGATTATGTAACAACGGAAGATGGTACCGGTATTGTTCATATCGCTCCGACTTTTGGTGCCGATGACGACCGTGTAGCAAAACAAGCGGGGATTCCTCCTCTTGTGATGATAGACAAAGACGGCAAACAACAACCGATGGTGGATAGGTCTGGCAAGTTTTTCATGATAAAAGATTTAAATCCAGATTTTGTCAAAAATAATATCAATGTTGATTTATATAAATCTTTTGAA
This sequence comes from uncultured Bacteroidales bacterium, assembly GCA_905233585.1. GTDB lineage: Bacteria > Bacteroidota > Bacteroidia > Bacteroidales > WCHB1-69 > UBA1205. The sequence goes on from CAJOFD010000011.1 coordinate 40,566, forward strand.
GGCAAGTATGTAAAAAATGCTTATGACCCTCAAAAAACAGAAAAAGACCCGACCTTGGATGTAGATATTGTGGTGATGTTGAAAACAGAAAACAAATTGTTTAAAAGCGAAAAACATACCCATAGTTATCCTCATTGTTGGCGAACTGACAAACCTGTGCTGTATTATCCTTTAGATAGTTGGTTTATAAAAACAACTGCACTGAAAGACAGAATGATAGATTTGAATAAGACTATCAATTGGAAACCCGAAGCCACAGGTAGCGGCCGATTTGGCAATTGGTTGGAAAATTTGGTGGATTGGAATTTGTCCCGTTCCCGTTATTGGGGAACACCGCTCCCAATTTGGCGTACGGAAGACGGATCTGAAGAAAAATGTATTGGAAGTGTCGAACAACTTCGCAACGAAATAGACAAAGCGGTAGAAGTTGGATTTATGAAAGAAAATCCATATAAATCCAACAATTATAATGATTTTGATTTACACAGACCTTACATCGACCAAGTGGTCTTGGTATCCGAAAAAGGGCAAAAAATGATGCGAGAACCCGATTTGATTGATGTTTGGTTTGACAGCGGTGCAATGCCTTATGCTCAATGTCATTATATGGGGAAAGAAAATCAACTCAATGCAACAAATTTCCCTGCTGATTTTATTGCCGAAGGTGTGGACCAAACAAGAGGATGGTTTTTTACTCTTCATGCAATTGCGACAATGATATTTGATAAAGTAGCGTATAAAAATGTCATTTCCAATGGTTTGGTCTTGGATAAAAATGGCAATAAAATGTCAAAACGATTAGGTAATGCCGTAGATCCTTTTGAAACAATAGAAAAATATGGTCCCGATGCTACCCGTTGGTATATGATAACCAATTCCCAACCTTGGGATAATCTTAAATTTGATGTGGAAGGTATAGATGAGGTTAGCCGTAAATTTTTCGGCACACTATATAATACTTATAGTTTCTTTGCTTTATATGCCAATATAGATAATTTTACTTATGCGGAAAAGGAAATAGATATTGCCAAACGTCCTGAAATAGACCGTTGGATTTTATCGGAATTGAACACATTGATAAAAAATGTGGATATTTATTACAACGATTATGAACCGACAAAAGCAGGTCGGGCTATTCAAGAATTTGTAGATTCTTATTTAAGCAATTGGTATGTAAGACTTTGTCGCCGCCGCTTTTGGAAAGGAGAATATTCTGAAGATAAAATATCGGCATATCAAACACTTTATACTTGTTTGGAAACATTATTACAATTGATGGCTCCAATTGCTCCGTTTTTTGCAGAACGTATGTTTTGTGATTTGAACAATGTTACCCGAAAAGTAAACGTAGAATCGGTACATCATACAAAATTTCCGGAAGCAAACGAAACATTGATAGATAAGGAATTGGAAGAAAGAATGCAATTGGCACAAAAAATTTCTTCTATGGTGCTTTCTCTTCGAAAACGCAACAAATTACGTGTTCGTCAGCCTTTGGCAAAAATTATGATTCCTGCGGCAAACGATCATTTTATCGCTCAGATAAATGCTGTAAAAGAATTGATTTTAAGTGAAGTAAATGTAAAACAAATTGATTTCTTAACCAAAGAAAACAATATTTTGGTAAAAACCGTTAAACCGAATTTTAAGACTTTAGGTCCTAAATATGGTAAAATAATGAAGTCTATTGCTGCTAAAGTAGTGACTTTGTCTCAAGAAGAAATAGGACAAATAGAACAACAAGGACAAATTGTTTTAACAGTTGAAAACCAAGAAGTTGAATTGCAATTAGCAGATGTGGAAATTTTTACCCAAGATATTCCGGGTTGGATTGTGGTTAACGAAGGTAATTTGACCGTAGCCTTGGATATTGTTTTGAATGAAGAACTCATAATTGAAGGTTTGGCAAGAGAAGTTATCAACCGTATTCAAAACTATCGTAAAGACAGTCAATTAGATGTTGTTGATAAAATACGTGTTCAGATAACAAAACACCCACAAATGGAACAAGTTTTGGTGTTATTTGGACAACATATAGCTTCAGAAACTTTGGCAGAACAAATTATTTTGGTAGAACAAATTGATGCTGAAGACAAAATAAGTGCAGAATTGGTAAAAGATTTGACTGTGGAAATGTTGATAGAAAAAGCATAAGCAATGACAATAGCACATTCATTGTGGTTTTTGCCTTTATGTATATTGGTAGGCATAATTTATGCTGCCATTTTGTATTGGAAAACAGATAGACCTGATTTCCCGCATAAGGCAAAAATTGTTATGGCAATATGCCGTATATTTGTGGTTGCCTTGATTGTCTTTTTGCTGTTTAATCCGATGTGGAAAAATGTGCATAAAGAATTGGAAAAGCCTATTGTTGTTGTTGGTATTGATAATTCCCAATCGCTTGTTTTGACTGATAAAGCCGATTATTATCAAGGTGATTTTCAAAACAAATTGCAAAGTTTTTTAGCATATTTGGACAAAAAATACACCGTTGAAACATATCTGATAGGTGATAGTTTGAAACAACATATCCGTACGCCGGATTTTTCGGACAAAAAAACCGATTTGGCGGCCTTTTTTAACTATGCCAATGCTTTTTATTATCATCGCAATGTCGGGGCTTTTGTGCTTTTATCAGATGGGATTTTCAACGAAGGGACCTCTCCTGTTAGTACAATAAAATCCAAAGCAATACCTGTTTATGTTATGGCGATGGGCGATACGAGTGTAAAACAGGATTTGAAAATTGCCAAAATCAATTATAATAAAAAAGTGTTCATTAATAATGTTTTTCCTATCAAAGTGTTGGTGCAAGCCGAACAATTGAGTGGGAAAAAGACAAAAATGACCGTTTTTCAAAACAAAGAAAAAATTTTTGAAAAAGATATTAATCTTGACAATAACAAATTTCAACAATGGGAAAATTTGAGCATTGAAGCCAAAAAAGCGGGACTTTTGCATTATCGTATAGAACTCTCGGAAATAGAAGGGGAATTGACCAAAGTGAACAATGTTGCCCATATTGTTATAGAAGTATTGGATAGCCGTAAAAAGGTGTTGATAATTTATCGTTCTCCGCATCCCGATGTATCTGCTTTGACTGCGGCATTGCAAACTTCAGAGGTTTATCAAGTAGAAAGTTTTGCTGTAGAAAAATTCTCAGGCAATTTATCTGCATTCGATTTGTTGGTATTACATGGTTTGCCTTCGGTGGATTTTCCTGTCAGACCTTTGATAGACCAAATGACGAAATTGGAAATGCCTTGTTTTTATTTTATTGGCAAACAAAACAATTATTTGTTGTTCAATCGGTTAAATGCAGGTGTGCAAATCAACAATGTTCTATCTCACCAAGAAAATGAAGTTACGGGAGTATTGAATACCAACTTTTCAAATTTTTCTTTAACTACACAAAATGAAGATATATTATCATCTTTCCCGCCGATGAAAGTGCCGTTTGGACAATATAATTTGGCTCCAACGGCTTCTGTTTTGTTATTTCAAAAAGTTGGCAATGTAAAAACTTCTTATCCTTTATTGCTTTATAATCAAGGGGAACAGGCAAGGCAAGTTGTTTGCTTGGGTGATGGTTTGTGGAGGTGGCGTTTGCACAATTTTTTACTTGCAGAATCTCATGAACAATTTAATGAATTGATATTGAAATCTTTTCAATATATGGGAACTAAGGCAGACAAAAGTTTCTTTCGGGTGGAAGCAAAATCGGTATGTTATGAGAATGAACCTATTGTTTTTGAAGCAGAATTATATAACAAAAATTATGAATTGACTGTTGATGCAGATGTTGAATTGGATTTAACAGATGGAGAACAACATATTCATCATTTTATTTTTTCCAAAGAAAGACAACGATTTTCACTCAATGCCGGTCTTTTCCCGCCTGGAGATTATCATTGGAAAGCATCAACGATGTATGATGGAGACAAATATACCTTATCAGGTTCTTTTACTATTCAGCCTATTAATGTAGAAGGAATAGATTTGACTGCTAATATGCAGATGTTAAACAATTTATCCACTCAAACAAATGGGCAGATGTTTGCAGATACCGATTTTGATGGCATAGAAAAAGCCTTGGAAAATAATGAACAAATTCGTTCTATTGCTCATTATCAAGAAAAATATCTTCCTTTGTCTGAAAACATTATTATTTTGAGTTTGATAATGCTTTTATTGATAATGGAATGGTTTTTACGAAAGTTCAACGGAGCTTATTAGAGACACAACAAATTGGTACAATTCAAAGAAATGTTTCATTAAAAAATACAAAAAATCAATATGATGACGATTTTTGCATTTTTTAGGAAAAAATTATAAAATTTTTTATCCGTTTCAGTCGGTTATTATATAGTAAAAGGAGGCAGTTTTGTGTATTTTGGTTACGCGTTTAGACAAAAAAAGCGGAATTAAACTTCCGCTTTTTTGTTATGAAGAAGAATAAAATTTTAATCTTCGTCTGTTTGAGATTCTTCGTATGCTTTAAGCAATGCGGATTGAACGTCAGCAGGAACTTGTTGGTATTCTGCAAATTTCATTCCGTATGATGCTCTACCGCTTGTCAAAGAACTCAAAGAAGTGGAATATTTGTTCATTTCAGCCAAAGGCACTTTTGCCCGCAATTTTTGGAACTTGCCTTCGCTGTCCATTCCCATTACTATACCTCTACGTCCTTGTAGGTCGGTCATTACACCTCCCATGCTTTCAGATGGAACAAAAACTTCAACATCGTATATAGGTTCAAGAATACGAGGACCAGCATTTTTGAAAGCGTCTTTAAAAGCATTACGTCCTGCCAATTTGAATGCCATTTCGTTAGAATCAACAGGGTGCATTTTGCCATCGTAAATATTTACGACAATATCACGTGCATAAGAACCGGTAAGAGGTCCTTCTTCCATTTTTTCCATAATACCTTTTAATATCGCAGGCATAAAACGGGCATCAATAGCACCGCCGACAATACAGTTGTTGAATATCAACTTACCGCCCCAAGGCAAATCGTGAGTTTCGGTTCCACGAATAGGATATTTGGTTTGGTTGGGCATTCCGTCGTAATAAGGTTCTATCAACATGTGAACTTCACCGAATTGTCCTGCACCGCCAGATTGTTTTTTATGACGATACATGGCTTCTGCCGATTTGGTGATTGTTTCACGATATGGGATTTTGGGAGCATAGTATTCAATCTCAATTTTGTTGAGTTTTTCTATAATCCATTTAATAATATTAAGGTGTTGTTCTCCTTGACCTGAAATGATTGTTTGTTTCAATTCTTTGGATTGTTCCATTAAGAAAGTCAAGTCTGTTTTTTTGATTTCATTCAAAAGAGCACCCAATTTTTCGTCTTCAGTATTGTTTTTAGCCTTAACAGCCGTACGGAATTTTGGTTCAGGATATTCTGTCGGTTCTATTGTATCGTTAGGATTTTTTACAGAATTGAGGGTGTTTTGAGAGAACACACTTTTTAATTTGATGGTTGCTGCGATATCACCGGCCACAACTTTTTCTACTTTTTCGCGGTTTTTGCCTGCCACGCAAAGTATTTGGGAAATACGTTCTTTAGAAGCGTTTGCTGCATTGACAACATCCATTGCTTCTGTCAATTCACCGGCATATACTTTAAAGAAAGAAACTTCACCCAAGTGCTGTTCTATTGCTGTTTTGAAAACGAAAGCGGAAAATGGTTCTGCAACATTGCAGTTAAGTGTTTTCCCTGAAGTAAGTTTTACAGGGTGTGCCACTTCGTTTGGTGCAGGACAATTGTTTTTGATAAAGTCCATTAATTTTTCAACACCTTGGTCTGTTTTTGCAGCACAACAAACAACAGGGAAAATGCCTCTGTCGCGAATACCTAATTTCAAACCTTTGATAATTTCTTCTTCTGAAAGAGTTTCGCCTTCCAAATATTTTTCCATCAAAGCCTCTTCGTTTTCCGCTGCATTTTCAATCAACGTTGCTTGCAATTGAGCGGCTTTGTCTGCTTCTGAAGCCGGAATGTCTTCAACAATTGTTTTTCCACCATTAGCAGGGAATTTTAACAATTTCATTTGTAAAAGATCTACAACGGCATCAAAGCCTGCACCTGCATTAACAGGATATTGAATCAAGGTAACGCTATTGCCAAATTCTTCTTTTAATTGACGGAAAGTTTCATCAAAATTGGCTTTGTCGTGGTCCAATTGATTAACAACAAAAACAAGTGGTTTTTCGGCTTTTTTTGCCCATCTCCATTGTATTTCCGTACCAACTTCCACCCCGTTTTGTGCATTGACAACCATTAAACTTGCATCGGCAACTCGCAATGCTCCAACAACTTCACCAACAAAATCGTCAAAGCCGGGACAATCTATCATATTGATTTTTATGCCATTGTGTTCTGCATACAAAACTGTGGAATAAATAGAATTTTGTCTTTCCAATTCAATGTCCCGATAGTCTGAAACTGTGTTTTTGTCTTCAACGCTGCCTCTACGGGAAATAACTCCGCCATGAAACAACATGGCTTCTGCTAAAGTTGTTTTACCTGCACGAGAACCTCCCAAGAGGGCAACATTTCTAATGTCATTTGTCTGATATACTTTCATTGTATTTTATTTATTTACGTAAATAATATTATTTTCTTGATAAACAAATGTTTACACTTCTCTTTTAAAAAAAGACAATAATGTAACAATAGTTGGCAAAGATACAAAAAATGACAATATAATATTCATTTTTTTTATAAAAATATTTTTTATTATAAATTCAATAAAATATTGGAAAAAAATATATCTTTGCAAAATAAATAAAAAAAGAAAGAATATGTTGGACAACAAATCCGATATTAAAATATATCCATTACAAATAATTGATTTTCAATTATTTGTAATGGGGGGGGGGTAGAAAACCCTTTTAACAAATTCTTTTACGCAAATATACCTGAAAAACAGGTGTGTTTGCGTTTTTTTATTTGTAAAATTTAAATATCAGTATAAATGAAAAGAAAAATTATTTTATCAATTTTAGCGAGCCTATTGGTTTTTACAGGTTGCAAAAAAGAATTTACCATAACCGTAACTTCCAACAATGAGGCTTGGGGAAGTGTGAAGGGTGGCGGCACTTTTGCCAAAGGTACGGAAATTGAACT
>CAJOFD010000012.1 GCA_905233585.1 uncultured Bacteroidales bacterium
GAAATGGATATTCCTCAAGGAGTAACAACCCGATTGGCAGGTAATTATGAAGACCAGCAGGAAACTTTCCATGATATGGGCTTGCTTTTGGCTATGATTATTTTGTTGGTATATATTGTTATGGCTTCGCAATTTGAGTCTTTTTCCAAACCTGCTATTATTATGATGGCTGTACCTTTTGCTATGACTGGTGTTATTTTAGCCTTGTTGATAACAAATACAACATTGGATATGATTGGGGCTCTTGGGGCTATTATGTTGGTGGGTATTGTGGTAAAAAATGGTATTGTGCTGGTGGATTATATCAATTTGATGCGAGATAGAGGTTATGAACTCTATGAGGCTATCGCTCTTTCGGGGCAATCCCGTTTGCGTCCTGTGTTGATGACAGCTGCAACTACTATTCTCGGTATGTTGCCTATGGCTTTGAGTACAAGTGAAGGTTCTGAGATGTGGATACCAATGGGTATTGTCGTTATCGGAGGGCTCTTGGCCTCAACAATTGTTACGTTGGTTATTGTTCCCGTTTTGTATGCCGTATTTAGTCGTAGAGGCGAACGTGACAAAGAAAAACAATTGAGAAAGCAATTTGTATTTTTGGACAAACCTTTGCCTGAAAACTATACCAATAATGCAAATAAAATGTTAAATAATTAAAACAGCAGTACAATGAAATCGGTAATGATAGTATTCAATCAAGCAAATACAGAACGTGTATTATATCTTTTGGACCATCTGCATATTCGTGGCTATAGTTTTTGGGAATCAGTTCAAGGACGCGGTTCGCATTCGGGTGACCCAAGACAAGGCACGCATACATGGCCGGAGATGAATTCTTCTGTCATCACTGTTGTTGATGATGACAAAGTGAACCCTTTGTTGGAGGCTATACAAAAATTGGATGCCAGAAACGAGGAAATCGGGGTCAGGGCTTTTGTCTGGAACATTGAAGCAACGGTATAATTTTTGACAAATAGACCTATTTTTTAGTTATTTATAATTTGAAATGCACTCCCAATGGGAGTGCATTTTGCTTATCATAAAAAATAGCTTTTCATTTTAACGGGTCGAATGGCTCCGTTTGATTTTTTCAAGATCTTCTTTTGTGAAAAAATGTTCAAATTCATATTCTGTTTCCAATAAGGCGTAGTAATCCAATAGTGCTGCTTTTGTGGAGAGTTTAAGCCCATGTTTTTCGATAAGTGTCTCATATTCATTTAATTTATCTGCCAATGTGTTTGCGTAGTCTTTCCCCAAAGACCTTAGCCGTTCCTGATCCGCTTTTATCAGCATTAAAAAATTAGAATTTAGCTGAATGACAATTTGGTCTCCAAATGCCTCTTCGGGTAATGCCGCGATACCGCATACGCCTAATCCCAAGCAGTCAGGGGTACCCAAGAAGGTACGGCCGCAGAAACATAGTCGCATATATCCGGAGCATGTTCCCTTTGCATTGATGGTCTGACAACAGATATTGCCCAATAGATTTCTTTGAATGTTGGGATTTTGGGCTGTAACAATATTTATAGTGCCAACATAAAAAACATAAAAGGCAATGCCCAACAGCATTCTGATGAATTTGTTTATCATAAATTGAATTTTTTAATAAATTAAAGTATTACAGAAATTTATACATATTTTTTACAAAAATGTACGTTTTGATTGAAATAAAATTAACTTTTCTTGAAATTTTATTAACAATTTATTAACAATCTGTCAATAAGATAGATGACTTGCAATATGCGGTAGATATTGGAGTGTTGTTGTTTGTTAGTTTGTTGTAAAAGAGTTTTTTTTTACATCTTTTTCTGTTAAAAAATTCTTTAGAGAGTTATATATACTTTAGAGAGTTATATATATATGTCAAATTTTTATATATTTGCAAAATGAAATTAACCATATTTTTAATTTAAAATTTATTTAAAATGAAAAGACTAATTTCTTTTACAAGTGTTCTTGCTATAGCAAGTGTAGTATTGGTTGCCTGCCAAAAAGAGGTTTCAACTTTTGAAGAGCAACAAGATGTCCAAAATAATGTTTCACAAATTAAAATTCACAAAGATGGAGATGATGAGTGGGAGTTTAATATAGAAGATTCATTATCAACGGAATGGGTTTTATCTACGTATTTTTTCTATTCAGATGACCCTGAAAATTATTTTTTAGATGAGGATTTAAATACGTATTATTTTGCTTTCCCTCCAATTTTTGACCAACCGATAGGTGATGGGGGCGTAGATTGGATACAAGGTGGTAAGCATGTTATATGTAGGGTGAAAGATGGAGGAACTAATTGTGGAAGAGTTTGGGTTGATGTAAATGGAGTAGATAACGAAGGTGTTTATTATAGAGACCCTGTTTCTGACACTTGTTATATTGATATGTCTTGGCATTTAAGATAATAGATAATATTATGAAAAAACATTTGTTTTTATTTACTATGTTTATTGTTTGTTGGCATTTTGTATCATGTCAATCCAATAAAACATTCAAAACATACGAGTATGATATAGAACAGCAGCAAAACGAAAGTTATGTTCATTTTTCGGACTTCTTATTTATGCATCCGGAACCATTTTTTCGATGGATGGAACCTCGTACATGGCGATATATAAACGATACAGCATATTATATTGCCTCAGATAATGGTAAATATGATACCATATATATTTATAATACTAAAACTTATCAAACAACCAAAATACCATTAACACAAATAGATAATCAGGATACTGTTTCTCTACAACGTGGAGAGAATATAAGACAAGTATTAAGAAAAAAGACTTTTGATGTAGTGTATTATCATACCATAGATTCTATTTTTCTCTTTTATGATAGATATGATGTAGCAAGGTGGCATGCAACACAATCCAATCCAGCAGATTTTATCTTAATAGATGCTCAAGGAAATATTAAAGGAGAATATAGTTTAGACCAATTGGATGATATTTATTTTGAGGGTGATAGCCATGGTAAACGTTTTTGTGATGCTATGGATATTGTTGGGAATAGGATTATTGGCAATGAGATATTATTAAAAACATACATTCGTGCTAAAAATGATAGTATAAAAGTAGAATTTAATCCACCAAGAGCTTGCTTGTACAATTTGCAGACAGGAGCATGTCGTTTGTTGAATATTCATACCCCCCAAGCATTTTTAGGTAAGACTTATTTTGATAATAGAAGCGGATATTGGTTGGTGCGAAAAGACGATAAAGAACTTTTCGTATTTTATGAATATTCGCCTGAAATATATCGCTATGACTTTGAAAAAGATACTTTAGTACATTACAATAGTCATTATGACAATGTTTTTGTTAATATAGATTCTGCTTCTATACGAGACAATAAACCTATCATGTTCTCCCGATTCTGGGACCCTGTGTGGTTGCCTGCTGAAAATTGTTACGTACGCAGAATTTCCATTCTTTCTTATAAAAACTTTAGACCATGGTCGGAACTCTATCAAGTGTTAGACTCCAAATTCCAACACAAAGGCTATATTGTTAGAAAAAATAATAAAATACCATATCTATATGGGAATGAATTGGTGTTAAGGCATAAACAAGAGAAAGCAACACTATCTTTGCAGATAAATGAAACTAGAAACATGTCCAAGGATTTGTGCAATGAAGAAACAGCGGTACGGCAGGATAAATATGATGCTTATACCATACATTTGAAAACTCCGACAAAGAAGCAACGTCTTGCCCAAGTGGAAAAGGAATATGACAGCCCCCAAGCGGATATGCCTAAAGATACCATTCATTCCATGAGTGTTTATTTTGATTCATTGCATGTTCCCAAAAGACCGGCTCTGGGGCTTATTGTCAATATGAAACATCCTTGTAGTAGTTGCTATTTATATATTTTTTCCACTTTGAAAGAAAATCAAAAATTATATGAAGAGAACGATATTTATGTCATCTTCTATGACCCTGCAGGCACTCAAGCTATGGATTCTTTCCTTAAAAATTACGGACTTGAAAATGCCAAATGTGTACTCAAAGATACCAATATGTTGGATAGGGTGGATATTATAGACTATGGTTATTTTGGTAATCAACAATATATTTTGGTCAATTATTTGATGTCGGGCAACATGTCGGGTACGATAACATGCTCTTTCGATATGTTACAAGCCTATTGGGAGCAAGCTGTAAAAGATTTTCTCGAAAAGAAACAACAAAACTAAATCTTGTATTCAAAAATAAATGGGAATGAAAGGTGTAAAAATTTTTAGTGTTGTTTTTGTGATTGCAAGTCTGGTGTTGATAGGTTGCCAAAAAGAAGTTTCAACTTTTGATGAGCAACAAGATGTTCAAAAAGATGTTTTACAAATTAAAATTCATAAAAATGGATATGATTCATTGATTGAAAATCCTATAGAATGGGGTTTTTCTACCTATTTTTTTTATTCAGATGATTCTGAAGGACCTTTTTATGATGTGGAAGATAATGTGTATATGTTTGATATGGCTCCTATTTATGAGCCTACTATAGGTCAGGGTGCATTATCTTCTATAGATTCAGTTTATCATGTTGCGTGTGATGTCTCTAATGGAGGAAATTCTTGTGGTAGAGTTTGGGTTGATGTTAATGGAGTCGATAAAGAAGGTGTTTATTATAAAGATATGAATGAAAGATATTATATAGATTTATCTTGGAAGTTAAGATAATAGATAAGATGCTAAAAAAGTTATTTCTATTTATTGGACTTGCGACTTGTTGCTATTTTGTATCTTGTCAATCCAACAAGACATTCCAAACATATGAGTATGATATAGAGCAGCAACAAAACGAAAGTTATGCTCATTTTTCAGATTTTTTAGAATTTCATCCAGATCCGATTTTTCAATGGATGGAACCTCGTACATGGCGATATATAAACGATACAGCATATTATATTGCCTCAGATAATGGTAAATATGATACCATATATGTTTACAATACAAAGACATATAAGACAACTAAAATTCCTTTAACTCAAATAGATAGTAGAGATACTATCTATTTACAAAGAGGCGATGGAATACGGCAGGTTTTAAGAAAAAAGGATATTAGTTCAGTCTATTACCATACGCCAGATTCTATTTTTCTATTCTACGACAGACATGATGTTGTAAGGTGGAAGACCACACAAGCCCATCCTGCAGATTTTATTTTAATAGATACTCAGGGTAATATCAAGGGAGAATATAGTTTGGACAAATTGGATAATATTTATTTTGCTGGCGATAGAACGGGTAAGCGATTCTGCCATGCCTCAAAAATGATAGGTAATCGTATTGTCAACAATGAACTATTGTTGCATGTTTATACGTATTATGATAGTGATACTATAGAAATAGAATATAATCCACAATGTGTATGTTTGTACAATTTGCAAACAGGCGTATGTCGTTTGTTGAATATTCGTACTCCAAATACCTTTTTTAATAAGGTATATTTTGAACATAGAAGTTGCTATTGGATACTTCGAGCAGAGTCTAATGATTTATTTGTTTTTTATGAATATTCGCCAGAAATATATCGTTATGATTTTGAAAAAAACACTTTGGTGCCTTACAATAGCCATTATGACAATGTTTTTGTCAATATGGATTCAGCGTCTATGCGAGCAGGAAAGCCCACTATGATTGCCCGATTTTGGGAGCCCGTTTGGTTGCCTGCCGAAAACTGCTATGTTCGCAGAATTTCTATTCTTTTGTATAAGAATTTTGCTCCATGGTCAGAACTATATCAAGTATTGGATTCAAAATTTCAACATAAAGGCTATATAGTTAGAAAAGACAATAAATTGCCATATTTGTATGGTAATGAATTGTGCTTTAGGACTAAGCATGAAGACATTACTTCCTTGACACCAGAAAAAAACACCAATCGTCCTATTGATGATTGTAGCGGAATATTACAAGATAGGAAAGAGGGCTATAGTATACATTTGAAGTCAAAGCCACAGAAAATAAATCTTGCACAAGTAGAAAAAGAATATGATAGACCTAAAGTGGATATGCACAAAGATACGCTTCATTCAATGAGTGTTTATTTTGATTCTTTGCATATACCCAAAAGACCAGCCTTGGGGCTTATTGTCAATATGAAATATCCTTGTAGTAGTTGTTATTTGTATATTTTTTCCACTTTGCAAAAAAATCAAAAATTATACGAAGAGAACGATATTTATTTTATTTTTTACGATCCCACGGGGACTCATGCGATGGATTATTTCCTAAAAAAATATGGGTTAGCAAATACTAAATGTGTGCTCAAAGATACCAATATGTTAGATAGGGTAGATATTGATGGTTATGGTTATTTTGGTAAACAACAATATATTTTGGTCAACTATTTGATGGAAGGGGAAAAGTCGGGTACTATAACATGTTCATTTGATATTCTTCAAGTCTATTGGGAGCAAGCCGTAAAAGATTTTCTTGAAAAGAAAAAGACTAATAATATACCTAAAGAATAAAATTAAACAACTGTTTATCATTGTGTTATAATATATGTTGTATTTTAATGTTGTTTTGCATTGTTTTTTTGTGTATCTTTGCAGTTTGTTAAATATAAATAAAAAATAAGGAAATGAAATCAATATCAATGAGCGGTTCTCTTAGAGAGAACGTAGGGAAAAAAGATGCTAGAACACAGAGAGCATCGGGTATGATACCATGCGTTATGTATGGTGGTGGAAATCAACTGAATTTCCTTGTGCCAGAAACTTCTTTCAAAAATTTAATCTATACGCCGGAAGTTTGCTATGCTGTTATTGACATTAACGGTGTTGAACACAAGGCTATCGTACAAGAAATACAATTCCATCCTGTTACGGATAAAATTTTACATGTGGATTTCTTGGAAGTTGTTGACGGCAAACCTATCAATATTGCTATTCCTTTGCAGGTTAGCGGCAATTCTCCTGGTGTTATGCGTGGAGGTAAATTGTCTAAACGTGTACGTAAATTGAAAGTTTCAGGTTTGTTGGAACATATTCCTGAAAATATTACGGTAGATATTAGCGGTTTGGATATTTTGGACAGCATACGTGTAGAAGATATTAAGATAGACAATGTACGTATTACAGAAAATCCTTCCAAAGTAGTGGTTACTGTTATGACATCACGTAATGTTGATGAAAGTGCTCCTGCTGAAACTGCTGAAGCGTAAAAGTGTTTTGTGTCATATAATAAGTTAAATTATTAAACAAAAAGAGCGGCTTTTAGCCGCTCTTTCTTTTCTTTCTTTATTTGTGTTTTTATTGTAGAGTAGGGATTGTTCCGCTTGGAATAGCTCCTGTCCATGTTGCTGTTAAAGACTTGCTTTCATCATCTGTCCAATTGATAGTGATGGTGTAAGTGTCGCCCTCTTTTTTCACAACAACATCGCCTGCATATTTATTTGATTTTTGGAATATTTGACCGCGTGCAGGAACACCACCTTCATGTCCAAAGAAATATCCAGCGATACCGTGAGTATTCAAATAGGTGAAATCTTCGGCATTGGTATTATGTGTGTAGGTACCGGCCTGTAAGGTTTCACTAGCAGAAAATAGTCCTATTTTAATAAAATGTAAAGTGTCATAGTAAGATGATCCTTCATAATCTATTTTTACTATTTTATACAAGGCTACTTCAATGTAATTGGTTGGAATTGCTTGTCCCTGATAGGTCTTTCCATTGTTGTGTTGTACTGCCGTAGTCAGTTCAAAGGTTTCATTGTTATAAGTCATGGAACCACCGGTTACAACTTCAGATTTGCTGTCATCTTTCTTTTCTTCATCTTTTTTGCTGTCCTTTTTGCAAGAACAAAATGCTACTACTGATACAGATAGCATGATAAATAAAAACTTTTTCATTTTGTCTAAAATTTAAGTTAAAAATATAGTTAATTATTTTGCAAAGATAATCATTTTTTTTAAATGCAAGAAAAAATGCAAAAAAATGCTTTTTTTTAGAATTTGAGTTGCATTCCCATGCCGCCTTGGGCAGAAGGATTGAGATATAGGGAGGCTTTTTCCAAGTCTAAGATTTTTCCGGACTTGTTGATATAATAAAAACTTCGCAGCAGGAAAAATGTTCCCACACTCATAGCCACGGCACCGCCTACCAACATTGTATATTTTATTTTGGGCAGATATTGGTTTTCAAAAAGTGTGAGCGAACAAATCAAAGCGGTTGTTCCCAATCCAAAAACAGGCAAGCCCACATAAAAACTCCGTGCGGATTTTCTCATATAATAACCTGCTGTTTTATAGCCCAAATCTTCATTGTACAGATTGTCTATCTGTTGCATAAAAACCCGTTCTTGGGCGGTTGATTCTCTGAAATTCAGTATATAATCTGCTATATTTTCTTTGGAAATATCAAAGATAACATTAAATCTATCCACTACCAATGATGAATCGGTGGAGCTGATAATTTTTCCGAAAATGGTATCTTGCTGGTTTTTAAGAACAATAGCATCAAGATATTGTTGGCAGTTGACTTGCCAAACACCTATACATATTGCAAAAATGATGAAAATTTTTTTCATTTTTTGAGTGTTTTTATTTTTAATAATAACGAAAAAACAAAAACTTTAGTATGATAAACAGAATAAGAAAGTATCAAGTTTTGTATGATTTTTTTTTATACCTTTGCACGTATAAAAATATAAACATAATGCAAGAAATAAAATTTACAGATAAAAAAGAAACCCGTGCAGGTTTTGGCGAAGGTTTGGTAGAGGTCGGCAAACAGCATCCTGAGGCTGTTTGCTTGTGTGCAGACTTGACGGGTTCGGTGAAAATGGATGGTTTTGCAAAAGCCTATCCTGAACGTTTTTTTCAGGTAGGTATAGCAGAAGCCAATATGGTAGGTATGGCTGCAGGTATGGCTCTTGCAGGCAAAACAGCCTTTGTGGGTTCCTTTGCTAATTTTTGCACATCACGTGTTTTGGACCAGATACGTATGACAGTGGCCTATTCCAACACAAATGTGAAAATATGCGGTTCGCATGCAGGTATCACTTTGGGTGAAGACGGAGCCACCCATCAAGTAATGGAAGACATAGGTATAATGAAAACCTTGCCCAATATGGTGGTAATCAATCCTTGCGATTTCAATCAAACCAAAGCCGCAACCATTGCCATTGCCAATTACAAAGGACCTGTTTATTTGCGTTTCGGCCGTCCGAAAGTGCCTAATTTTACACCTGAAAACCATGAGTTTAAAATAGGCAAGGCTCTTGTGATGAACGAAGGTAGTGATGTTTCTATTTTTGCCACAGGGCATTTGGTATATCCTGCATTGCAGGCTGCCTATGTTCTTTATCAAAAAGGTGTTAGTGCAGAGGTGATAAATATACATACCATCAAACCTTTGGATACGGAACGTATTCTGAAATCCGTTAGCAAAACACGTTGTGTCGTTACCGCAGAAGAACATCTTATCAATGGAGGTTTAGGCGACAGCATTGCACAAGTATTGGTAAGAAACTTACCTTGTCCGCAAGAATATGTTGCTATGGATGATTGTTTCGGCCAAAGTGGAAAACCTGAACAATTGTTGGAAGAATATCATTTGAACGAAGCCGCTATTGTTGAGGCTGCCATAAAAGTAATTGCCAGAAAAGGATGTTAATATAAAAAACAATAATGTCATGTCAAAAAAAGTTATTCATACCAATCAAGCCCCTGCTGCTATCGGTCCGTATAGCCAAGCGATAGAAGCCAATGGATTTTTGTATATTTCGGGACAAATACCTGTAGAACCCGCCTCGGGCAATGTACCCGAAGGCATAACAGCACAAACCGAACAAGTGTTAAAAAACTTGGGAGCCATTCTCAAAGAAGCCGGTTATGATTACAAACACGTTATCAAAACAACTTGTTTGTTGAGTGATATTCAAAACTTTGCTCCGATGAATGAAGTTTATGGAAAATATTTTTCTACAGAATGTCCTGCCAGAGCAGCATTTGCCGTGAGAGATTTGCCCAAAGGTGTTTTGGTTGAAATAGAGGCTATTGCCACCAAATAAAGAACAATAAAATTATTAATCATTAAAAATAAAACAAAAATGTTAAAAAAAATTGGATTTTTAGTTGCAATCGCTGCCTTGTGCCTGCCGATTTCAGCACAAGAAAAAAGCAATGACAGCGGTTATGTTTTCACAACAGTTAAAGAGATACCCATTACCTCTGTAAAAAATCAGTATAACGCCGGGACATGCTGGTGTTATAGTGGCTTAGGATTTATTGAAGCCGAATTGCTTCGTATGGGTAAAGGCGAACACAATTTGTCTGAAATGTATCTCGTTCATCACACGTATATGGACAGAGCAATGGCTGCCGTTCGTACTCATGGTGATGTTTCTTTTTCGCAAGGCGGTTCTTTCTACGATGTTATTTATGGGATGAAAAACTATGGTCTTGTTCCAGATGCCGAAATGCCTGCCGGTGTTATGTATGGCGATACCTTGTCAAATCATAGTGAACTTTCTGTTTTTGCCGATGCATGTGTAAATGCTGTTGCAAAAGGCAAACTCAAAAAATTCCAATCTGACAAAGACGGTAACAAACTTTGGTACAAAACCCTCAAAGCCATTCATGATATTTATTTGGGAGCTTGCCCTGAAGAATTTATGTATAACGGCAAAAAATATACTCCCCAATCATTCTATCAATCATTGGGATTGAATGCTGATGATTATGTTTCAATTACATCTTATACTCATCACCCGTTTTATGAAACTTTTGTTCTTGAAATTCAAGACAATTGGCGTTGGGGACAATCATACAATGTACCGATAGACGAATTTATGGCCATATTTGATAATGCTATAGACAAAGGTTATACTATTGCATGGGGCAGCGATGTAAGTGAAGAAGGTTTCCGTTGGAGCAGAAAAACAGGAGCTTGTGTGCTTCCTGATTATGATGCCAAAGCCGATCAGGCAGCAAGCGGTAGCGATATGGCACATTGGACTGGTTTGAGCAAAACCGACAAAGCCAAAGAAGCTGAAAAACACCCGACTCCACAACGCTGGGTTTCTCAACAAGAAAGACAAGAAGGTTATGACAATTGGGAAACTACCGATGATCATGGTATGTTAATCTACGGAAAAGCAACAGACCAACTTGGTAATGAATATTATATGGTAAAAAATTCTTGGGGAGATTATGGTCCATATCATGGAATGTTCTATGCAAGCAAAGCATTTGTCCGTTACAAAACAATGAACATTGTTGTTCACAAAGATGCTATTCCAAAAGATATTAAAAAGAAGTTAGGTTTAAAATAATTTGTTTTGTTAATAATGAAAATAGCGAATTCTTTTTAGGTTCGCTATTTTTTATAATAATTGTCAGATGATTATTTGGAATCCTTGGCATGGCTGCAATAAGGTAAGTGAGGGTTGCGAACATTGCTACATGTATTTTCTTGACAGCAAAAGAGGTATAGACACCTCTAAAGTTTTTCGTACGCGACAATTCAACATGCCTTTACAACGTATCCGAAACGGCAATTACAAATTGCCATCGGGTATGTCGTTGTATGTAGGACTCTCCACCGATTTTTTTGTAGAGGCTGCCGACTGCTGGCGGGAAGAGGCTTGGAAAATTATCCGCAAAAGGTCAGATATTGTCTTTCGTTTGCTCACCAAACGTGCTCATAGAATTGTCTCTTGTCTGCCTGCAGATTGGGGAGAGGGTTACGAAAATGTATTGCTTAGCGTTACCTGTGAAAATCAAAAACGGGCAGACGAAAGATTGCCTGTTTTACTCAACATTCCCGCTAAACATAAGGGATTTATGTCTGCTCCGCTCATTGGGGCTATCGATGTCGAAAAATATCTGCAATCCAATCAAATAGAAGAAGTTTTGTGTGGCGGTGAAAATTATGACGGCTCCCGACCGTGTCATTACGATTGGGTGAAAAGCCTTTCTGACCAATGCCGGCGGTACAATGTAACATTTGATTTTATCGAAACGGGCAGCATTTTTGTCAAAGATGGGCATACCTATCATATTCCCGACAAACGCACACAAAGTCTGCAAGCGTTTAAATCGGGACTCAGTTTCAAGGGAAAAGAAATGAATTTCAAATTGTTTTCCGCTGACAATGTTTTGTTTGACAACAATTCCATGCCGGCACCTTTCTTCCGTGACCATTGCCATACTTGTGGTTCTAAAATGACTTGCAACGGTTGTTCCAATTGCAAAGCCTGCGACAAATAGTTGCAATGATGGAAAATTTTTACAACAATAAGATTTTTAGTGAAATAATTGTGTTTTCAGCCTACTTGTGTCCAATTATAGGTACAAAAAAAGCCTCATGTAAATGAGGCTCAAATAGTTTTACGTTTTTGTTGAGTTTTTAAAGTTATTCTGTTTTTATTTTTCTTCTGCTTTAGGACATTTTTTTTCGCAAGGTTTTTTGTCTCCTTT
The DNA here is from genome assembly GCA_905233585.1 of uncultured Bacteroidales bacterium. Classification (GTDB taxonomy): domain Bacteria; phylum Bacteroidota; class Bacteroidia; order Bacteroidales; family WCHB1-69; genus UBA1205. Next base: position 12,434 of record CAJOFD010000012.1, read on the forward strand.
GCAGCAAGGTTTATCTTCTTTGCAGCAGGGTTTTTGTTCTTTGCAACAGGGTTTTGGACCTCTTTCGCCGTCTTTGCAACAAGGTTTTGGACCATGTTTGCCGCATTTCATGGCTTCATCAAGCATTGCTTTTTGTTCGTCTAAAGTTTTGTTGCCAAAATCAGCCCATGCAGTTTCTTGTTCTTCCATTTTTGCTTGCATTTCAGCAAGATGTGCTTTCATTTCTGCTCTTTTAGCATCAAATTTTGTTTTTGCCGTGGAGATAAGTTCTTTCTTTGCGGTTTCATCTAAATTTGCCCAATCTTCCCATTTTTGTTTGAATGCTTCACATTCGGCTTTTTCTTCTTCTGACATGTGGCATTTGGGACCTTTTTCTTTTGGACAATTCATTTCTTGAGTTTCTTCTGTGGCTTCAGTCTCTGGAGCATTGTTGCAACATGATGCAAAAACAAAACACAATGCACCTGCAAACATTAATATCTTTTTCATGGTATGTTAAATATTTTATTAATAATTATTTTAATTGTTATTATAACGCAAAATTTGGATAATTATTGTTTTATGGAAATATATTTTTTCCCAAGTCCTTTGCTATGATGGCAGTTTATTCGTAAAAGCGCCAGCAAGCCCCGACCGAAAATCCCAAATCTTTGCTCGGATAATGAGGTGATTGGTAATAGGTTTTTCCAAAAGCACCGGCCCAAAAATGGGTTAGTTTGGCTTGAAGAATTAAACGGTTGATTTTGGCTTTTAGGAAAAAGTCCAAATAACCGTAATTGCCGATTTTTACATCAGATTGAAGGTAAAATTGCTGCAAAGCGGGATTGTAAGCATTGGCATAATAACTTGTATTGTACAAAAAGTCAAAACCGGGTTGCAAATACAAGGCTTTTTTGAACAGGTGAAAACCATAATAAACCGATTGCCGCAACGCGATTATAGGCAATTGAATGTCTTTGTTATCGCAATATTGCAGATAAAAATTGCTGTGCCAGCCAAATCCTTTGATGTCTAAAGGAATGTATGCGGCAAGTTGATAAATATTTGTAACCTTGTTTGTTTGTGCAGGTTTTAAGTTTTCGTCAAATATAACCAAATGATTATGAATATAATAGTTGGCAGATATATCGTATTTGTCAAACAACCATTTGAATTGTGCCATTAGGGTTTGTTGTTTTTTCAATTTATTGTCCCACTGATAATTATTGGATATATAGTGTGTGAAAATATAATCGGGAGCATAGTTCCAAAAATTTATTTTGGCATCTATAGCGTGAAAATGACGGTCGTTTTTATTCATATTTATTCTCATCAAGCCTTCTGCGGTTATATCTCCGGCATTGTATCCATTGAGGGTTGTTTGTACTTTACCCTTTATTTCCAAGCGATTGAACAGTTTTGCATACACCATGCCCCAAGGAGTGAATTGATTGTCGGAATATATTTCTGCCGCATCTCTCACTTGGTTGAAAGTGTGTGAAATACCCGCACTGATATGTAAAATATAGGGTTTGTCAGGCAAAGAATCTTCGGGCATAAAATTAGCCCATGCAATATTGTTCCGCAATTGTTTCACCCTAATTTTGTCAAGTGTGGAATCTGTTCTGAAAACAAATAAAGAATAATAGTTGGAATCCAAATGATAGTCACTATATTGATATTTGTTGGCTATAAAATCAATATCATGAACGATATAGCCGAGATTTATCCGTTTTTTGCCTTCTTTTTCTGCCAGCGACAAAGACACATAGTGTCTGAAAAATATTTGATGAAATCTGTTGTCATTTTGTGCTTGCAAGAGTTTCACTTCTACCGACCTTGGATTGCTTGTAGAAGAGTTCCAAAGGCTGTCGGCGGCAATGCCTCCGTTTTCGTCCACTTTTATCATACTGAAAGCATAATAAATTTTGAAGCCGTATCTTCTGTTGGGCATTAGGTAGTGCAAACCTGCTCCCACGTTCACATCTCTTGTGCCTTGTCTTACATAGCGTCCGTCTGCAAGAATGGTTTCCAAGCCGAGGTTGAAATGCAGGTCATCTCTTATCTGTTGGGCGTGTTCTGCCGAAAAATGATGTTCTTTGCCGGACAAAAAATCGTAGGCGACTTTGGAATAAACTGTTTCCAAATGATACATTTTCCATGTGGAAATTGTTCTGATGTAGTTTTGGAAATAGTTGGGTTTGAAACAAAATCCATGGCATTTTTCAAAAGAATAGTTCAGACTATGCTGGGCTTGCCCGAATTGTCCCAAGCCTGCATATAAATTTCTGGAAAACAAACTTATATCATCATTATAAGCTCCGAATACAGAGGTATCAATCGGTTGCCATACGGCATAATCGGGCATATCGGGGTTGAGAAGGTAAAATGCTGTAGGAGCGTAATTCAGTCCGTCTCGTTTTTCCATTTGCGTGGCATTGGTGTCTTTGTCTTGCTCTTGGGTAGTTTGGGCAAGGGCAAAACAAGGTGTGAGCCAACAAAATAGCCAAATGAAAAAACGTTTTTTTACTTTCATTGCTGCATTTGGTCTTTAGAATCGGGTTAGAACAGTCTCTATCAGTTTTTCCATAGACGGGTGATAGTCTTTGGCAAATGTTTTCTGCATGCGGTTGGCAATCACTACACAAATGGTCAAAGCATTGTGTCCCATTATTTTTGAAAGGGCATACAAGGCCGATGTTTCCATTTCCATATTGGTGAAATGCAGGTTTTCACAAACAATATCTGTCAATTTGGGGCAAAAATCTTCAAAAGCCAAGTCTTGTCTTAATACCCTGCATTGCGGTGCATAAAACCCCGAGGCTGTCAAAGTTATTCCTTTTCTCATGTCAAAAGCTAGTTTGTTCATCATCGTATCGGAACATTTGACGGAATAGGGTTCGGCAAATGAGGGTTTCCATTGGGTTGCTTTTGCAAAAGCCGCTTCTATTTCGGCATTGCGTATTTTTTTGTCGTGGAGGTAAAAATGCAATAGCCCGTCCATTCCCAAGCAATATTGGGAGGCGACAAAAGAGTTTATTTCCATATCGGGCAACAATCCGCCGCAGGTTCCCAAGCGCACAATATTCAAAGCGGTGTGTCGGGATTTGACGGTTCGGTGTTGCAAATCGATATTGACAAGGGCATCCAATTCGTTAAGGACAATGTCTATGTTGTCTGTTCCCATGCCCGTTGAAATAACGCTGATACGTTTGTTTTGAAAGGAGCCGGTATGAGTAACTATTTCCCGATTTTGTTTTCGTATCTCAATATGGTCAAAAAATGCGGATATAGTGGCAACACGACTGGGGTCGCCGACCAAGATGATATTGCCTGCCAATTCTTCGGGTAAAAGATTGAGATGATAAACACGTCCTTCTGGCGTCAAGGGCATTTCTGAAGATTGAATTGCCATAACTAATCCATTATTTTTAAATGTTTACTATACAAATAAACAAACAAGGCAGATATGACAAATCCGCCGAAACTGAAAGATTTGACACTGATAAATATCATTGGCAAGGCCAACACCAAAATCTGGGATATAATGTAAAAATGAAAACCCAATTTTTTAAGTTTTAGCATATAAATAGCCCCGACAATGGCCAATACAGCCACCAAAACCAACAAAAGATAATAAATTCTCGGTGTATTGACTATTAAATTGATGGCTTCCTCAAAAATGTTCTCATTTCCATTGATTTCAAGCATCTTTTCCGACATGGTTTCACTAAAGGTTTCCAATATGGCAGGCAATTTGTTGTACAAAATATAATACATCAAGCCGCTTAGTATGGAAAAACCGTTGTTGATGATGGTTAAAATACAAAGAGCAAGCAACATTGAGGGGCGTTGTTGTTGGGATTGACCGGTTTCGTCTGTTTCTATATTTTCCATATTGTTGTTTTTTTGCAAAAAATTGATAATAATGCAAAGGTATAAAAAAAAATAATATCCCCAATATGGACGGATTTGTATTTTATACGACATAAAAGACAAAAAAAAAATCAATTGTAATGTATAAAAATGCTATTTTTGCAAAAATGATTTTGTGAATGTATAATTTTTTAAATATTTAATAATCAAACTTATTTTACAATGAAAAAAATAATATTTATTTTAACGTTTTGTGTTGCGGGATTTTTTTCTGCAAAAGCACAAAGTAGTGCGGATTCCGCCTATGCAAGAGATTTGGTTTATCAGCCGCTAAACACATCAACATTGCCAGTGTCTGTAAAAGATACCTTGTTGAATTCAGACAAAATCTTAAAAGATGTACGCGAAGGGCGTTATGCCAAAGGCTATTCTTTTACTTCGACTAAAGAGAATCTATGGATTATTTCAATGCTTTCGGGCGGTTGGGATTGCTATTTGTATTTGTTGGATGCCAATTTTGAGATAGTTGATTACAACGATGACTATAATGGCAGTGGTAACGGCAGCCGTATTGTAGCGGAATTGCCTGCAGGTACCTATTATGTAATAGCAACATCGTTTAGTAGCGGTGTATATGGTTCGGATAGGAGCTATACGCTTATCTTGAATGCCATTAATGCGAAAAAGATAAGAGAACTTACCTACACTCCACAAACATTCTCAATGTTTACCGATTCTGTTACCTATGCCGATGCTATTGTATATGATTCGGTAGGTTTGGACCAATGGGGCGACCCTATCCTGATAGAAATGAATAGAGTGAAAGCATATACCATGCATATACCAGCAGGACACTATATGTTTTACGATACCAACTGGAATGTAAGTATGTATAATGTAAGTATGTATATTCTTGACAATGAATACAATTTTATCGGCTATAGCGAAGAAGGTATTCAGATAGATGAAGCAGGCACATATCGTATACTTGTAGCATCTTGGAACAATTTTGATGCGGATACAACATTGACGGATGTCTTTACTTTCAATGTTGAAACTCTTAATGCCGTAACCTACAAGACATTGACTTATAGTCCGATAAATACAGGGGTATTTATTGTGGATTCCCTAACGGCAGACGATCCTATTCTTTTCCCAAGTGTGAATAATTTGTCCTACGTCAAAGGTTACCAGTTTACAACTTCCGATACGGCAAATTATATTATGATAAATGTGAATGATTCTGTACATTCTATTATTGTGGATTATACGTTGTTGGACAACAATAAAAATGTTATTAAAGAAGATCCTTATTTGCTAAGAGTAACTCCATCAACAACCTATTATTTTGTTGTTTACGGTGACGATCCGTTTGATCAAGGTTTTTACAATTTTGTAATAAACGAAAAGGCTCACTTGAATACCTATTTTATAGATGCCATAAATGGAAATGATAACAATAACGGTCTTTCTGTAGATTCCGCTTTTCGTACCCTTGATGCTGCCGTGTACATGTCAAATGGTGTGGGTACTTATTATCTGACAGAAAATTATGTGTTTACCGATTATGTTGAAGTTTTTTTCGCTGAAATATATCCATACGGTAAAAACATTCATTTAAGTGAAGCAATAAGCAACAGTAATTATGATTATGTAATAGGGGTTGCTGGTGAACTTACATTCGGTAAAAAAGGAGATACCAATTATTTTATTTTGGATACAGCACTAAACAATCCTAATTATGAAACTTTTATTACATATGGAAGATCTTTCTATCCTGATGCGGATATTGAGATAAACAATGTTATAATGAATAATTTTGAAATCCGTAATTTTGTAGAAGGAACCAATGTAACCGTCAACAATTGCAAATTTACCGACAATTATATTTATGCAGGTCGGTATATGCCGGTTATGTTTTATGCCACTGACAGTCTGAAATTCAGCAATACGCTTTTCTCACAAAATACGTTTGAGGGAATGTTGTTCACTCTTGACAACCAAATGTATAGACCAATGCCTACCGTTAAGAAAACTTTCTTCGAAATGGAAAATACCGATATATTGAGCAATTACTTTGGTATGCCTATAGTGTTCTATGAAGGAGCAAATGTCAATCTCAAAAGCGGCAACATTAGAAACAATAGCATAGAAATGAGCAACGGCAGTTATGGTTTCTATGAGATTATATCACTGTTTGATATTAATCCGACAAGTGCTGCCGGTGTTTGGATGATGGGTGGCAACATTACTATGGGGTCGGATTTCAAAATGGATAATAGCAATTATTTGTTCCTTGATTCATCAGTAATGCTTACAATTACCGAAGATATAAGACAACCGGAGGCTGCAACAATATTCCCGTTCAGTTTTAACCCTTATGCACAAATGGCAATGCCAAGACTGGATTATTATGACGGCAGACTTGTACTCGGCGGAACTGAAAGTCTTGTTGCTGCAAACTACAGCAGGTTTGCCATAGCACAACCATTAAATGAAATATGGTTGTTACATTCAGACGGACGTATCTATAAGAGCGGTTTAGGCATTGAAGATGAAATGGCAGGAAACAACGAAATCCGTATCTATCCTAACCCTGCAAAAGACCAAGTTACAATTGACGGTATCGAAAATACAGAAAACATCCAACTCATCAATATGATGGGACAAGTGGTTAAACAATTTAACCATGTAAACGAATCTGTAACTGTCAATGTAAGCGAATTGCCTGCAGGTATGTATTTTGTACGTATGGGCAATACTGTTAAAAAATTGATGGTGGAATAATAAATTCCTGATTAAAACACAGAGAGTCACATGTTGTGGCTCTCTTTTTTTATACCAAGAGAAAAATATGGAAAATATTTTGATATGATTAGATGAGTATAATAAAAAAATATATATCTTTGCAAAAACAAACAATAAGATACAAAAAATGTCGGACAATACATACCATATCAATAGAACATTAATACAAATAACTGATATTCAATTGTTTGTAAACGGGGGGGGGTAAAAACCTCTTCTAAATATTTTCTTTTGCGCAAATATGCCTGAAAATAGGCGTATTTGCGTTTTTTTTTGCAATGAAATGACAAATAAATAAAAAATAAACAAAATTAACCTAAAATGAAAAAGTACATTTTGATTTTTGCAGCCGTAACGATGATGTTGTCGGCAAATGCTCAAATTTGGAAAGAATTGGGTAATGCTGCCAAAAATGCGGCAAAAAACGCAGCCGTTCGTCAAACCGAACGTGTAACTGAAGGAGCAATAGACCGTGCCTTAGAAGGTGCTGAAAATGCAGCCGTAGATGCCACTACCAATGCCATCAACAACAGGGCGAATACTCCCAGAGCGGAAAAAGAAAAGACAAACGGTGAAAAAAAAACCAAAAAGGAACAGGACTGGAAATGTCCTGCTTGTGGAGCCAAGGGCAATACAGGTAAATTCTGTGCCAATTGCGGTGCAGTCCAGCCTGCAGCCAAAACAGCAGAGGGTTGGACCTGCGAAGAGTGCGGAAAGGAAGGCAATACCGGCAAGTTCTGTGAAGACTGCGGTGCAAAGAAGCCCGGTAGCGAAGCCACTACGGCACCTGCTGCCAAGGCAACCCCAACACCGAAAGCAGAGACAAGTTATACAAAGAGCGATTTTGTTCCCGGTGATGAAATTTTCTTTGATGACCCTGTAGAAAACGAAAAGGTAGGTGAATATCCTTCCCATTGGGATTTTGTCGGCGGGGAAGAATGTGAAATCATTACCTTGAATGGACAACAAGTGATAAAAGTTCAAGGCTGGCATACTGCTATCACCCCATTGATGAAAGAAGCCAATTATCTGCCAGAAGATTTCACCATAGAGTTTGACGTTTGGTCTAAAGACAAAAACGGTGAATCTAACAACAATTGGGTTGATGTAGTGTTATTGGACGAAGATGGAAATGAGATTGTTGTAACAGGTGTAAATCCTGATTATAATAGTGATGAAATAGAGGCCGATTTCCGTGCAGATGTGGGTTGTTCTTATTCGACTCCGTCAGATGATAGGAGAGAGGCATCGGCTCCCGGTAAAAACCTGCTTCCTCTCATCAAACCGAATACTTGGTTGCACATTGCAATATCTTTCAATAAGCGTGCTTACAAATATTATGTAAATGGCGTGCGTATGATAAACCTGCCCAATGTGAAACGTCCTACCCGAATGAATCTCCGTTCGGTTTCCAACGAAGGACCTTTCTATTTCAAGAATATCCGTATTGCCAAGGGTGCAGTGCCATTGTATGACCGTCTGGCTTCTGAGGGAAAAATCGTAACCTATGCCATCACTTTTGAAACAGGCAAGGCAGACCTTAAACCCGAATCTATGGTGGAAATAAACCGTATTGCCAAACTGATGAAAGAGAATTCCAACCTTTCATTTGAAGTACAAGGCCATTGCGATGCAACAGGCAGCGACAAGATTAATGACCCGCTTAGCCAGAAAAGAGCAGAAGCCATTGTTGCCGAATTGGTGAAATTGGATATTGCCAAATCACGTTTGACAGCAGTGGGAAAAGGTTCCCATGAACCTATTGCATCCAATGCCACTGACGAAGGCAGAGCAAAAAACCGCAGAGTGGAATTTGTAAAGAAATAATAAAATGCTAATTTTTTAATTGTTAAGGAAAATGAAAAAGATATTATTGGTAACCCTTACAATAGGTTCTCTATTGCTTTGGGCTTGTGGTTCAGACAATTCTGCAGATATATCTACAGGAAATGAAAATGCAGACGAACTTGTGGCAAAAGCCTTTAAGGAAATGTCAGGCATAGAAAAAGCACAAAATGTATTGCAAGAAGGTTATGGATTGTCTTTAAAAGACATTACTCCAAATTTTGATTATCTTGAACAAAATGCAAAAGGCAAAGATTATTTCTATGGGGACAACGGTAAAGGCAAACGCGTTACTGCCGTATTTGTCAGAAAAGACGGTGGAGAGATTGACGGCAATGAATATAAGGCGTACGTGCAAAGAGTCTTCAATCTGATAAAATCCAAAGCACAAGACGGCAAAATCATTAAGGGTTTTGACGGTGATGCTGAAACTTTGGAGGCAGCCATGCAAGAATTGACTTTTGAGCAAATATTCCAAGCCCAATATGATCCTTCGGATTTCGGATTCCGTATGAACAACCAATTCTATGCTTGTTCCGTTTCTTTGGAAGAAGCCTATGATGAAAATCCTGCACATATCAAATTTTATATGGGACTTGGCTTGCAAAAATCATTGAAAGAATCAATGCAAGAGGCTGAAAAAATTCTTGAAAACAGCGATGTGCAAAAAACATTGAAAGAAAAACTTAATAAATAATTAAAAAAATAGAAAAATGAAAAAGATATTGTTAATGATTGGTGCTTTGCTGGCATTTGGTACAGCAGAGCTTACTGCACAGAGTTTTTTGAACAAACTGCAACAGGCAATGGGAGGGAATACAGAAAACACGCGGAATATGAATGTACAGGCACAGGGAGATGATGACCCAAATGCTATTGCTTCAGGAGAACAGGCTTTGCCGCCAAAGCGTTCCAGCACTTTCGGTTGGGACGGCGTGGTAACACCTTCTTCTGCCAAATTCCCTATACCGCTGATGAACGAATTCCCGACAGTGCCTTCTGCCTCCGAACTTATCAATCCGGTAGAAGCCAATCAAATAAAATATTACAAGGCCATTAAGGCGGTTACGCTTCGTGCCGAAGAATTGAATCAAAGCAACACTTGTGAAGATCAAGAGACATTGCTATGGCGTAAAAACAGCAACAAGGCTTTGAAAGAAGCCTACGGACTTACGGACGAAGAATTGGCCTTGATTGAAAAAGGCAATATGACGGAAGCCGAACAACAGCGTATTTCGGAAAAGATCGCCAAAGCCGCTTTGGGCGGTTTGAATCCTGACGACTTGGAAAAACAGGCTGCCGATTTGGAGAATATGAGCGAAGACCAAATAATGGCAAGAACAATAGAGGCTACTTGTGCCGTTTATGACAAAAATGCCGCCGGCATTCGCAAATATATGGGTGTAAGTGCCGAAGATATGAAAAAGGCTGCACGTGCCCAAGCCAAAAATACAAAAAATCCTGATCAGATGTGTCCGGAGATGAAGGCTATATACAGCAAAGCGGAAGCCTATCAGAAAGTGGAAGCAGCCAAAAACCCATCTTTCAAAAATGAAGCCAAAGCCTTTGAACAAAAGATAAAAAAGGAAACTCAAGAGGCAGCGATGAATAGCATGAACATGGGCGGTTTGATGGGGGCTATGTCAAATATGCAACGAAGCATGAGCCCTATTTTGGAAATGCAACAAAAACTTACCAACTATGTACAGCAGGTGCAAAAACTAATGGAAATACCAGATGCAGAAGCCGATGCAAAATTTGCTGCTTCAGAACGCAAAAAAGTTTTGGAAATCAAGAAAAAGATTTATGAAACCAACAATGCTGCCGTGTATAATCCGCTATATTGGGAAGCCTTGGAAATGATTATGTCCTATCGTGAAAGAGCGGCAAAGGCATGGGTAAATACGATACAAAAACAATTCAATACGTTGAAGAACAATTTGCCGGAGTTGATAAAATTGAACCGCCAGGCTATTGAAGACGGTATAATTCCTGAATGTGCATTGTGGAGAGAACCGTTCAATTTGGTGATAGATGCAGGCGATTTGTTGGCAAATGCCTATAGTGAATTTCCTTCCGATTATCCGAAGATGTACAAAGAAGAAATTTATGGATATGTGGATTTGTTAAGCATGGGGAATGAAGGCAACAGACATGTTGATGATAACGGTTATCATCATGGTCTTAGTCCGTGGTGGCCGGAGTTTTGTGTTTATAGTCCCGCTTATTTTGATGCTATTCTTGCAGGGGAATATTTCTTTGCAATGGACGGAAACGGACAAGTGTATAAACACAAGGGCGGTGTTACAAAAGGAAGTGGCGGTGCTATAGCCACTGGCAGTTGGGAACCTGTAAGTAACGAAGAATTTAAAAAGTTAAATAGTCAGAAAAGTGAGGCTTCTCCTGCCAGCACAAGTTGGACCTCCCAAGACGGAAAAAGAACAGTGTATTATAATGCAGAGGGTGGTTTTATTCAATTGCCAGAGGGTGATCAAGTGTTCCCCGTTTCATGGAAAAAAGACGGAAATGCCATTTTGTGGATACATCTTGCTACCGAAGATACGGGAGATGGCAATTTCAAATATCAGATAGTTTTATGTTCTTACAAACTTTAATACTATCAGTCATTCTTTCAGCGGCGACTCCTCCAAGAGTCGCCGCTTCTTGGTATGACACATGGAAAGATTTTGATATAGACCCTCTTATTGCAGAGGCTGTGGTGTGGCCTGAAATGGAACGTTATTCCCGTTTGCAGGATGTTTTGGAAACAGCGGCAAATTATGGTACCTATATTGTCTTGGGAACAAATAGTTTCGATTTTTCTATAGGCAGGTTTCAAATGAAACCTTCTTTTGTTGAGAAAATGGAAAAGGCATGGATGAAAAACGGTTTGGCACGCAAGTATGCCTTGTGGTTTGATACGGCAGACAATGCTATAGCCAGAAAAATACGGATTTCAAGACTGCAAAAGGAGGAATGGCAAGTAATTTATGTGGGCGTATTTCTTCGTCTCTTATATATTTCATACGGTTCTTGCAATAAAAAAGGAGAATATATTCGGCAAGGCATAGAAACCTTACCGATAAAAGAACAGGTGTATTTGGCTGCAACCGCATACAATCGCGGTTGTGTATGGGCAGATCCGGGGTGCGGGAATATAGATTTGATACGTACCCATGCCTATGAAAAACATTTTCACTATACTTTATTGCCTACAAAACAAACTTCTTATTATTGCTATGCCGCCCTTGCGTGGAAACACTATAAATCCATCGCCCGATAGAAAGATTTCGTGTGTATATGAAAATAAAATAAATGCTATTCAACAAAGTGAAATATTTAGATTAAGAGATTTTATTTGATAATCCTGCTAATATTTTTTATAATTTTGTCAGTTGAATCCGTAAAAAGAAATTTATAAGCAAAGTTATGACCGAATACGAAAAAATGCTTAATAACCTGCCGTATGATTATACGGACAAGGAAATACAAACACGCATTTTACATACTTATTACGCAATGCGGGATTTTAACCGATGTGGTGCATGGGATATGGAGGAGTTTCGTCGTTGCATGCTGGCCTTGCTGCCTAATGCTCACCCTTCAGCACTTGTTATTCCGCCTTTTCATTGCGACCACGGTGATAGAATAACCCTTGGGGAAGGTGTGGTCATTAATTTCAATGCTGTATTTTTGGATGGTGGTGGTATCACTATCGGCAACCATACGCTGATAGGTCCCAATTGTCAATTGCTGACTCCTGACCATCCGCATGATTATTTGGAACGCCGCAAAACCATAGAGACGGGCTTGCCTATTCGTATTGGTGACGATTGCTGGTTAGGCGGCGGTGTAATTGTTTGTCCGGGAGTAACCATCGGCAACCGTGTGATAGTCGGTGCTGGCAGTGTGGTAACACACGACATACCCGATGATGTGGTAGTGGCAGGAAACCCCGCGAAAATAATTAAGAAAACGGTATAATAGAAGATTATTTCATTAGGTAAGAAAATGAGATTTTTTGTCGGATTTATTCTATTTTCCCCGATTTTTTACAATGAATTTGTTTATGATGTGTAAAATCATAGTCATTGATTTTCACTAAATTATACAAATTTATAGAAACTATAGCCGATATCAAAAATTTTTTGTATTTTTGCATATCATTTTGTATTTGTACATTGTTTAGCCTTGGTAAAGGCGTGGGGGCACCCTATAATATTCCGAGTATTAATAAAAAATATAATAGGGTTAAACATGAATAAATCCCATATTCTAAAGTATCTTTACAATAGTGTTGTTGTTCTTCTGCTTATAGTAGGTATTATTTACGGAGTGCTGCAGTTTACTCATTTCGGTTCTATTGAGTACACCGACAATGCCCGTGTGTGCCAGTATATTGCACCGCAGAATACACGGGTACAAGGTTTTATTAAGGAGATTCGTTTTGAAGCATATCAGCATGTGAAAGCAGGCGATACGCTTGTCATTCTTGAAGATAGCGAGTTCCGTCTGCGTTTGGCACAAGCGAAGAGCGACTTGGCACGTGTCCGTCAGCAGAGCAGGCAAGCGGGCACATCGATTCGTACGGCGAATTCAAACATTCATATTACCGAAGCAACCAAATCCGAGGCAAAAGCGAATATGGACAATCTGGCTCGCGAAGACCATCGTTACGAACAACTATTGAAGACAGGTTCGATTTCGCAACAACTTTACGAACAAATACATACGGACTATCTCGCTGCACAAGCCCGTTATGAGCAGATATGTCATACCATTGACATGCAACGTAACGTCAAGGACGAGCAAGGCTATAATCTATCGGCAACTGAAGCGGCTGTTGAATTGGCACAGGCCGCTGTTGAGTTGGCGGAATTGAATCTCTCTTATTGTTATATTATCGCTTCGCACTCCGGTGTAGTTGGTGCACGGGATATTAATATCGGTGAATTGGTTAATTCGGGTCAGACACTCGTCAGTATCGTGGATGAAAATCAGAAATGGGTTGAAGCCAATTACAGGGAAAGCCAGTTGCCGAATATCAAAGAAGGAGCCGAAGTTATCATTCGTGTGGATGCTGTGCCGGACGTGATATATAAAGGACGTGTACAGAGTTTGTCCAATGCTACGGGGAGTGCTTTCTCTCTCATTCCTATTGACAATGCGACAGGCAACTTTGTCAAGGTAGAGCAGCGTTTGACGATTCATATTTTGTTAGACGAGAACAGTTCCGATGACCTTGCCCGTCTCAAAGCCGGCTATAGTGTGGAATGTGAGGTAAAATACTAATTGATATGCAATCTTCTATTAGTTTTTCAATGCCCATGTTTCGTGGATGGGTGCCACGTAGTATTCGGCCGTGGATATATGTGGTCATGGTGTTTTGTTTCCAGTTTTCCGGTGGTGTTTATCTCGGGGCGTTGGAGTCTGTTCGTGGTACGACAGAACTAATGATTGAAGACCTGTTGATGTGTCTTTACACTGGTTTGGCAGGCATGGCGGTATGGTTTCCGATGCTTTTCCGAATGAAATTCCGTTTTACCAATCAGCAACTGCTTTGTGGGGCTGCCGTAATTATTGGCATTTGCAATTTCATTACCATGCGTACATCCGATATGGCGATACTTCTGCCTGTATGTTTCCTCGCAGGCATAGCCAAGATACAAGGCACATTTGAGTGTATGAGCAATATCCAACTATGGCACAATCCCGAAAGAGATTTTGGTATTTTCTTTCCTGTTTTACATATAGTTCTGCTGACTGCTATTACTGGTAGTGCATGGCTTGCTGCAGTTGTGGCATTCCATCTCAATTGGCAGATGATGCATGTGCTAACCATTGGTACAATGTGTTTCGTCGTTTTACTGCAGTTGTTGCTTTGTCAACCGTTCTGTCCGATGCCCCAACGAATGCCACTTAAAGATATTGACATCCTGACCGGTTTGTTAATTAGCTTCCTGATGCTTATTGTCAGTTATTTTCTTGTTTATGGCGATTATCTCATGTGGTTGCAGTCGCCTCGTCTCAGGTGGTTAGTTGCTATTGGCTTGATTTTGTTAGCCTTTATACTCTATCGTCTGAAGACAGTCAAAAATCCGTATGTTTCGTTGCAGATTTTCAAGTACAAGAATGTGTTACCGATACTTTTGATAACGGTTGTTGCCGAGTTGTTGCTGGGTGCAGAACATACATTGGAAGAAATCTATTGGACGGAAGTGCGAGGTTTGGAGGAACATACAAAAACGGGTCTTGCTTTATGGGCATTGCCGGGTATATATGTGGGTGTTTTGATTTGTTTAAGGTGGCTTGGACACAAAAAATGGAAAGTGTGGAAACTTTTTGCACTTGGCTTTGGTTGCCTTTTGGCTTATGGACTTTGTATGTATTTTTGGATGGACGTGAATGTTCCGATTGAGCAATACCGTCCGGCTTTGGCTCTTCGTGGCTGTGCCTGTGCTATCCTGACAATCTCGCTCATGTGGTCATTGCATGAGAGCGTGCATGACTTATGGCATTTTTTCATGGTATTGTTCATATTCAATGTCATTCACATGTACCTTGCAGGTGCGTCTGGTTATGGGTTGTATACTTCGCTTTTTCAACACTTCATGGCTGATAACATGTCCCGTTACGGCAGTTATCTGACATTGACGCAGGTGGACAAAAGTTGGTTTGCGAATATGGACGGATTCTCTCTGTCGATAATGAGTGTGACACTTAAGCAGATTTACGGCCAGTTCATTTGGGTGGCGATTTTTATGACATCAGCGTTCCTCTTGCTGGATATTCCCCGTGTCCGCACGGGCATAGAAAAAGTACCATATTGGTCTGTATATGGTATTAAATTACTTACCCGTTTTACCTATAGTAGCAATAATTTGCCTTCTTAAAATATCATTTATACGTAAAATATGAAAAAACGTATTTATAATTGCAATGTTCGTGGGCGGGATGCTCGCGGCTTTCGCGCAGAAAACAAACAATTCAAACAACCAACAGAAAGGAGACAACATGAAAAAGACATTAGTAGTTTATTTCTCAGGTCACGGCTTCCACGGCAACGACCGCCAGCAGTCGCTCACCTACACCGTCCGCTTTATGAGCAAGTAAACTACTGCTTCTTCCTGAATCCAGCTGGGCTCACGCCTTCATGGCTTTTGAAGAAGGTACCGAAATGGCTCTGGTTCTTGAAACCGATCCTGTCAGTTATTTGTTTGATATCTAAGTTCGATGTAGAGAGAAGTATCTTGGCGTTCAATATCGTATAATCGTCTATCCAGTCCTTTATAGTCCGTCCTGTTGTTTGCTTTACTATTTTTATAAGATATTTTGTCGAGATACACAACTCATTTGCGTACCACGCTATTTGTTTCTGTTCATGATAATGTTTCTTAACCAAATCTATAAAATCGGCGGTCAGTTGTTTAGAACGCGATATCGATTCCATTCCGTCAAAATACTCTGAAAAACAACTCTGCAAATAATGAAAAAACGAAACGGTCAGTTTCAACAGGCACTCCCTCTTCTTAAAATCTTCCTGACGGCGTAAGACATTTTGCAATAGACGGAAATACTGTTCGGATATCTGCAGTTGTTCTGCAGTAAGACTGCTGTATGGCATAAAACGCACCGTCTGGAGAATACGGAAAGAATAATCTGTCATCTGCATATCTTTCACAAAACGTCTGTCGTAAACAAATTCGTACGTTTCGCAATCTTCAGATACGAAATCAACATGCAAAACAAAATCAGGAAGTATGGCTATCACACAAGGTGCTTTAAGATGCACATCTTGCAGATTGATTTGAGCATGCATCTCACCTTTCACAAGCAGTTCTACAATAAATTTGTCAGTTCGGAAATATTTAGGATAGACTTCTAATCCAGGTTTGTATTCAACCACTTGCAAAAATCCGTTTTCCAATATTAAGTTCGACTCCAACTTTTCCGTATTGAATATCTGAAAATTTTGTTTATTCCTTTGTAAACTCATAAATGTACATTGTTAAAATACAAAGATAGTAGTTTTATTTGAATTAATAAAAACCGAGGAGAATAATAGAACAAAATTTACGATATATAGAATTCTCTACGTTGCAAAAAATAATGTAATTTTGCAGCCTTAAAAATTTATGGGATGAAAATTCTTTTTGTAATTGATACATACGAGACCAATAATAACGGCACTAGTATTTCTGCGAAACGTTTTGCTTCCGAGCTTCGTCACAGGGGGCATGAGGTAAGAATACTATGTGCCGACCCGCCTGAAACAGATGATGAGGGAAAAATTCTACCTGTTGAGGTTACGCAAAAATATATCGTGCAAGAATACAAAGTGCCTTTTTTTAATCCGCTTATCAAAAAACATGGTTTCACTTTCGGCACCATATTCAGAGGGTCAAAATTGGTAATACAGGAAGCGGTTTTGTGGGCGGACATTGTGCATAGTTTTATGCCCTTTGGATTAGAGATGTATGCAAGTCACTATGCCCAACAACTCGGAAAAGCCAACACCGGTGCTTTTCATATTCAACCTGAAAACTTATGGTCTTCGGTAGCTTTGGGCAAAGTAGAGTGGATACAAAATATGAGTTATCGCAATTTCCGCAATTGGCATTATTATAAGTTCCGTCATATACATACTCCATCAGAGTTTATGAAGCACATGCTCATTGAGCGTGGCTACAACGCCAAGATTCATGTCATCTCTAATGGCATACAAGAAGATTTTCTTGAGGCTGGGCATCGGTTTATAGACCAAGGCCGACCTGAGAAAACAGCCGAGTTGAAAGACAAGATACTTATCACTATGGTTGGCAGACTGTCGGGCGAGAAACGACAGGATGTGCTCATCAATGCCGTGCAATACAGCAAATACGCCGATAAAATTCAACTCGCTTTTGCAGGACGCGGTCCCAAATATGACGAGTATGTCGCTTTAGGCGAATCTCTGCCCAACAAACCTATGTTTCTTTACCTTAGCAAAGAAGAGTTGATACACCACCTCGGTATGACCGACCTTTATGTGCATACTTCCGATATGGAAAGCGAAGCCATCTCGTGTATTGAGGCTTTCGCTACGGGTTTGGTACCCGTCATTGCCAATTCTGACAAGAGTGCTACCCCGCAGTTCGCCCTTGATGGTCGCAGTCTTTTCAAACCCGGACACCCGAAAGATCTCGCCCGCACAATTGACTACTGGCTCGACCACCCTACTGAACGCAAGTTTATTGGCGAATTATATTACAAGTCCGCCAAACGATATGCACTATCCAATTCTGTAACACAATTTGAGCAAATGCTTAATGAAGAGTTAGCGGACTGCAAAATAGCAAAATGATTTGTCTCTTGTTAGAATAAAAAATAATATCTATGCGGATAGAAAACGAATATGACATTGAAACCCCAAAGTTACATAGTATTGTATCTGTCTTTTTTACTATCTTCCTTATTGTAATTTTGTTATCTGTTTCAATAAATCTCTCTGCTCAAGAAAAGGTGGAATATCTACCCTTTGGCAATATGGACTCATGGGCAGTGAGATATATCAGAGAGTCATTTCTGCTCGGCGGCAATACTCGCATCTTATATGTCATCGGACCTCGCGACACCATCCGTGAGAATAAGCCTTATCCTTACGGGAAGGGCGGATCACCTTGGGGTACAAGCAACGCATACGCCAAAGTAATGGGTGTAGAGAAGGCTGCCAATTCGGTAATGCCCGAGAAACGCGGCAACGGCTGGTGCTGCAAACTGAAAACAACACTGCAGACTGTGACCGCTATAGGCATCGATCTCAAGGCTCTTGCCACCGGCAGTCTGTTCACAGGCAGACTTTCAGACCCTGTCGGCATGAGCGGAGCCAAAGACCCTGCAAAGGCGATTGACATGGGCATGCGTTTCACCAAACGCCCGAAAGCACTGATGCTGGACTACAAAGCGTATATTCAGGAAAGCAACATCATGCAGAGAGCCAATGCGTCTGCCAAAGTAAAAAGCGTACAAGGACATGACGAGGGCGAAATAGTGCTCTTCCTGCAACACCGATGGGAAGACGAGGAGGGCAATATCTTCGCATACCGCGTGGGTACGGCATCAGAACATATCACAGGGATTGTCAGCGAATGGCAGAACAACTACCGTCTGCCCATACGCTACGGCAACATCAGCACAAAAAAGGACTACAAACCATGGGAATCACTATCTACCACACGCTTCATGGCACGCAACTCTAAAGGCAAGATGGTGTATATTCAGGAAACTGACTACAAAGCGGATGCTACACCCACACACCTTATACTGCAAATATCTGCAGGCTGTCATGAACCGTTCACAGGTTGTGCAGGCAATATAGTATGGGTAGATAACATACGATTGGTGTATTAAACCTACGAAATCTTTGAATAATGCGACGATATTATTGCTTTTTGTTGTTATGTTTTGTGATCATGAACATCGCAGCACAAAACATAGTGTCACCAGAAATTCATGATGACCATTCTGGCTCTTTCCGTCTATATGCTCCTTATGCAAAGCGGGTTAGTGTAGAGAGTGACTGCTTGTTGAAGTACGAAGACCATTCGCCTTTCGGGGAGAAAACTCGCAAGGTAAAGATGTATCGTGACAGTATCGGTATATGGACTTACACAACTGAACCACTTCAACCGGAGGTATATTTTTATACTTTCATAGTTGATGGCAAACGCACCCACGACCCGCAGAATCCTGATTCTACCTTTGTATTGCTGCATCAAGTCAGTTTGTTTGCTGTAGGAGGCACTCCACGAACTAACCTCTATCTGCATGCACCCGAGAGCCTACGGGGACGCATTGACACTCTCTCTTATTACAGCGATAAACAGGGCATTAGCCGTCGTTTGCTTGTCTATGTGCCAAATCGAACTTCTACTGAAACAGAAAGCCCTCTCCCTATTCTCTACCTTTTTCACGGTATCAGTGGCGATGAACTTCGTTGGGTGGAACATGGCAGAGCGGCAGATATATTGGATAACTTGATTTCACAAGGCAGAATTCCTCAGATGTTAGTCGTTATGCCTGATTGCAATGTGGTCAAACGAATACAGAAAGGCAAACGCACCAATCTTATCCGCAACATACTGAATTATCCGAATCTTTGTGCCGGAGGATTTGAGGCTGCTTTCGATGAATTGGAAACATTTATCCAAAACAAATATAATGTAGCGAGGGAAAGCCGTTATCGTGCTATTGCGGGACTCTCTTCAGGTGCAAGACAGGTATGTAATATAGCTCTGTTGCAACCCGATACATTTAGTGCCATAGGATTGTTTACACCTGTAATTGGGAAAAAACAACTTCCCAAACAATCAGAGGCTGTCTATCATGTTTTTGTCGGTACTGATGATATGTTCTATAAGAACGGTAAACGCTGTTATCGGTATTTGGCGAAAAAAAATATCCCCTGTACATTCAATGAGAGAAATAGCGGTCATACATGGCGTAGCTGGCGTGAATTTTTAACAGACTTTCTGCCTATGTTGTTCAAAGACTAAACAATATTGACGTGGCGGCTGATTTTGATTTAAGTCCCAAGTTTTGTATATAAATTGCTTCATGAAGATGAAGGAGGAATACCATCGTTGCAAGCAAAGCAAGGATAAATTCAACAAAGCGTAAATGTTTTTTACATTCTTTACCTCTTAGAACAATAAAACCAATTTCGTATTTCAGGTAAAGGTCTATATTGCGGGATTTTTATGCCCACTCCGCTGTCGCTTGTTCGCAGTAATTCCAAATCCTCTGCTGACTCTCGGCTGAAATCAGTTTCTGTTTCACTTTCAGCTCTCGACACTTGCCGTAGAAGCCGCCTGTCTTGCCTTCCACTTCGGGCGAGGTGGCCAAATATATGCTCGTGGCGGCGGCTTTTTCAAGAGACCACAACATCGGTGTCCAAAGGAACATCAGTACACGGAACCATGTCTCTTTCAACGACTCGCGGGCGAGGTCCGTCTTGGCCGAACCCGGCTCGCAGGTGTTCACCGTCACGTTTTTCACGCCCCGTTTCTCCAGCTCCACAGCGAACTGCCGCATCAGCCACCAAACGTAGCGTTTTGAGAGTCCGTAGCTTTTGGTCAGCGAATAGTGGTGCTCCAGTTCGATGTCGTCCCAAGGCACATCGCCGCCCTGCTGGTACGATGCCGACGACACCGTGACCACCCTTGCCGAGGCACTCTTCTCCAAAAGCGGCAGCAGCAACTTTGTCAGCAGAAACGGTGCCAACGTGTTGATTGCGAATGTGCGTTCGTGCCCCTCGGAGGTGGTCAGGCGCGTCTCGCCGAACTGTCCGCCGGCATTGTTGATAAGTACATCGAGGCGGTCGTAGCGGGCTGCTATTTTGTCGGCAAAGTCTTTCACCTCTGCCATCAACGAGAGGTCAGCGGTGAACATATCGATATCGTTGTTGCCTGTGATGGCAATGATCTCGTTGAACACATTTTTGGTCTTTTCGGGGTCACGACCGTGAATAATGAGTTGGTGACCTTGCTTGGCAAGCGTCATGGCTGTTTCTTTGCCGATACCGGAAGAAGCACCTGTAATGAGAATGATTTTCTTTTCCATAAAGATAAAAATTTTCTGTTATGTGAACAATTATTTTAAAATTTGAACGTTGTTACAAGTGTAACACCAATACAAAAGTATCACAAAAATATAAACCGCAAGACGTTGGTTTATCGGATGCTACAAAATTGGCAGATTTGTAACGGCATAAAAAATCTTGCAAAATGAAAGAAAAGACTGAACTTCAAAAACTTAAGGTTCTGCGACAGAACAACCGCGAGGCCAATGCCATCACACGCGAGTGCATCGAAAGTGCGCTGATATTGCTGATGGAGAAGAAGCGTTTCGAGGAAATCTCTGTAACCGACATCACGCGCAAGGCAGGCGTGTCGCGGACAGCCTATTACCGCAACTACACCAGCAAGGAGGACATCTTGAGCGGCTATATGCGCAACCTCTCGCAAGTGCTCTCCGATGTACTGAAACAGTTCGATGCCGTCACCGAGACGCGGCAGTCGTGGATAGCGTTGCTCAACGCCATAAAACCGTATGCTTCACAGTACAGATTGTTGCTCGACGCAGGCTATTTCGGAAAACTTATCACGGAATATGCCAACTTCATGAACGAGACCACCAAGCAGGGTGACTACGGCCGCTACTATTCCAGCCAGTATTGGGCGGGTGCGATATTTACGGTGGTTTCCGCATGGATTCGCAACGGCATGGATGCCGACATTGAGCAGTTGGCCGACATCGGCGCCACTCTCATGACTCAGGGCGTCCTCGCTGCGGGGAGGTACGGGAATAAGTGCGAGTGAGAAATGTAACGCAATTCAAGCCAAGATTTAGTTTATAGATTGATTTTTTTTGTACCTTTGTAGCGTGTGATTAGATATCAGCAAAAAAACAGATATAATAGATGACCAAATAATGAAGAAGAAAATGTTTGTAGTGTTTGCTGCCACCATTATCTGCGGCATGTGTTTATTTACCTCCTGCAAGCAGGACAACATTAACCTCAACGAGAAGATTATCGGCAAATGGATACTTGCCGAAACAAACGGCAATCCTACTCTGACCAACAACAAGTATGTCATCACTTTTACCTCGAACACCAAAGGTTATCTGAGTGCTTCGCTGAGTTCCTACACGGAAATTTCCTCCTTTTGGGGCGACCATCAAGAAATTGATGTGGACATCACCGGCAACATGATTAAAAACACGATGGTTGTCAATGAGCATCTGACCGTTGTTGACGAAATGATAGTTACCTCTATCACCGACACCGAGACTAAGGGAGACCTTAAGATTTTGTGGATTGTCGATGACACCGTGGTAAGAACCGTTGAAGAGAGCATCCGTACCGTGAGGGTTAATGAAGACTATAGCAATGCTATACTCGGTACGTGGGAAGGGCAGGTTACCAGTGATGATGACGTTTATACCGATGGACAACTTCACCGCTGGCAGTTTAACGCCGATGGTACCTATGTTTATTTCCGTCACACTGATGACGGACAGTGGGAGGACGAAGTGAATGCCTATGCCAACTTTTTCATTGACGGTACGCTGCTCTGCATGCGTTGGAAAAACACTGGCGAAGATCAGAAGGAACATTATGAGTGGTGGGAGCTAGAGAGCATACAGAACGGCGAGATGAAGTGGAAAGGTCTGCGCAAGCACGAGGACGGATCAACCTTTACCGCCTCGTTCGGCATGACGATTGTTTCAGACTCCAAAACCCAACAATAAACGTATATTTTACCCATGAACAACAATATCATCACCATCAATCACGAATACGGAACGGGCAGCAGTGGGATTGCCCGCTCGTTAGATGTGAAACTTGAATGACAATTATATAATAAACAATATGATTACATTTATCATCAGTCTTGCAGTCTTGATTTTTGGGTACTTCCTCTACGGGCATCTTGTGGAGCGTGTGTTCTGTCCCGACAATAGAATTACACCCGCCGTGTCCAAACGTGACAATGTAGACTTCATACCGCTTCCCAACTGGAAAGTATACATGATTCAGTTTCTAAACATCGCTGGCACGGGTCCCATCTTCGGTGCCATTATGGGTGCCAAATTCGGTCCTGTAGCCTATCTATGGATTGTCTTCGGTACCATTTTCGCTGGTGCTGTACACGACTACCTGAGTGGCATGGTATCGATGCGTAACGGCGGAGCAAGCCTGCCAGAGCTTGTTGGCAAATACTTGGGCAAGTGGACAAAAAGCGTTGTGCTGGTTCTGACCTTATTGACTTTGATTGTCGGAGGCACTGTGTTTGTTTACTCCCCTGCGGCGATACTGCACTTGATAGGTGGCGACACCATGATGTGGGTCATCATTATCTTCGCCTACTATGTCATTGCCACGATGCTGCCCATTGATAAGATTATCGGTAAGGTCTATCCGCTATTTGCTGTGGCATTGCTCTTCATGGCTGTAGCGCTGGCGGTGGTACTCTTCGTCAAGATGCCGCATCTGCCCGAGGTTTGGACGCACCTTTACAATATGGGTGCTGAGGCTGACCCCGAGCATTGGACAGATCATATCTTTCCTGCCCTTTTCATCACCGTGGCTTGCGGTGCCGTATCGGGTTTCCATGCCACTCAGAGTCCCTTGATGGCTCGCTGCTTGAAGACGGAACACATGGGTCGCCGTGTCTTTTACGGTGCCATGGTAACCGAAGGTTTGGTGGCTTTGATTTGGGCTACAATAGGTATGTGGTTCTTCTACGCTGACCCTACACCAGGCTATGACTTAGTGGAGGACTCTAATGGCTTTTATACATTGGCCCCGGCGGTGGTACACTTGGTGAGCCGCGATTGGTTGGGCTCTCTCGGTGCCGTGCTGGCCATATTGGGCGTGGTGGCTGCACCTATCACCAGTGGTGACACCGCTTTCCGCTCTATTCGTCTCATAGTGGCCGATTGGCTGAAGGTCGACCAGCGGTTCATCCGCAAACGCCTCTACATCTGCCTGCCGCTTTTTGCCATCTCCATCGCCTTGCTGGTGTGGCAGATTGCTAACCCTGACGGCTTCAATATCATCTGGCAGTACATGGGCTTCTTCAATCAGACATTAGCAGTCTTCACCCTTTGGACACTTACCGTCTATTTGGTGCAGGAGCACAAGCACTATTGGATCACTCTTGTACCTGCTCTCTTTATGACCGCTGTCTGCTCCACTTACCTATTCGTATCAAGGCTCACTTTCGGTCTATCCGATACTATTGGCTACTCTTTGGGTGCTTTCTGCATGGTCGTGGCAATAGTGTGGTTCGCCCTTTGGCACAGAAAAACGAAAAAAAATGTCAAACCTATAAATAGTAAATAATATGAAGAAAATATTTTCAATCCTGATGTTTGCCCTGACGATGACAGCTTTTGTCAACGGCGACCTGCTCTGCACCCGCTGGGTTGACAATGGACAGGAAAACTACGGATGGAAAATCAGCACCATAAGCGGCGACCAGATGCAGTGGAAAGCATTGCGTCAGAACGGAAACGGAACAACTGCACAGCAAGAAACGAAGTGTGTAAAGGTAAATTAATATGAACACTGACAACAACTTTGCAGAACCCAAAAGAATAGACATAAAGGAATGGTCACTGAAGGGAGAGGGGCTGTTCGGAAACGTATATGAATCCGACCGCCATTCTGGAGTGATTCTCAAACTGAACAAAAACACCGACAAGGAAGGTCCATGGGAGGAATATGACAAATCGAGGTGCATCTTTGCCTTGGGAGTGAAGACTCCGCGCGTGTACGATTTTGTTACCGACGGACAACACTTTGGTTATACTGCCCAGAAGATTGTAGGAAAAAAATCGTTCAGCCGTCTGGTAGCGGATAATCCCAAGGAGACAGACTATTATGCCCGTCTGTACTCCCAGGAGGCTGTCGCCTTCCACAACACCCCCTGCGACACGTCGGCTTTCCCTTCTATACATAAAGAAATGGCCGACGCGATAGTGGGAAGCAAGCTCCTTTCCGACAAGGTCAAACAGGACGCCCTTGCCATCCTTGCCGACATCCCTGACCCTTGTACTTGTCTTCACGGAGACTTCACCACTGGCAACCTCATTACCAATGGAAAGGAATGCTACTGGATAGACCTTGGCTGGTTCAGTTACGGAAACCCACTTTTTGACCTCACGCAGTTCTACTTTTACCAAAAGTATCTTCCCACGCTGTTCCTTAAGAAAGTCATTCACATGAGCCACAGTCAGATAAAAGCCTTTTCCATAAGCCTCTGCAAGTATTATTTCCAGCTCCATGAGCCAGAAGAAAGGAAAAGTCTGGAACCTCTTGTTCGCAAGGTAATGTATATCCGTGTGCTCAAAATGATCATTGAGAAGAACAACCGCATAGCGGCTTTGGTTCTCATCCCGATAGCGCAGAAAGAGGGAGGCTTCAAACCCACTTCCCGTCTAACCCTATTATATCGTGCCATAAGAGGAAAACCTTTGATATAAAAGAATATTCTGTAGATTTGCAGCGTCATAGATTTAGATTGTGTTCAACGGATTTCGCTCGGTCCGGAGATGTATCACGAAAAAGATAAAAACAAACGAAAAAACAGACATTTTAACCATGAAAGCATGTAGTAAAGAAAACAACTCACAGAACAACGACCTCCCACAGGAGGTGCGTTCCACCGAACTTATCCGCACCAGCCAAAGTTGGGACGGTGCAGACCTGCCCGACTACCCCCATGGGCGTCCCGAATTGGTGGCCGTGAAGTACGAGATTCCTTCAGGTCAGAAACTAGGCTGGCACCACCACCCTGTGATGAATCATGGCATATTGACACAGGGCGAACTGACCATTGTCAGCCTTGACGGCAAGGAGAAAGTGATACATGAGGGCGAAGTAGTTGTTGAGATGGTGAACACTATTCACCACGGCGAGAACCGCGGTTCCAAGCCTGTTATCTTATATATGTTTTATCTCTCACAGCCGGGACTTCCTCTGTCCGAACAGCATATAGAGATATCATTAGATTAACATCGTCATAACGAATTGGATTGAGCAGCATAGAACTAATCTGTTGGAACTGTCATTCTGCCAAATTGGCGGTGCTCATATTTAGCGGCGTGTTGCCTTAAGTACTTCATCAAAGACGAGTTGTTTGTCAAGCCATGCCTTGACACTATCGCCCGCTACGGTCAGTTGTACATCGTACCATTTTCCTGTTTCCACGCTGCCAGAATGTATAGCGGTCTGTATCTTCCCATTGGCACTCATCTGCTCAATAGCATGCTGTGTGTTGCCACTTGTGCCGAAATTCAACCAGCAGTAGTTTAAGGTATCCACATAGTTGAAAACAATGATGAACCCCGCTGAACCGCTGTCCTTGCGAGCTTGACATTGTATGGTGTAGTGGTCAGAGTCAATGACATAATTGCAGATGGCCAGTGGGGCTTTCTCACATGCCGTATGTTGCAGAAAGCCATCGTTCATCTCCCAACTACCGCGGACAAACTCAGGTTTTCCCGTCTTGGGAAGGGGATCGCAGTGGGTATAGCTGGTCTGCGTACACCAGGCGGAATAACCTACACGATTCTGACTTGGAGTAATAGTCTCTTTTGTACAAGCAGTCAGTATCAATACAATAAGTAGGGTAAAAAAAGATGTTATGTTTTTCATCTATAAAAAAGGGTTAATGGGTTCAACTTGTGATAATCATCTGCAAATTTATAACTTTTATTAGAGGTTTATTTTCGATAATATAGATTCTAACAAGCAAAGTTATAAAAAATACTAGCAGGAGTATCGAAAAAAAGCACTTTTCTTGGTCTATAATTTAACTTATTTTGAATTAGTATGATTTGATTATATGATAAATTACTAATATCCATATCTTTAAGTATATATTGTCTGATTGATTTATTGGTATTTTTACAATACTTCTTCTGCCATGAACTATATGGGTCGGTAAAAAAATTTAACTTTCTAACTTGAACTTATATGTTGCTGTTCGGATTTTTTTGGAAAATATGTCTTTGGAATAATTGAGTTCGTTTTTACATGATAAACAAAAATTCTTCTAAATTTTTCCCCTAAAAAAACATGATTTATTGTTTTGTAATAGCATAAGATATTGATATATATGATTATAAAAATAATTATATATGTTTGTTTCCTATTGTATAAAAATGTATTTTTGTAAAAATTAACAAATTGTATTAATAATTAAAAAATTTTTAAGATGAAGAATTTAGTTTTAATTTCTGCTGTTGTAGGAATGATCTTTTTTGCAGGTTGCAAAAAAGATGGGGTGTACAAACCCTCACAAAAAATCAGTAAAATAACTTATAGTGTTGATAATCAATATCAAGAAGAAACTTGGCATTGGAACAAAAATCAGTTGCAAGACATTAATCATGGCACTTGGACAGAAACCTATACCTATGAAAAAGGAAGACTTACCCGTGTCGATGACAAAATCAATAATAACTATAGTTTATTTGAGTATGATGGCAGCAAATTGAGTAAAATTACTTGCTATGTTGGAGGTGTAAAAGTTGAAGAATATAATGTCAAATATGATAACAAAAAGATGTCTGAAATTGAAATTTTGTACGAAGAAGCTTCTCTTTCTATCGGAAAAAGCAACAGCAATCCATTGTCTGTAGTTTGTTCTCCTGAAATAGCACAAATAGTGGAAGACAACAACAATGCCTTTTTAGAAGAATGCCAATTACAACACAAGGCAATGGTTAGACAAACTGTTACTTTTGAATGGGACGGCAAAAATATATCAAAAATCATATCCACTAGGGGCAATACAAGAACCGAAACAAGTTTCACCTACGATAATAAAATAAATCCTTTCTATGGATTTTTAGACTTATATCAAAGCAATACTTTTCTGATTAAAAACAAAAACAATATAAAAACTGCAACTTCTACCAATACCTTAATATCTTATGATTACACTTACGATGGTCAATATCCTGAAACCATATCATACGAGAGTCAAGGTAGAAAAATAACTCAACGTATTGAATATAGCAAATAAGTTATTGTTATAAAAATAAATAAAAAAGCGGACTATAGTCCGCTTTTTTATTGGCTCATACTATCCAATTCTTTTATTGAAATAGCAAAATTTTTATTTTTAACATTTGAAAAAAATATCATGAAAATATGCTATCTTTGCTTTGGATTATGAAAAAGCATATTTTCTTTTGTTTTATCGTTGGGGTGTTCATCTGTCAGTTGTCTGCCCAACAATACAAATTATCAGGTGTTGTTGTCGATTCAGTTTTTCGAACTCCCATACAATATGCCAATATTTGGATAGGCAATCAGGAGGGTGGGACCATTTCCGACCAATATGGAGCCTTTTCGCTTGCTTTTCAAAAAAAGCCCGACACCTTGTTTGTGAGTTGTATCGGCTACAACAAACGTTTTGTAGTGTTGCGGAATGAAAAATTTCTCAATATCGAATTATCGCCTTCAACACAAATATTGCCGACATTCAGCCTTTCGGCAAAAGATAATCCTGCTTTTAGAATAATAAGAAATGTGCGAAAGCACAAATCCGCCAACAATATGAAACAATATCGTTCTTACAAAGCGGATTGTTATACCAAAACCTTTTTTTCTTCCGACATTATTTTGGATAGTTTGACTCATGCCCGTTTTTTGGATACATTGCAAACCCTTTCGCCAACCGATTCGTTTGCTTTAAATCTGTTGAACAAACAGCATTTGTTTATGATGGAATCGGTATTTGAACATTATTACAAAGCACCCAATCGTCATTTTGACAAATTGACCGCTTCTAAAATATCGGGGTTTTCCAATCCTGTTTTTCATTTAATTACTTCACAAATACAAAATTTTTCGTTTTACGACACCTATTTTACCGTTTTAGGCCGACAATTTGAAAATCCTATTGCAGATGAAAATTTTTCGCATTATGATTTTTATTTGGAAGACATTTTTTTTGATGGTAAAGACAGTTTGTTTACCATTGCTTTTCAACCGAAAAAGAATAAAGATTTTGCAGCTTTGTCGGGTAAATTTATTGTCAGTAGCGACAATTGGGCTATAGCTGATGTATTGACATCTCCCGTTTATGAAAGCACAATGATGAATATTGTTGTTCATCAAAAATACACCAAAATAGACGATAAATATTGGTTTCCTGAGGATATTTATTCAAAAATGACATTAAATATTCCCAATTTATTTCCATTTTCGGGTTATTTTTATTCTACCTATAGCAATGTTGCCATCAATATTCCATTGCAGGACAAGTTTTTTTTCATGGGCAATCTCAATGCAGGCACCAGTTTGCTGTCGGGTAGCACCAAAGACAGATTGCCGCAAGGTCAGAGCGATTCTTTGTTGGCTGTTTATCGTACAGATACATTGTCCAACAAAGATTCCGTTACCTATTTTGTTTGGGATAGCCTTACCAGAAATAAACATCTGGACAAGTATGAATATGTTATCAAATCGTTGATTTCTGGTAATATTCCAATACACATGTTTGATTTGGATATTACACGTTTTTTGACATTCAATAAATATGAAGCCTGCCGTATTGGTTTTGGTTTGCATACCAACGACAGACTTTGCAATTGGATGAGTGTTGGTGGTTTTTTCGGCTATGGTTTTCGTGATGAAATGGCAAAAGCCGGTTTTGATGCCAAATTTTCTTTATACAAAAAATTCAATACCACTTTGTTTTTTGGTTTGACTTTCGATTTGCAACCTGCGGGTTCTACATTTGAAACACAGTTCTCGCACACGTATTCGTTTTCATTAAAAGGCTTGAACCAGATTGCTTCCCGCTATTATGACAATATTTTTAAAGGAGAAATAGGCGTATCTTCTTATGTTTCAAAATATGTAATGGCAACTCTTGGTTTTTCTTTTCAAAAAAACCATATTTTGTACAACTATAAATTTACTCCTATTACTACATTCAAAGGAAAATATTTCAATTACAAATTGGCACAAATTAATCTGCATTTAAGATTGTCTTTCAGTGAGATAATTTATTTCAGCGATATGTTTACCTTAACCAAAGACGATAATTTGCCCGTTATAGAATTTTCTTACCAAAGAGGTATCAAAGGTTTTGCCAATAGTGATTTTGTTTTCAATAGTTTTGCATTAAAGGTAAGACAATCCATAAAAATACCTTATATTGGTTTGTTTTCTTATACGCTCCGAGCCTCTTTGACCGATGCGGACTTGCCATTGGCATCATTGTATTCCAATCATGGCACATATATGGCTTTTGGTTTTTATGATAAACATACTTTTGCCACTATGTTGGAAACGGAATTTTTGTCTGATAAATTTATCTCTCTCTATGCTTCTATGCGATTCAAACGATTGTACAAAACAAGATATTCTGCTCCTCAACCTGAATTGTTGTTGGGAGCCGCTGTCGGAGGTTTGCGACACCCTGAATATCATCAAGGTATCAATTTCAAAACAATGGAAAAAGGTTATTTTGAAACAGGATTGATGGTACATCGTATTTTAAAATACAGCATTGTCGGTATAGGTGCAGGTATTTATTGGCGTTTAGGCAAATACCATTTTGCAAGAGAATCGGATAATTTTTCAGCACGATTGTCCATTACCTTTGGTGGAGAATAATAAAAGCAATAGCTAATAGCCTATCCAAATGCCGCTAAGTCCGACGAACAAGGCAATTGCAAATTTTATCAACTTGATAAAAAGATATTTTTGAGGTTTTTCCGCCAACAAAGGCAACCCGCCATGTCCTTCTTGCATAATAGAATTGGCTAAAAGCGTGGAAAACGGAACCAAACCTTCCAAAAACATAAAAAATACTATCAAATGAGGACCCGATTCGGGAATAAAACCTATCAACAAAGCGACAAATAACAAGATATAGTTGCTGTATTTATATTGAAACAAAACATCTGTATTGATATAATGTCTGACAATAGCCAAGAGGCACAAAATACCGAAAATCCACACAAAAATTTTAAAAAAATGTTTTTTTATCACATGGTTGATAAGATGTTCTTCCAAAAAGTGGTCATCAGACAAGAGAATGAGAATAAATGTGGAAACGGCAATCAATATAAAAACGATATTTTCTCCGGAAAGGCCATCGTGGTGATGTTCTGGTAAGACAAAGTGTTCATGCAAGGAAAACATTTCAGCAAAAGAATGGTCTTCACCTATCCATCCAAAAGCAATGCCCAATGAAAAAATAAAGATAAGCCCCAATATGCCCCAGCGAACAAACAATAAATGTTTATTGGAATGTTCATGATGATTTTTGTGTTTATGATTATCCACATCGCATTGGTGTATTTCTATGTGTTCTGTTGGCAGGTTTATGATTGTGTTTGAGGTTTTAGCAAACAAATTGGCAACAAAGCCAGCCACAATACCTATAATGAACAATATCGCAGACAAACACAGGGCTTGGGCGGGTTTGGTAGAAAAATACAAAAAGGCTTCGTCTCCAAAAGTGCTAATTGTAGCCGCCAACAACGCCCCGAACATCAATAGTCCATGACTATACAAAGAGGCAACAACAAAAATGCCTACACAACCCGGTATCAACCCCAAAAGTGCCGAAAAAATGATTTGAAAACGTGTATATTGCCGCAAAACTTGTATCATTTTGCCTTGAGAACGCACATTGACAAATTCGATAAACATCATCAACATAATCACCAAAAAAGTGATTAAAATTGATTGGATGAATATATCGGAAAGATGCGGAAGCATAACAATTTATTTTAACGTTGATTCAAAATTCACTCTATTGATAATAGAACGGGTCAAAGTAATTTCATCAGTGTTTTCCAAATCGTTACCGATAGCCACTCCTCTGGCAATGACAGATATTTGTATGTTTTGATTGCGTTTGCGTATATGCTGGGAAATATAAAATGCTGTTGTGTCGCCTTCAGTAGTGGCGGGCAAGGCTAATATCACTTCTGACACATCTTCTTGTTCTATGCGTCCCAACAACGATTCTATATTGATGTCTGCCACGCCAATGCCTTGCATAGGAGAGATAACTCCGCCCAAAACATGATAAATACCCTTGTAAACTTGTGTGTTTTCTATAGCAATAACATCTCGAATATCTTGAACAACACATATTTGAGATGATACCCTATGGGGGTTGGAGCAAATTTCGCACGAAGGGCTGTCAGACACATTGTGGCATTTGGAACAGAAAAAAATATTGTTTTTCATATTGGCAATAGATTCTGTAAACAAACTAACCTCTTCGGGGGATTGTTTCAGAAGATGCAAAGCCAATCTGACTGCTGTTTTGCGTCCAATACCAGGCAGTTTTGCTATCTGATTGATAGCATTTTCCAATAACTTTGACGAATATTCCTGCATGTCTGCAAAGATAACATTTTTTCAAATGAAAAATAAGACATATTTGCACGAATGAAGTAGGGGGGATTATTTTGTTTGTTGAATCTATAAATTGGAAATTCTGATTAAAAATACATATTTGTTTAAATAAATTTTGTATCTTTGCAAATTGTTTTCTTTATTAGAATAATAAAAAATGAGTAAAATTCATGCAATAATAACTGGTGTGGAATCATTTGTTCCCGACTATATTCTTACCAATGAAGAATTGAGCCGTATGGTGGATACATCTGATGAATGGATTATGACCCGCATCGGAATAAAAGAAAGACATATTTTAAAAGACAAAGACAAAGCCTCTTCCTATATGGGAGCCAAAGCCGTAGAACGTCTATTGGCAAAAACCAATACGAAACCAGAAGAAATTGATTTTGTTTTATGTGCTACGGTTACTCCGGATATGCAATTTCCTGCAACGGCAAATATCATTGCCGACAAAGTCGGGATAAAAAACGGTTTTGGCTATGATATAAATGCAGGTTGTTCAGGTTTTTTGTTTGCTTTGGCCTCTGCTTCTAAATGGATAGAAACAGGTTCTTGCAAAAAAGTTATTGTGGTAGGTACCGAAAAAATGTCCACTATCGTCAATTATGAAGACAGGGCTGTTTGTCCTATTTTTGGAGATGCTGCTGCTGCCATTATGTTGGAACCTTCTACTGAACCTTACGGTGTTATGGATTGTCTTTTGCGTTCAGACGGAATGGGCAGAAAACACCTTCATCAAAAAGCAGGTGGCTCTTTGAAACCGCCAACCCATGAAACTATTGATGCAAAAGAACATTACATTTATCAAGAAGGGCCTGCAGTATATAAACATGCCGTGATAGACATGTACGAAATAACCAAAGAACTTTGTGAAAAAAACGGGCTGAAAACAGAAGATATAAATTGGGTGGTACCTCATCAAGCTAATAAAAGAATAATTGATTCTGTTACTCAAAGATTGGGTGTTCCGCCTGAAAGAGTAATGATAAATATTCACAAATACGGAAATACCACTTCTGCAACCCTTCCTCTTTGTCTTTGGGAGTGGGAAAAACAACTCAAAAAAGGCGACAATCTTATCCTAACCACATTTGGGGCCGGTTTTACGTGGGGAGCCATTTGGGTGAAATGGGCTTATTAAGGATAATTGTTTTTAGTTACATATATGCAAACAGAGCCGTAAATTATATTACGGCTCTGTTTTTGCTATAAAAACAGAGAGGTTTAATTGACAAAATGAACAAGGCGTACGTAGTACCTGTTTTTTACGTTTGAGTCCTGATACCACATTGTTCTCAGTCCGGTTGCAGTAAACATTAAAGCATATGCCGCTTTGATGGCACCGTTGGTTCCGGGGTCAACTGTTTTCGGAGTTTTTGACCAATAGGCAGTAGTGCCGAGAGGGTTTATAGGGAGAAAAACAACTCCATTGTTTTCCAATGTTGTCCAATTGGGAAGACTGATTATATTGCTGTTGAATGTTGCTGTTATTATATCGGTGCTGTCCAAGGGGTAAATGGCGGTGTTCCAATTGTCCGGAACAATAATCAATCCGCTAATTCCGTTTACGGTACCTTTGGCATAACGTATGCCTGAAGAGGTGCTTCGTGTGTTCAACAGATAATCCCATTGATATGCGGTAAGTGTACACCATGTGCCGGGAGCATCTGTAGTCTGTGTGGCGGGATTGTATATGGTATTGAATACACCCCAGTCATATTGGGATCTAAAACTGCCATAATAAGAAGTAATGTTAAGATTATTGTCTCTTGTGTAAGGGTTATTATTGTTATATCCGCTTGTTCCGAAACAAAAAATATCTATCCAACCTGTATATGAGGGCAATGTATTGTTATTGTATGGAATATTTTATTGCCGGCTCCTATAGTATCCCATTGGTTAGGAGCGAAACGCCATGTGCCGTATGCAGTACTACCTCCTGCTACTGCATGGGTTGTGATAGTAGACCCTCCATTAGTGGCACTCCATTGTAAATTGCCGGGTGAAAATATAACTTTTTGAGGGCTGCTATAACTGCCTCCATCGGCACTAACTGTAAATAAGTGTGTTAAACTTGCAAATGTCGCTACGTATGAGGCATTGGCGGTAACTGTAATTGTACGGGTGTCATTGGTGTTCCCATCGGTCCATTGTACAAACCTGTATCCGTTTGCAGGTGTCGCATTCAATTGGATTGTTGTACCTTTTTCATACACTCCGCCACCCGAAACGCTTCCCCAGCCTTCAATATTGGCACTTGCGTTTATCGTAAACATTTCCTTTTGGGCAAAGGTTGCCACGTATGTTGCATTGGCTGTTACCGTTATGCTGCGGGTGGTATTGGTATCGTCATCGCTCCATTTTATAAAAAAACAATTTGTTTTC
>CAJOFD010000013.1:0-3800 GCA_905233585.1 uncultured Bacteroidales bacterium
CGTAAAGACCAATAGACTTGCTACAACTGAAAATAGATAAAAACGTTTCATCTTTATTGTTTGTTTACATTAATAATTTGCAAAGATAACACTTTTTTTGTGAAGGAGGAAAAATTTTGGTAAAAATACGGCTACCATATTATGACACAACCCTACAAAATGCCTAACAAAAAACTTCTCCGCATAGATAAAAACGTGAAGAAAAAATAAGCGGCGGATAAAAAACCGCCGCAATAGCATTATTATTTATTGTCTGACACCTACTATAACGAACTACAATGCAGCACGGACAAGACGTACGGAGTAACCATAGTGGCGTTGGTGTGAATCCGATGGTCTAAGACCGCTCTCATAGAAATACAAATTTTGTGCAACAGAACTATTGCTATACGTAGCAGCCCAATAGTAACCATCTGTATGTCCGGTATTAAAATAACTTGTCCCATTGCGATAACCGGCCGCAGGCAAAAACACACAACCCGAATTCTCCAATATTGTCCAATTGCTTATCGTATTGGAGGTATAATCCGCATTTGCTGTATTGGTTTGATTCAAAGCATAAGTGGATGTACTCCAGTTGTCAGGAACTAATATCAAGCCTTTTACACCATTTACTATCGCCTTGGCATAACGTATACCGGATGGTGTATAGCGGGTATTCAACAAATATAACCACTCATTTTGTTTGAGCGTACGCCATGAATCTGCAACATCGGTTTTGTTTGTTTTGGGATTATAAATGGCATTGTAAACACCCCAGTCGTAGTTAGTGCCTGAAATATTATTATTGCCATTGCCATAATCTGTATTTGTTTCGCTGGTCATATAAGGATATTTATTGTCATATCCGCTTGTTCCCCAACCAAACACGTCTATCCAACCGCTATATGTGGAAGAAATATTTTTATTGTTAGCACCTATTGTATCCCATTGGTTAGGAGCAAAACGCCACGTATTTGTACTTGCCCGATATTGTAAATTGCCGGGAGAAAAAACAACTTTTTGGGAAGCATTTACAGAAAAAGGATAATTAGTCGCAACTGCAGAAGTCGTAAACATTACATAATCGCCATATGCTGTTCCTGCAGAATTGGTGGCGTATGCACGCACATAATAAGTTTTATTACCGGCAAGACCTGTAATTGTACTTGTATAATTGGCAACACCTGTACCGTCGTTGGTATGACTGTCGTTTATGTCAGGACCGGTAAAATCTGCCCAGCATACACCGCGTGCTGTTATAGGGGAACCACCTTCACTTGTAATAATACCACCACATAGTGCAGTTGAGGTTGTTATATCGCTTACTGCACGTGTTGTTATAATAGGCAACTCTCCTTCTTCAGGTGTGGAACCGCCACCGCCATTCGTGTTTTTTTCAAAAACAGCCGTATAGGAGACTGCACTCTCCACGGTGATGTTACGAGGATTATTCGTATTGCCATCTTCCCATTTTACAAATCTGTAGCCGTCTTTGGCTATGGCCTCTATGGAAACGGTTGTACCTTTGGTGTATGTGCCACCGCCATTTACACTGCCCCATTCATCATTATTGGATTTTACGGTAATGGTAAACTCTTTTTTACAAGCCGTAAAAACTAATAAACTTGCCACAACTGAAAATAATAATAACTTTTTCATTTTTTTGTTATTTTAAAGTTTTTGTTAAATCTGGTTGTTGTTTATTTTACTGCACATCTTGCACGAGACGTATAGAAAAACCTCGGTTACGGTTGTAATATCTCGACGGATTAATCTCGTTTGACCAACAATACAAATGGTATGCGTAATTGCTAAGATAGTGCGTAGCCGACCAATAATAGCCATAAGCACCCGCATCTAAAACTGAAGTACCATTACGGGTACCAGCCGCAGGGAGAAAAACACAACCTGCATCTTCCATTTTTATCCAATTATCAGCATTTATAATATTAGAGGTATAATCTGCATCTGATACATTGGTATTATTCAAGGTATAGACAGAAGAACTCCAATTGTCGGGAACAATAATAACCCCACAAACATCATTTACCAAACCTTTAGCATAACGAATTCCTGAAGAAGTAATCCGTGTATTAAACAAATAAAGCCATTCTTCACTTGTCATGGTACGCCATGTACCGGGAGCATCAGTAGTTTGTGTTTTGGTATTATAAATAGCATTAAAAACACCCCAATCATCAAGTGTACCTGCTATATTATTGCTACCATTACCGTAATCGGTCTCTGTTGTACTAATCAGATAGGGCATCTTGCCATCAAAACCGCTTGTTCCCCAACCAAACAAATCTACCCATCCACTATATGTAGAGGATATATTGTTATTGCCCGTACCAATAGTTTCCCATTGATTTGGAGCAAAACGCCACGTACCTTCAGCCGTACCTCCAACTGATACCGTATGGGTAGTAGCAGTTGTCCCACCATTGGTAGCACTCCACTGCAAATTACCTGGGGAAAATACAACTTTTGTATTTTTAGAAACGGAAAAACTTAATGCACTAAATGTAGCAATATATGTGGCATTGTTCTTTACTTTAACAGAACGTGGATTATCTATATTTTCATCATTCCACTTTTCAAACTTGAAACCACTTGCAGGCGTTGCCGTCAATTGAACGGTTTCCCCTTTGGTGTATGTGCCACCGCCAGTTACACTACCCCATTTTTCATTATTGGATTGTACCGTAATGGTAAACTCTTTTTTACAAGCCGTAAACAACAATGTGCTAACCACGACTAAAAAACATATCTTTTTCATGTATTTGTTATTTAAATTTTTTGTTAAATCTGTTTTTATTATATTTTACTCCACATCTCTCACAAGACGCACTGACCGTCCTTGACAAAGAGTACCCTCGTATGTGGTTTGTCTATATGAAGCAAAATCAAAATAAGCACGCATAGTTGTCCAATAGCTACCTATACTATTTGTTCCACCGACAGAAACACTTTGCATAACATTACCATAGCGGATACTGACAGCAGGCAAGAATACACAACCCGCATTTCCCATGTTTGTCCAATCTGCATCACTTATCGTATTGGAAGCGTAATCTATTGTTTGATTCGTATTTTTTAAGGTATAGACAGATATATCCCAATCATCCGGAACAATTATCAAGCCGGTAATACCATGTACGGTAGCAAGAGCAAAACGTATGTTTGAAGCAGTTTGACGCCTATTTATCATATACTCCCACTCATTTCTTGTCAAGGCACGCCAAGTACCGGGTTCATCGGTATTTTGTGTTTGGGTATTATAAATGGCATTGTAAACACCCCAATCATAATTGGTTCCGGCTATATTACCTCTTGTGGGACCATAAGCCTCGTCTGATGTACTTGTCATATATGGCTGGTTACCGCTATAACCGCTTGTGCCCCAACCGAACAAGTCTATCCAACCACTATAAGAAGATGAAATATTGTTATTATTCGCACCAATAGTATCCCATTGATTAGGAGAGAAACGCCATGTGCCTGCAGCGGTACCGCCACCTGCCACCGCATGGGTTGTGGCTGTACTGCCCCCATTTTTGGCACTCCACTGCAAATTGCCAGGCGAGAACATTACTTGGGTGGTATCTGAAACAGAAAAAGAAGATGTGTATATCGGACCAGGACCATCGCCACCACCGGAGACACCACCACCAGATGTTTTTTCAAAAACAGCCGTATAGGTGGCCGCCTTTTTCACAACGATGGTACGAGGATTGTCCGTGTTGCCATCTTCCCACTTTACAAACTTATAGATACTCATCGTAGGGGTTGCCTTTAGTTTTATTTCTTCTCCTTTT
>CAJOFD010000013.1:3839-50266 GCA_905233585.1 uncultured Bacteroidales bacterium
CCTCTTTTTTGCAAGCCGTAAAAATAAACAGACTTGCCACAAAAAACATGATTATTCGTTTCATCTAAATCTAAATCTAAATTTGATTATAATTTTGCAAAGGTAACATTTTTTTTGGTTTCCCGCTTCTTTTTTATTTGAATACCCCAAAATTCACTTCATCGCATGATAACAATATTTTATTGTTTCCACCGTTTTATCCTAAAAATACATTAAATATGGGTAATCAACATAAGGATATTTCCAAAAATATATTATTAGAACAATGGGAATTGCCGCCTTTCGATAAAATAGAAGACGAAGTTTATTTTTCGGCTTTTGAACAGGCAATAGCACAAACGAAAAAGAATATTCAGGCAATTATAGACAATACGGCTCCCGCCGATTTTGAAAATACCATAGTGGCTTTGGACAGGGCAGATTGGCAATTGGAAGATATTTGCAATTTGTTTTTCAATCTTTTGGAAGCCAACGCCAATGCAACCTTGCAAAATGAAGCGGAAAAAATTGTCCCCATGCTCGTTGCCTACGAAGATTGGGTTGCCCACAATGCCCAATTGTTCGCCAAAGTGAAAATGGTTTATGACCACAAATCGCAACAAGCCTACGAGGAAGATGAACTAACCTTATTGACAAAAACTTACGATAGTTTTGTTCGCAATGGGGCTTTGTTGTCAGACAAAGAAAAAGAAGAATTTTCCGCTATCAATCAAGAACTTTCAAAATTATCTTTACAATATAAAAACAATTTGCTGAAAGTTACAGCCGATTATCATTTATATTTTTCTGACAAAGAAAAAGATTTGTTGGAAGGTATTCCGTCCTCCAATTTGCAGACAGCAGCCGAAAAAGCCCAAGCAAAAGGCTACAAAAACGGATGGGTTTTCGATTTGTCCATGCCAAGTTACAATGCTTTTATGAAATATGCCACCTGCCGTGCCAAACGGCAAGAATTGTATATGGCATACAATAGTCGGGCATTGGAAGGCAAATATTCCAACCGTAAAATTGTATGCGATATAGCCAACAACAGATTAAAAATGGCTCATTTATTGGGTTTTGAAAGTTATGCTGACTATATTTTATGCAAACGTATGGCAAAAGACAAAAACACCGTCAAAAACTTTTTACAGCAATTGCTCAATGCTTTTAAACCTTTAGCACAAAAAGAGTTGCAAGAAATGCAACAATATGCCCAAGAAAAAGACCATATTGATTTGCAAGCATGGGATTGGGCTTACTATGCCAATTGCCGACAAAAAGAAAAATACAACTACGATGAACAACTTGTCAAACCGTTCTTTGCTTTGGAATATGTTCAGAAAGGCATTTTTGAATTAGCCAACCGATTGTATGGCTTAAGTTTCAAAGAAAGAAACGATGTAAGCGTTTACCATAAAGACGTAAAAGTTTTTGAAGTTATAGACAAAGACAAATCCCAACTGGCCATGTTGTATATGGATTTCTTTCCGAGAAATTCTAAACAGAACGGAGCATGGATGACAGAATTCAGACCACAACGGGTAAATGAAAACGGCAAAAGGATTATTCCATTAATCTCGCTTGTGTTCAACTTCTCTCCTGCCACCAAAGACTCACCTTCGTTGCTTACGTTCAACGAGGTAAGCACTTTTTTGCACGAATTCGGACACGCTTTGCATGGCATGATGTCCAATGTGAGATTTGCCGCCTTATCAGGGACCTCTGTAGAAAGAGATTTTGTTGAATTGCCCTCCCAAATTATGGAAAATTGGGCAGAAGAAAAAGATTTTCTTAAACTGTTTGCCTATCATTATCAGTCAGGAGCATTGATAGATGATGAGTTTGTCAAAAAAATAAAATCGTGGAACAACTATTTAGTCGGTTATCTTACTTTAAGACAACTCAATTTTGGTTATCTGGATATGGCTTTTCATTCCATAGAACAAGAAATAGTTACAGATGCAGTGGATTTTGAGCGGCAGGCAACCATTCCTACCCAATTGTTGCCTCATGTTAAAGGTACCGCCATTTGCACTTCTTTTTCACACATATTCGGAGGAGGCTATGCGGCAGGATATTACGGATACAAATGGGCAGAAGTGTTAGACGCAGATGCTTTTGAGGAATTTTCTTCCCATGGTATTTTCTCAACAGACGTTGCAGAACGTTTCAGAAAAACCATTCTTTCGCAAGGCGGCAATGTTGAAGCCATGAAAAGATATATTCGTTTCAAGGGGAAGAAGCCTGAAATCAATGCTTTATTGAAAAGATGCGGCATTTTATAAAAAGAATTTCGCTAAAATTCGGTTTTTCTAAAAAAAATAGCGTATATTTGCGTTTTATTTCAGAAATTAATACTTTTATTTTATGGATATAGAAAAAACAACAATTTGTATGAACCCCTTGGTTCAATATTTAAAGAAATCCCCAAAAGATTTCACAAAAGCGGACATCATTGATTTCATTGCAGACAATGACATCCAAATGGTAGATTTCCATTATGTTGGCGGTGATGGTCGTGTAAAAACATTGAATTTTGTCGTTTCAGATGAAGAGTATCTGAACCAAATTCTCACCTTTGGAGAAAGAGTAGACGGTTCAAGTCTATTCTCGTTTATGCAAGCCGGCTCCAGTGACTTATATGTTATACCCCGCTTCAAAACTGCTTTTGTTGACCCTTTTGCACAAATACCTACTTTATGTTTGTTTTGTGCATATTACAACAAAGACGGAGAACCATTAGAAGAAGCCCCCGAATATGTGTTGAAAAAAGCAACCCAATCGTTCAGAAAGGTTACCAATATGGAATTCCAAGCCATGGGCGAATTGGAATACTATGTTATCGGACCCAAAGAAGATTCTTTTCCTGCAACAGACCAAAGAGGTTATCATGAATCAGCACCTTTTGCCAAATTTGAAAATTTCAGAAAAGAATGCATGCACTTGATAGCCCAAACTGGCGGAATGATAAAATACGGACACTCCGAAGTCGGTAATTTTACCCTTGAGGACAAAATATATGAACAAAATGAAATAGAATTTTTGGTAACAGACGCAGAAGATGCAGCCGACCAACTTATCATTGCCAAATGGATCATTAGAAAATTGGCTTATGAATATGGCTTGGATGTAACTTTTGCTCCTAAAATCACTGTCGGCAAAGCTGGTAGCGGTATGCACATTCACACAAGAATTGTGGACAAAAACGGCAACAACACCATGGTTACAGACGGCAAACTGAACGATGTTGCCCACAAAGCCATTGCAGGTTACATTCAATGTGCTCCGTCTTTGACAGCATTCGGCAATATGAACCCGACCTCTTATTTCAGATTGGTTCCACATCAAGAAGCCCCGACTACAGTATGCTGGGGCGACAGAAATCGTTCTGTTTTGGTTCGTGTACCACTCGGCTGGACTTCCAAAGGCGATATGGTTGCCAATGAAAATCCATTGGAACAAGCCTCTCATTTAGATGGTTCACAAAAACAAACAGTAGAATTCCGTTGCCCTGACGGTTCTGCAAACGTTTATCTGCTCATTGCCGGTTTGACCGTTGCCGCCCGCATCGGTTTTGAAACGGCAAACGCTTTGGAAATAGCAAAAGACACTTATGTTGATGTCAATATCTTTGAAGAAAAATACAAAGACAAAGTTGCCAAACTCAATAGTTTGCCCACCTCTTGTTGGGAATCGGCAGAAATGTTGGACAAACAAAGGGACTTGTATAAAAAACATGATGTTTTCTCCGATAGAATCATCGATGGTGTGATTGCTCAATTGAAAGCCTACGAAGACAAAAACCTTAGGGAAGAATTGGCAAAACATCCGGAAAAAATGTTAGAAATAGTTTCCAAATATTATTATTGCGGATAATATTACAACAATCAGCCAACCTTGCCTTACCGCAAGGTTGGCTTTGTATAAAAAATGCTGGCATCATTATTTGAAGGTATGTTATTCGGATTGCCCTTTGTCCTTGTTATAGGACCGGCATTGTTCGCTATTCTTCAAACGAGTATGAACAAAGGGTTTTATTCTGGTATGCAGTTGGCAATAGGTATTTCCATTAGCGACTGGTTGCTTATGTTGCTTTGCTACTATGGATTGGCTCAATATATGCAAAATTCCAAATTTCAAATGTCCCTTGGCTTTATCGGCAGCATTTTTCTATTGGGTTACGGATTGTATATTTTCATAAAAAAAACTCCTACCATCACCAAAAACAAAGAAATAAAACTAAACATAAAATGGGGCAGCGTTTTTTCAGAGATAAGCAAAGGCTTTTTTCTGAATATTATGAATCCATTTTTGTGGGTCTTGTGGCTGACCATTATCACCACAGGTACCGCCAACAAGAATCGTATAGAATCATTGCTGTTTATTTTAGGTATCGCTGCTATTTTGTTTGCTTCCGATGTTCTCAAATCGTTTTTTGCCAACAAAATTGTAAAAATGCTATCTCCCAAAATCATCGCAAAGATAAATAAAATGATGGGAATAGTCCTCATAATTTGTTCTGCAGTGCTTTTTGTAAGAACAATAATAATTATTTGTTAAAAAACTATTTATAAAAAACTATGATTACTATCTATATTATTATAATCACAAGTACGGTTTCCCTATTCGCTATGCGAAACCGGAATCTGTTTTACAAATTATGTCTTTATCCCAAACTTATTGTTCAAAACAAACAATGGTACAGAACATTGTCCTATGGACTGATACATGCTGATTTTATGCACTTGTTGGTGAATATGCTTGTGTTGTATTTTTTTGGCACACAAGTGGAAAAAAACTATCATTACGTGTGGGGAGATGTTGGGGGCTGGCTGTTTTTGCTTTTGTATGTTTCCTCATTGTTTTTTTCCACCCTTGCAGATGTTCTCAAGCATGCCAATAACGATAACTATGTGGCTGTAGGAGCCTCTGGAGCCACCTCTGCCGTATTGTTTGCCGGCATATTGCTGTTTCCCTTGCAAAAAATTTATATTATGTTTGTTCCAATAGGCATTCCTGCCGTTATATTTGGTGCTTTTTATCTCATCTATTCGGCTTATATGGACAAACACGGAAAAGACAACATCGGACACAACACCCATTTCTGGGGTGCCGTTTACGGTTTTGTGTTCGCTATTGTATTCAAGTGGAAACTATTGCTGGCTTTCTTCGTTCAGATTTTGCAAAAGTTCTAATTTGCAGAAACATTGACCTTTATGTTTTTTCGCAAAACGCTATGCTCCGGATTCCAAAATTCATCTTTATGTGTTGTTCTCAAATAGACAGACAAATCCACACATTGAAACGCATCCGCAATGGCAATTGTTTTGTTGAAAGACATTTTGTACCATTTATCCTGAACATATCTTTTAGAAAGAATATATTTGGAAACAACATCCTCCGCATAATAAACAATATTCAGATAAAAGGTATAGGCATACGCTTCAATTCTATTTCAAGCATATTCCTTTATGGTTAATCATGCAAGACCGTTCTTAACACCTCCAATGATTGTATCTTGGACAAATCTATAATGTGCAGATTATAAAATTCCAACAAACAATTCAACAAAACATTTCGGAGATGAGGGGGGACAATATCTGCCTTGTCGGCCGGAAACATATCCTGATGAAGCAGATTGTGCAGGCAAACAGCCATTTCCTGTTGGATAGCAGTAGGTTTTGCCGCATATTCAAAACATGCGGATTGAACATTAAAAACATAATTTTCCTGAAAATTATCCATAGGACAAATGCCTAATTCCCGACTGCAATGAATGAGGAAACGCAAATGAAAATCAGGAACAAAAG
This sequence comes from uncultured Bacteroidales bacterium, assembly GCA_905233585.1. Classification (GTDB taxonomy): domain Bacteria; phylum Bacteroidota; class Bacteroidia; order Bacteroidales; family WCHB1-69; genus UBA1205. The sequence continues at coordinate 9,632 of CAJOFD010000013.1, forward strand.
GCTGATTATAAAATTGTTGTAATGTTTCATACAAAAAGCCAAACAAATCCTTGTCTTCATCGGCATTCTGCAACAATTTATATAAGACATCATTCAAAAACATACACACAGCCGCCTTAGGCATTTGATAATAGCCTCCTGCTAATGATGAAGAATATTCTACTTCTTTGAGCCATGCCATTTGATTGCTTGTTTTCCTTTCGGCACAAAAGCTAATCAAGGTCATAGGCTGTAGTGTACTTTGACGGCTTTTGGAATTCTTGAAAGAAATATAGGCGTTTGTTCCCGACTCCGAATATATTTTCACAATATTTTTATTGTCGGTATGCTGTATCTTATTGAGAACAATTCCTTTACTCTTTTCTATCATTGTCCATGTGATTAAAAGCCATACCCAAAGCGTTTCAAACGATTATCATCATTACGCCAATCCTTCTGTACTTTGACACTCAATCCCAAAAATACTTTGGTGTCAATAAATTGTTCTATTTCCAACCTTGCGGTTATACCCAATTCTTTTATTTTTGTTCCTTGATGTCCGATAATAATGCTTTTTTGGCTTTCTCTTTCCACATAAATTGTTGCCTCTATACGTGTAATATCCTTGTCTTCTTTAAAAGAATTAACTTCGATTTCAACGCTATAGGGAATTTCCTTTTGATAAAGCAAAAGTATTTTCTCTCTAATAATTTCTGAGACAAAAAAACGCATAGACCGATCGGTCAATTCATCTTTGGAAAAATACGGCGGAGAAAAAGGCAATAATTTAATAATTGCCGAAACAAGCGAATCTATATTTTCACTGTTTAGTGCCGATATGCAACATGTTTCTACAGGGTGAATCAGTTCCTGCCAATACAAACGGCTTTGTTCAACTTGTTCGGGAGTGGATTTGTCTATTTTGTTCAAAACCAATATCACAGGCGTTGAAGAAGCACTTACTTTTTCTAAAATACTCTGATGATGTTTAGTTTCACCCACTTCCACCATATATAGTAAAATATCGCTATCCTGTAAAGCCATTTCAACATATTGCATCATATATTCCTGCATTTTGTAGTTAGGCTCCAACACACCAGGGGTATCAGAATAGACAATTTGAAAATCATCACCATTGACAATACCCATAATACGATGTCTTGTTGTTTGAGCCTTAGCGGTAATGATAGACAAACGTTCGCCCACCAATTGGTTCATCAGTGTGGATTTGCCGACATTAGGATTTCCTAAAATACTAACAAAACCGGCTTTATGGTTTTTATTTCCAACGCTTATATTTTCCATAATCAATATTCTATTTTATCCGACAAGGTCTGCCATTGTTCAAAAGGTTGGTTGGCTTCTGCGATTTCAATATGTTGTGTATCCAAATGACGTTTATCATAATCCAATACAATTTCTTGATATATAAAATCATCATCAAAATCAACAGCAGCAGCCTGTTTCTTGTTGGCAGCAAAGACCAAACGTTGTGGTCTTGCCCAATAAATAGCCCCCAAACACATCGGACAAGGTTCGCAACTTGAATAAATGGTACAACCTTCCAATTGAAAATATCCAAATTGTTCACAGGCTCTCCTTATCGCTGTTATTTCCGCATGAGCAGTCGGATCATTAGCCGAGGTTACCAAATTGGTACCTTCCGCCACAATTTGATTATCCTTAACTATCAAAGCGGCAAAAGGCCCCCCTTTGCCCTCATGAATATTTTTTATAGCCAGATCTATTGTCTTTTGCAAAAAATATTTATCCAACTCTTCTTGGGTCATTTTTATTTCCTTTTAGTGGTTCCCTGTTGTTTTTGCATTTGTTGAAACTCTTTTTGTGCCTTATGCAAATGTTTCAAAAACTCCTCACTGGTATGCAAACGGGCAACACCGATAGCCGCACCCAAACGGCTGGCATCGACATCGCTCTGCCAATGAGCACCAACAATGACACGACTTTCCCCATACATGAATCCTCGGGCCATAATAGTATCTGTATTGGCTGGATTCAACTCACTCAACAGCAATGCGACTGTCCACCCTCGTATGGCATGTCCGGACGGATAAGAACCTTCATTTTTCAAATACACTTCCTCTTCTATCGTTAATAAATGCTCCTGAAAACGCACAAAAGGACGTTTTCGCATATAAAAAGCCTTAGGAAGCACCCTTATTTGTTCAACAGTGGAAATACTGTTTATCAAAAACTTATATATTTCAGGACATGTTTCCATTGATATTTCAATGCCAAAAGGAACACTAAATTCAGCCAAAAGACTATCTAAATTCCACACCGCATCTCGTCTGGCAATAGCTGTCCGTGCAGTATCCAATCGTTGGGTCTTGCCCCACATATAACGCATTATATCATGCACAAAAGCAGAACTATTGGTATCAGGTGGTGCAGGCAAACAATGCAACAAGTTGGGCATTTCTTCGGTTGTAAAATATAATGTTGGCTGATAGGTCTGTGATTTTACTGGTATATACCCCAATAATACACAAACAAAAAACAAGCATAAAATTTTATTTTTCATTTTCATTTATTGTTTTGTATAAAATTATTTAATGCATTAAACAAATTTAAAATAAAGATGTTAGCAATATTATTGAAACATCAAAGCCCTTCAAATATCCTTATTTTATTTTTAATTTGATTATCAATTATTTGCGAACAATCATGTTGATTGTCATAACCAGACAAAACAGAATAGCATGTACAATAGCATTTTTGTTCATCTTGTTCATCTACAATTTGTTGCACCATTTTTAGACTTTTGTTTCCCAATTCTACAACTTTGGTTTCCACCATTACTTTGCTATAAAAACGCACCGATGCAAAGAAATCATATTCCGTATGGACAAGCACTAAATCAAGTGTTTGTAAATTCGATTTTCCCGTAATTTCTTTCAGATAATGCAATCTTCCCAAATCAAAATAAGCCGACAACACCCCATTATTGACATGATTAAAGGTATCAATATCAGTCATTCTGATTTGAATGGGCAATTTATTTTTGAAAGTATAATCTTGAACTTTTATTCTATCTGACATAGAGCAATCATCAACTGCATTTGGAATGTCCGCAGTTCATACAAGTTGCACAACCGTCTTTATAGACAAGAGTTTCTTGCCCACATTCAGGACATGCTTGTTTTATTTTCGTACCGTCTTTGATATAGTTTTTCAAAGCCCGACTAACACCATTTTTCCATGTCATGATATTATCATCGTCAAAACGGAGTTTGGAAACAAGGTTCACTACATTTGGAAGAGGCATACCATGACGAAGGATACCTGAAATCAGTTTTGCATAGTTCCAATATTCCTCATTGAACATTCTGGACAACCCGCACACTGTTCCATCATAACCATCATTGTCTTTAAAAAGGAAATCATATCTTGCAGGTTCTTGTCCTATCTTTACTCGTTTTACCCAACCTTTTTTGATAGCAGGGTGAAGATAAAAAGCATCAGCTTTTCCTGTAAAAATTTCATATGGTCTATTATTGACCAAACCAACTACTGCAATCCATTCCTCATCTCTGTTGCGGAAACGGATAACATCAGCCTCTATCACTTCCGGACGTTTGGGAGCAATGCTTTCCCCAAAATCGATTGGCTTTTCAGATGATTTTTCCTTATTGCTGACAATAACACCATCGCGAGAACCTTCTCTGTAAATGGTCATGCCCTTACAGCCACATTCCCATGCTGTTTTGTATATCTCACTCACTACCGCTTCTGTTGCCGTTTCTGGAATATTGACCGTTACACTGATAGAATGGTCCACCCATTTTTGAACAGCGCCCTGCATTTTCACTTTCATTGTCCAATCAATATCATAGGCAGTGGCTTTGTTGTAAGGTGATTGAGCAATAATTTTGTTGAGTTCTTCGGTTTTCATCCCTTCAAGTTGTTCCTTTGTGTAACCTTTTGTTTTTGCCCATGTTACAAATTTGGGGTGAAGCACTTGGTATTCCTCAAAAGAATCTCCATTTTTGTCCACAAAATCAACTTTTACATTGTTATCGTTAGGATTTACTTTTCTTCTACGAGTATAGGCAATCATAAATACAGGTTCAATACCTGAAGTTGTTTGTGTACACAAACTTACACTACCAGTAGGAGCAACTGTTAACAATGCAATATTTCTTCTGCCGTACAAACACATATCTTGATACAAAACAGGGTCTGCCTCGCGTATGCGTCTAATAAATGGATTATTTATTTCTTTTTCCGTGTTATAAATAGAGAATTTTCCTCTTTCTTTTGCCAAATCTACTGAAGAACGATAAGCAGCAAGTGCCAATTGTTTGTGAACTTCTGTTGAGAAAGCGATAGCCTCTTCGGAGCCATAACGAATATTCATGGCTGCTAACATATCCCCTTCTGCCGTAATGCCCAATCCTGTTCTTCTGCCACGGGCGGATTTTTCTTTGATTTTCTTCCACAAATCCGTTTCAACCCGTTTAATATATTCAGCCTCAGGGTCTTTTGATATTTTCTCCAAGATTTTATCAATCTTTTCCATTTCCAAATCTACCAAATCGTCCATCAAACGTTGGGCAATAGCGACATGTGATTTGAATTTTTCAAAATTGAATGATGCCTGTGGGGTAAATGGATTTTCCACATAACTATACAAGTTAATAGCCGTCAATCGGCAACTATCGTATGGACAAAGTGGAATTTCACCACAAGGGTTGGTAGATACACTTTCAAAACCATGTTCTGGATAACAATCCGGAATGGATTCATTGTGAATAGTATCCCAAAACAAGACTCCCGGTTCTGCCGATTTCCACGCATTGTGAATAATTTTATTCCACAAATTACGTGCATTTACTTCTTTTTTCACCAATGGCTTTGACGAATTTATCGGATATTGTTGTACGTATGGAGTATCATTTTTAACACAACGCATAAATTCATCATCAATTTTTACAGAAATATTGGCACCTGTTATTTTCCCTTGTTCCAATTTTGCATCAATAAAACTTTCTACATCAGGGTGTTTAATGGAAATACTCAACATCAAGGCACCTCTACGCCCGCCTTGAGCCACCTCACGGGTAGAATTTGAATAACGTTCCATAAAAGGAACAATACCTGTCGATGTTAAAGCACTATTGTGCACCAAACTGCCTTCTGGACGAATGTGCGACAAATCATGTCCAACTCCGCCCCTACGTTTCATCAACTGCACTTGTTCTTCATCGGTTTTCATTATGGCTCCATAAGAATCGGAATTGTTTCCATTGCCGATAACAAAACAATTGGACAAAGAGGCTATTTGATAAGAATTGCCAATGCCAAACATAGGACTACCCTGCGGAACGATATATTGGAAATTTTTGAGTAATTGATTGATTTGTACTTCTTCTAATGGGTTGGGGTATTTTCTTTCTATGCGTGCAAATTCACTGGAAAGACGTCTATGCATATCATCTGGCGTAAGTTCACACAAATTGCCTTCCATATCACGCAAAGCATATTTGTTCATCCAAACATTGGCAACCATCGTATCGCCATCAAAATATTTTGTCGTTTCTTCCAGAACCTCTTCGGCTGTATATCTTTTGTCTGAAGAATACACCATTCGGTGGTAGAATTTATCGTCTGTTGCTTCCTCTTCTTCTATGGCTTGCTCTGCTTGTGGTGCCACAGGTGCCACTGCAATAGGCTCAGAAACAGGTACAGATGCTGTTGATGGTGCCGCAGCAGGTTCAACAACTGCTGATGACGGAATCGGTTCAACATCAGGCATAACCGTATGATGAATAGCAGTAGCCATCTTCGGACGTGTAGCCTTTCTTGTGGATAATAAACTTTCTGCCATTCTATCAACAGACAAAGTATCTGCTGAAGAAAAAATACTTAATGTGTCTTTCGGGTCTTCTTCCCGACTACCCAAACCAAAAAGATCTCTAAAAAAATCCATGTACAATTACTCGTTATAAAAAATTCAAAAAAATATCTTTGTTCAATGATTAAAAATATAGAATAAACTATTTTTCAGCACATTGACTAAAACCTTCTATACCTTTAAATACAAATGCAAAGATAATAGACTTTTGCTGTTATTTCAAAATTTCAGCAAGAAATAATTAACAAATTTTAGTTATTATTTAATATAACAAAACAACTGTATATCTGTTGATTATAACAATATTTTTGTTGTTTTAGAACCATTTTTGAGTTAAACTTCTAAAAAAAACAGAAAATACAACAAAAATTATCGACCTGCCTCTTTAAAGGTCTTTATCATGGCTTGCAAATCATTTAATACACGATAATCTTTTGCATAAAAACTATTGATTTGTACTATCAAATCCGGATCTGTTACATGCAAATGTTCAGAAAAAGCAAGCACACCTTGTTTTATGGCAGGCAAATCGGCATTTCTATCAATAGATCCAGAAAGATAGCCTATCCATGTTTTCTTTCCCAACAAGCAAGCAAAAATATTTTTCACATACTTCCCTTTGTTTTTCACCGCCCACACATTCACAACAAAAGTGCAAAGCAAAAATAAGGAAACGGCAATATCGAACAGTCTTTTTTTTATACGATTATCCTTATTGCCAATGGAATTAATGTTCATTGCATATACTTCTCCTGAAGTACTAATAGAATGGCTACCTATGATATAATTGCCGTTTTCCGGAGCAATTTTATAATCCAAATTGGCAGAACTAAGAGTAGTCATTAAATTGATAATCTGCTTAATCGAAAAATTCTGTTCACAAAACACCAACTCACCTATTTTATAGACATCAATTATCTCATTCAATTGTCCGATATGACCGATGAAATTTTTATTGGGTTTTTCTTCTTCCAAATAATATACATAACCGATAAAATCTGCAGTATAATTGACTTTTCTGAGCAAATTGTCCACACGAACAACAGATTGTTCATCTCCGATAATCAAAATACGGTGCCGAACATTATCTGCAAGCGGATAATTTTTAAGATGTAATTTTCCCACAATGGCTCTCAAAAGAAAAGTTACCACAAAAGTCCAACCAATACCCAACAATAATACGGCTCTTGAAAAACGCCACTGCTCACTCATCAATGCATATATCAATAACAAGACAATGGCACCCGTTACAACTCCTTTGCTAACTTTTTGCACATTGATAGGTATTTTATAACCCTTGTTAAAAAATATGCACAACACCCATACAAAAGCATAGATGGGTAAGATAATATAAAGAAAAATATTGGAATATTGTTCATTTGCAGGCATAATACGAGCATGCCAATAAAAAGCACAGACCAATAAGCCCCCATAGATAAACAAAAAATCAATAAATGGCATCAATAACTTTAAAATCACTCGCTTGACTATTGCCAATGCCGCCCGAAGACAAATGGCCAAACTGATGAGGAAATTGAACAATTTGGCATTATTGGCAGAAAAATGTTTTTGAGCAAAAATCTGCATGGCCTTATAAAAAACAATAACATAATTGATACTGCTTTTTTTCGTGCTTTCGCCTTTGTAGTGTATAATTCTTGTTTGCGGAAAATAATAATTGTCATACCCCCCTTGCATTATGCGATAAGAAAGGTCTATATCTTCCCCATACATAAAATAGTCTTCATCTAACAAACCGACTTTATCCAAAGCACTCTTGCGCAAAAGCATAAATGCACCCGATAGCACCTCCACCTTATTTATTTCATCTTCATCCAAATAAGTCAAATGATATTTGCCGAAACGCTTAGACTTTTTAAACAAAGCAGACAAACCGAATATTTTATAGAAAGCCACACTCGGAATAGGTAAACTGCGTTTCGATTCGGGAAGAAACTTCCCCTTGCCGTCCACCATTTTCACCCCTAGTGCCCCACATTGCGGGTGTTCGTCCATAAAAGCAAGTACCTTTTCAAAGGTATCGGGTTCTACAACCGTATCAGGGTTCAACAACAAAACATACTCGCCACGACTCATACGAATAGCTTGATTGTTGGCTTTGGAAAAACCTAAATTTTTTGTATTGGCAATCAATTTCACCTGTGGAAAACGCCGTTTTACCATCTCTACAGAATTATCCACAGAATTATTATCAACCACAAACACCTCCGCATCAATATTGTCTATGGCTCGATAGACCGACCGGAGACATTGCTCTAAAAAATAGGCAACATTGTAATTGACAATAATAATACTGATTTTCATATTTTCACAAAAAACTTGCAAAGATAGCATTTTTATTTTTACCGCTCCGTCCTCCGGTGAGCAAAGCGGTAGTGCGGGGAAATATGCGTACCATTATGGCATACAATATCACACAGACAAACACCGGAACAATGAGTTCTGCAACATAAACAATCCAAAAATGCAATGGTGTATTGCTAACATTTCCCCCAAAGGGATAAACAAGCAAGTAATATATTATGGTCGGGTGCAGCACAAATAGCAGAAAATTACTGTTTGCTATCCATTCAACAGGTTTTAACCTTTGGCGTTCAACTATTTTTGACGCTATTTGCCATGTTGGAACTACAGCTACAATACTGAATAATTTTTCGAAGAGAATAATATAATGTCCACCTGTCATACATTGCCATACATGAACTACCAACAATAGTATTGTTAATAAGGCACTTAACCATATCGGAATTTTTCGTACAATATTGATTATATTTTTGTTGTGTATGCCCCAATAGGCTCCCACGCTAAAAAACAGCAAAGCCGAAGGGAAACGCATAAAGATGAGGTGCCAATTGTCTGGCCATGGCATAAGATAAAAAACAGTAAACAACAACAACAACACATATGAGCGTCTGTTTTTCAACAGCAAATGCAACAGAGGTGAAAGTAGGCATACTATCATCAAATCACGTAAAAACCACAATTGAAAAGCCTTTGGCATACCCTGATAACCTTCGCCCCAGCCAACGACCACATCAACTATATTTGGCAGCGTAAAAGTATCACGTGCAATCCAATCGGCATGTCCTTGCCAAACAACAACACCCATTTGAAAAGCCCAAACAAAATAATTCCAAAAAATATAAGGAACCAGTAGGGTCAGTACTCGTTTTTTTATCTTTGCCCAATAAGCCTCCATAGAAAAAATATCAGGCTTTCGGAAAAAGAAATATCCGGATATGATAAAAAACATGGGCACCGCCACTCTTACTATGGTACGGGTAATATAATAAAATATGGCAGAAAGCCCGTCTTGTGGCATTGATGTCAATAGCGTCGTATCAGTATGAATCAACACTATTAGTAGCATCAACGGATAGCGAAGCCATTCCACGGTACGGGACAATAAACTGTCTTGTTCAATGTACGTTGTTTTTATTTGCATATCAAATACATTATCAATAAAGGACTAAAATCCGTTAAAAGAGAAATACAATGTTGGCAACAGCAACAAAAATCCTACAACTATCAAAAACAAAATGAATTTCCATATCCATTTCACCCAAACAGAATATGGAATTTTAGCAGCGCCAAGACAACCTAACAATACACCAGAAGCAGGGGTTATCATATTGGTAATACCATCGCCGAACTGAAATGCCAATACCATTGTTTGTCGGGAAATATGCAGCATATCAGCAAATTCAGCCATCATAGGAATTGTCAATGCCGCTTTTGCCGAACCTGACGGAATGATTAAATTCAACAAATTCTGAAAAACAAACATTACACTCAATGAACCGAATTTTCCTGCATCTTGCATAGCATTGCTCATCGCATACAAAATGGTATCGATTATTTTTCCGTCTTGCAAAATGACAATAATACCACCCGCCAAACCGACAATAAGAGCCGCACTCATAATATCTTTGCAACCCTCTAGAAACAATTGGAATATTTTATCCAAAGAACACGAATAGGCAATACCCGCGCAAATACCCATAATAAAAAACAATGTTGCAATTTCCATGACATACCATTGATAACCTAAAACTCCGACTATCAATGCGAAAATGGAAAACAACAAGAGATTAAGAATAAAATAATGAATATTTTTTCTCAAACACACAAAACTTATCACAAAAAACAAAGCGGTCAAAACAGGAATTATAGGCAGAGCATACGCGTTTTTTCCTAATACTATTGTCGTAATGGGTTCAAAGAAAGAGACAACAACAAAAACAACAGTTAAAAACAACCACACGATCCATGCTGACAATGAAGCCCGTTGAACCGTTTCGGGTTCATTATTTGCGACTGTCGTTTGTTGTGTTTTTTCTCTCCACAAATTATCCCATTGATACATCGGAGAAAACTCCGGATTCTTTTTTACCTTCTTGGCATACCACACTACGAAACAAATACCCGCAAAAGTAAAAACAAGCCAACAAACAAAACGATAGCCCAACCCTGAAAATGTAGGCAATTGTGCCAAACCTTGGGCTATGCCTATTGTAAACGGATTCAACATTGCACCCGCAAAACCGACATGTGCAGCCAAATAGCACATGCTTATACCAACAATTGAATCATAGCCCATTGAGAGAGCTATCGGCACAAATATCATCGTAAATGCTATTGTCTCTTCACTCATACCAAAAATGGCACCAAACAGACTAAACATAATCATGATAAGAGTAATAATCAACATATTTATGTCAATACGGGCAAAAACCTTTCGTTGTTGCAAACCTTGCATACGTTTCAAAAAAGCATTCACCCCAACCATTATTGCATTGGTGTAATTGAATATCCAAAAAGCACCGCCTATGAGAAAGATAAAAATAATAATATTTGACGTTTTGACAAAACCTTTGAAAAACGCTGAAAATATTTGCCATGTTTGAGGTTGTGATGACACTCTATGATACGAATCAGGGACGACAAATTCTTTTGTTTCCCCGTCTATTTCCACCGTTTGACGGACAAATTCGCCACCCGGAATTACCCATGTACAAATGGCAACAAAAATAATAACACAAAATACAATAGTGAATGTACTCGGAATTTTTGGCTTGTTTTTCATTATCTGTTCTAAATTCTACAAAGATAATACTTTTTTCTGCGTTGTTATTAACTATATTTTCACCTCAATCTTTATATACTTCACATCGAAGACAAAAAACTACTTCCGTTCTGCCACCAGCCTAAAACCAACCGTATTGTAGGCAGAAGAAGCCTTTCGACCTTCACCCCTAAACGAGGCTTTGCAACTCGAAGCATTAGCATACCAAGAACCACCTCTAATAACATTTACACTTTGACCTTTTTCTGCCCCATTTTGAGCAATCTCCACACTTGCTGACCATTCCCAGCAATTGCCGCACATATTGTAACAACCACACCAAGAAACACCCTCAGGATAAGCATCTACAGCACAAGTATTTCCACCTGCATCATTTATTGCCGTAAAAATATCCGTATAAATAAATCCCAAATAATTGGTATGATCCACCCAACCTGAAACACCGCCATTTGCATTGACATAAATAATATCCGAAATCTTATCTTGTTCACCATATCGCGTTGAATTAGAATTGTTATAAGTAGCCAATTGGTTGGGATTTTTCAATACTTCCGCTGCAATAACGGCATTATAATTGAATTTTGAAACAAGTACCCCATTTGTATAAGATGCTTCTGCTGTATTTCCCCATGGATATACCAATCTTTCATTGCCAGTGGCAGCATATTCCCATTCTGCACTATAAGGAAGACGAAATGTCCAACCATCTGTTTGGGCACTCAACCATTGACAATAACTTTCGGCTTGTGAGCAAGAAATCCACAAAACAGGATGTTTTTCCCTACCCGCTGGTATTTCATTGCCATTCCAATACTTTGGAGCGGCAACTCCCGTTGCATCAATATATTCTTTCCATTCCGCATTAGTAACGGCAAATTTGCCTATCCAATATAGTCTACTAATATCTACAGTTTCTCCGCCTGCTACATTGGAAGATGTTGACAAAAAAGTATAACTTCCATTGGTTTCTATTCGAATAAAATTATCCAAACTATCATCTGCTTTTTTGGCAAAAATTGCTGTATAAACAGCATCTCTTTCAACAATAATTCTTCGTGGATTGATGGTATCACCATCGTCCCACTTTTCAAATTTGTAACCATCGTTGACAGTAACCCGCAATGTTATACTTGTTCCTTTAGCGTATGTGCCTCCACCTGCAACCGTACCCCACGCATCATTGTTGGATTTCACCGTAATAGAAAACTCCTTTTTACAAGCCGTAAAAAACAACAAGCCTACCACCAAAAATAATGTTAATCTTTTCATTTGCCTATTTATTTGTATTGATTTATATTTTGCAAAGATACACTTTTATAACTTTCCAACTAGAATTTATTAACAATCAATTTATGAAAAAAATCAAACAGGATTTTATAAAAAACGGAAAAAATCAAAAATAAATAGTAATTTTGTATTTTATATCAAAAATAGTATAAAGACTTATGAAAATAATAGGCATAACAGGAACAATTGGAGCAGGCAAAGGAACAATTGTGGATTATTTGGTAAAACAAAAAAATTTCAAACATTATTCTGTAAGAAATTTTTTAATTGAAGAAATCAAAAAACAAGCCCTGCCTATCAATAGAGACAGCATGACTATGGTCGCCAACAATTTAAGAAAGACTCACAATCCGTCTTATATTATAGACTGTCTGTATGAAGAAGCCCTTAAAAACCGACAAAATGCCATTATAGAATCTATCAGAACTTACGGAGAAGTGCTTTCCTTACGAAAATATTCCAATTTTTATCTCTTTGCCATTGATGCCGACATTGCCGAGCGTTATCGCCGTGTCGTAAAACGGAATTCCGAAACCGACCATATCAGTTTTGAAGAATTTAAGGCCAGCGAACATCAAGAAATGAACAACACTGACCCCAACAAACAAAACATATCCAAATGTATCTCCGAAGCCGATTTTTTATTTAATAACAACAAACAAATTGAAGATTTGTATCAAGACGTAGAACAAGTTTTAGCAAAAATACTATAAATATGGACAACAACAAACACCAAAGACCCAGTTGGGACGAATATTTTATCAAAATTGCCAATACCGTTGCCGAACGTGCCACCTGCGACAGAGGTCGAAGCGGTTGCGTAGTGGTGCGAAACAAACAAATGTTGGTTACAGGTTATGTCGGCTCACCGATCGGCTTGCCTCATTGCGATGAAGTGGGACACCAAATGAAAAAAACAATACACGAAAACGGAGAGATTACCAATCATTGTGTCAGAACGGTGCATGCAGAACAGAACGCCATCTGCCAAGCCGCAAAATTGGGCATCTCTTTAGAAGGTGCTACCCTATATTGCCGAATGACTCCTTGCAGAACTTGTGCCATGATGATTATCAATTGCGGCATAAAAAGAGTGGTATGCGAAATGAAATACCATGCCGGACAAGAATCTGAAGAAATGTTTCAACAAGCCGGAATTGAAATAGTTTTTATGCACGATGAAATTTTAAAATATAACAACCAGTAAGTGAATGCATTATACTATTATTTGTTGTTTATCAACATCTTATCTGGCATAGTTTTTTGTATAGACAAATACAATGCAACACATAACCGACAAAGAGTTAGCGAAAAATCTCTGCATATTTTAGAGGCTTTGGGCGGTATTTTTCTGATAATGATACTTATAACTGCTATTCACCATAAAAACAAAAAGAGAAGTTATTATTTAATCAGTCTTTTGATTGGCGTGGCTTGGACAATGGTTTTATGTCTGTATATAATTGATATTTGAGAATTTAACCTATCTATTCTCATTTGTTTTGACGGTTCAATCCTGCACAAACAACAAACCTCCGCCATCAAACAAAGGAGTTGTGTCAAGTTCCACAATATCAAAGCCCAAGTCAGTTATCCAACTTCTCATTTTTTCTCCATCTACTATGGTGTTTAACGAACCGCTGACAAACACCTGTTTGTCCCAGACTCCCATACACCCCCCTATCAAACCATAATTCAAACCGGGCAAGACAATTTGTTCCGGATTGACATATAGGCAATTGATTTTCATCTGCTCTAACTTGGCAAAAATAGCCTTGTCTGATGTAATAAAATTATCTTCAGACAAAACCATCGTTGAACAACGTGCAAACGATTGTTTTACATGTATATATGTTTTACCTTGCAGATTTTGCATAATAATAGGATCCGTACAATGTCTATTGTGAATGACAAAAGAACGGCTAACGGCTACATTGTATGCAGAAATCGTATCTTTGCTATCACTAACAATAGTTTTTCCGATTTGAAAATCAATATTTTTAGACTTGAAATATTCTATAATATATTGAGGTGTATTGGGAGCAAATACAGGTTTTGGCAAACCCATACAACAAAAAATATCAGCATGTCCAGCAAGAGCAGAAAAAGTAATGATGTTTCGTGCATCAAACGCTATCGGTTCGGCATAATTACTTAACGTTTTTACAGCCTTATCGGACAATCGATAATCGTGAAGAACAATCATTTTTATTTTATTCTATTCTATACTCAAAATCAAAATTTTTCTTTTGTGCATCTGTCACAAATTGCACCTCTGCAAATCGCGTTTTTAATAGATTTTTATTTTCTGCATAATAACCAATTGCCCCGTTCATGGCTTGCGGTGCAACACAAACGACAAGTTTTCCTTGTTTGTTTTCAGGTATTTGCAACAATTTATCTTTCCATATTTTCGTCAATACCAATTCTTTGAACGAGACATGAAAGGGACCGTCCAACAAATCCTGTTTGTTTATCAATCTTTCACTTGGATGCAAACCCACACGCAACACTTTTACATTGTTATTGATAAACAACATATATATTTTTGCACACCAATTAACGGCTTCTTGCAACGAAAGAGCTTTGTATTTTCCTGTTCGCCACCATGTGGCCAAGGCAGTATCTTTAATCACCAAAGTAGGATAAATTCTTGTATTATCGGCTTTTAAAGCAATGATTTTTTTGGCAGTAAACAAACTTTTTTCCAATGTATCATCAGGCAAACCTATCATCATTTGCAAGCCTAAATCAAAACCATAACTTTTGATTAAAGCTGATGCCTGTTCTACATCTCTGACAGAATGTTTTCTACCCGATAATTTTAAAACATTTTCATCTAAAGATTGTGCTCCCAATTCTATAGTTTTAACGCTATATCGTTGCAAATTGTCCAAAATTTCCTCCGAAATATAATCAGGGCGTGTCGATAATTGAATTTTTTCCACCCTTCCGTCTTTTACATAACGTTCAGCAATAGACAGATACAAATTTTGTTCTTCTATACTCATGCCCGTAAAACTTCCGCCGAAAAAAGCAATAGTCGTATGCTTATTCGAAGGTATTGTTTGCAAATACGACAAAATAATTTGTTCCGTTTCTTCCACCGATGGTACCGCCAAGCGATTGGCAATTCTATATTGATTGCAATACACACATCGGAATGGACATGATTTTTCAGGAATAAAAATCGGAATTGTATAAAATTGTTTCACCAAACAAATAAAAATAAGGCCGCCAAACAAATGGCAGCCTATATATTACACAAATGTTCTATACTATAAATCTATAATATCACACCAGCCGAAAACATCTTCTGCTTCACCATATTGAATTTGTTGCAAAGCAGTGTACAGTTTTTTGCACCATGGTCCCGGTTGTCCATCTTTGGAGATAACATAAGATTTATTATTATCCAAGTCATCAATGCGTTGGATAGGGCTGATAACAGCGGCAGTACCACAAGCACCTGCTTCTTCAAAAGTATCCAATTCTTCAATAGGAATAGGTCTGCGTTCGGTCTTCATACCCAAATGTTCTGCCAATTGCATCAAAGATTTGTTGGTGATAGAAGGAAGAATGGAAGTAGATTGTGGTGTAATATAAGTATTGTTTTTGATACCGAAGAAATTAGCAGCACCTGCTTCATCAATATAATGTTTTTCTTTTGCATCAAGATAAAATTCACAAGCATATTCACCGCCATGACAAGCTTCGCTATGAGCACGCATACTTGCTGCATAGTTGCCACCCACTTTGTAAATACCTGTGCCAAGTGGAGCAGAACGGTCATATTTACGAGTAATGACGTACGGATTGGTAGTAAAACCGCCTTTAAAATAAGGACCAACCGGTGTTACAAACACTACAAACAAATATTCATTTGCTGGTTTTACACCTACTTGAGCACCTGTACCTATCAACAATGGACGAAGATACAAAGAAGCACCTGTACCATAAGGAGGAATAAAACGTTGATTCAAACGAATAACTTTGGCAACAGCTTCTCTGAATTTCTCTATTGGAAATTCAGCCATCATAATACCATGAGCAGTTGAGGC
The DNA here is from genome assembly GCA_905233585.1 of uncultured Bacteroidales bacterium. GTDB lineage: Bacteria > Bacteroidota > Bacteroidia > Bacteroidales > WCHB1-69 > UBA1205. Next base: position 25,944 of record CAJOFD010000013.1, read on the forward strand.
CAAACGTTTGGCATTTTCGTCCATACGGAATACACGTACTTTACCATCTTTACCACGGAAGGCTTTCAAACCTTCAAAACCTTCTTGTCCATAGTGCAAACAAGTGGCAGCCATGTGAATAGGAATTTCTTCAGAAGAAGAAACTTCTAATTCTCCCCATTTACCATCGCGATAATAACATCTTACATTGTAATCGGTTTTCATATAACCGAATGACAATTCTTTCCAATTTATATTTTCCATATTGTTAATATTTTGTATATATTTTTATTTATTTCCAAATAATACGCAAAGTAAGTACTTTTTTTTCAAATAAAATCAAATTCTTATCATTATTTATTCACCATTGATAAAATTTCTTCTATTACCACTCTGTCATTCGACAAACGTGGTACTTTAAATTGTCCTCCTAATTTATTTCTGGAAGTCAACCATTTCAAAAACGTCCCCCTGGGAACAGAATGAACAAGCGGGCTTTGCAATAAAATATCAGCAGCGCGTTTGGCCTCATAATCCGAATTCTGATTTTTCAATTCTTCGTCCAATAATTGAGCAAATTGGCTTAACGACTGCGGAGATTGTTCAAATTCTATTAACCACTGATGTGCGGCCTGCTGGGTAGAAGAAGGATAAATCGGGGCCATTGTATATTCATTGACAATTGCGTTCGTTTTTTTACATGCAAAGGCTATGGCTTTTTCCGCATTATCAACAATCAATTCTTCACCAAAGGCATTGACAAAATTGGTTGTCCGTCCCGTAATTATTATTCGATACGGATTCAATGAAGTGAATCGCACAACATCTCCAATTACATAACGCCACAAACCGGCATTTGTACTAATGACAATGACATAATTTTGGTCTAATTTTACTTGTTCCAAAGACACAGCATTGGAATAGTCTTTACAAACAAAGTCTTGCAAAGGCACAAATTCAAAGAAAACACCATTATCAACCAACAACAGCATATCATCGGACACAAGTCTGTCTTGTGTAGCAAAATAACCCTCACTTGCATTATATACCTGCCAAAAACATAACTTTTCGTTCGTAATATGTTGATATTGTTTTTTGTATGGAGCAAAATTAACGCCACCATGCATAAATAGTTCCATATTAGGCCAAACTTCACAAAGATTATCCTTCTGCTCTAATTCCAATATTCTTTTCACAATCATCAAAATCCAAGAAGGCACACCAGCCATGGCTCTCACATCTTGTTTTCTCATGTGTTGGGCAAAACATTCCAATTTTTCATTCCAATCTGCCATTAAAGCAATCTTATATGGCGGTGTTTTGAGTAAATTGACCCAAAACGGAAGCCCCTTTAACAAAAAGGCAGAAATATCCCCACAAATTGCTTCGGAATTGATGTCAAACGACCGTAAAGAACCCGTCAAAGAAAATGTTTTTCCCATAAACAACTTTGAATCAGGACGATGAGATATATACAAAGACAAGGTATCCCGTCCACTCTGATAATTGTTATACCAAAGCGATTCTTGACTGAGAGGAATAAATTTGCTTTTACTTCCACTTGTTCCTGATGACTTGGCAAACCAAGCAACTTTTCCTTGCCACAAAACATTTTTTTCTCCTTTTATCATTCGTTCTATGTAAGGATAAAGACTTTGATAATCATTTATAGGCACCCGTTGAACAAATTGCCCATAATTGGCAATAGAAACAAAATCATGTTGTTGCCCATATAGTGTTTGTTTGGCAGAAGACAATAATTTTTTCAACACAAAATGCTGACAATCTATGGGATTTTTCATCATATTGTCTATTCTGCCACATCTTGCAGCAAAATAACCCGACAAAATCTTATTCACACCAACAGAATGCATATTATGGTTTTATTTTTTTATAGGTTTGCAACCACCTTTCCGGCACCTCTTCTTGACATGCCGTACGATAATCTTGTTCGGAACAAGGAATGATATAGTTTCGTTGAAATTTGGCATTTTCCCCTTCTTCTATAGGTATCTCCATCCACCATAGATGGCTTGTTTTGCTCTTATAAAATATTATTTTATAGGTATTTTCAAACAACGAAACATAATATTTAAAGAAATTTCCTTTAGCAACATCCGGCAAATCATTTGTCCGTTGCATATATCCTTGAATAAAATACCAAATCATTTCCGCAATAAGAATTGCACTCTGTTTTCTATTGTCCAAAGACGGATTGTATTCAAAAATACCCAAAGACGACAACTTATCACTGGCACCTGCATAATGGGCTAATGTGCATATTTCTTCTCCACTAAAACCATTAGGAGACACATATTTGCAACCTGGAGAATCGGCAAAACGCACTGCTGACATATCTATCGAAACCATATCTGCATTTCTAATAATAGGTTCACTATTTTCCATATCTTGTTTTACCAAGCCCAATCTATAGGTATCAAACAACAATTTGTCCATCAAAGCAAGTTCTTTGTTGCTTACAAAATAACTTTGATAGCCGACATTGCTATAATTGAACAGGCAATTGGGTTGCGACAAAATAATTTTATTCAAATAAGCATTTGATTTGATAGGTTCATCTTCTTTGCCCAAATCCAAATGACTATCTATACTTGTAATATTGATAACTCTGTCCAATTGTTGATAGGCCAGATAAACAGCATAGGTCAAATCCTGGCTGCCGCCCAAAACAATAGGGAAAATATCATTCTGTATCAAAGAAGACAATATATCTGTCAATATAATATAAGTATCCTTTACCTGATTGCCGATTTTCAAATTGCCAATATCTGCAATTTTAGGCATATTATCCTGATAGAACAATTGATAGAATTGTTCTCTAATTGCATCGGGGGCTTCAGCACAACCCTTATTGTTGATACTATTTCTATCCTCCCCTACTCCAAGAACAACTATTTTAGCCTCTGATATATCAGGGAAATGTTCACTTGTATGAATATCAATTCTATTTCCGATTCTATCGTCATTATCATCTCCCCCCCAAAAAGCAATTTTCTCCAAGTCTATAGGAGAAAAATAAATCGATATATCAAGTGTTTCGTCTATCATTTTATTTCTTTTTAGCAGATGTTTTCTTGGCAGTTGTGCTTTTGGCGGTTGATGCAGATTTTGCAATAGCCTTTTTATCTGTTGCAGTATCTTTCTCGTCTGCTTTTTGAATAATAGACAAACACTGCTCCAATGTAATTGTTTCGGAGTCCAAATTTTTATCTATTTTATAATTTTTACCTTTATAGGCAATATAATACCCGTATCGGCCTTTCATAATACGCACATCTTTATTTTCTTCAAATAATTTTATCGTATTTTTAGACTCTTTCTTTTGTATAGCCTCTATGGCTTGTGCCAAGGTAACTGTTTTTATATCTGTATTGGCAGGAAGTGGATAAAATTGTTTGTTGCAAGCCACATATGGACCATAACGTCCCACCGCCGCATACACTTCCATATCTTGATATACACCAATTGCTATTGGTCCCTTTTGGGCATCTGCTTCTTCTTTCTTTTTTATAATTGCCAAACATTGCTCAACAGAAATGGTCATTAAATTTTCTGTTCTAGGAATTGCATAAAATTTACCGTTATATCTGACATAAGGACCAAAACGACCAATATTTACTACCAATTCTTCGCCATTATAGGTGCCTGCAACACGAGGAAGTTTAAACAAATCCAGTGCCTCTCTTAATGAAATTGTCTCTATATGTTGTCCATTCAACAAAGAAGCAAATACAGGTTTTTCATCGTCACTGGGTTCACCAATTTGCACCACAGGACCAAAACGTGCCAAACGGGCATAAACATTTTTACCCGTTTTGGGGTCTTGCCCCAAAAGTTTTGCACCACTTGCCTTTTCGGTAGTTTTCATCACAACATCTACCTTTTCATGGAAAAAAGCATAAAATTTCTCTATCATTTTTTTCCACTCTTTCTTACCGGACGCAATTTCATCAAATTGTTTTTCCACATTTGCGGTAAAATCATAATCTACAATCTGTTGAAAATTGCTTGACAAAAAATCATTAACGATAATACCTATATCTGTTGGACAAAGTTTTCCTTTTTCTTTATCAACTATTTCTTTTTTCTCAACAACCGAAATATCGTTTTTGGCTAAAGTAATGACTTTGTATTTTCTTTCTACGCCCTCTCTATCAGCACGTTCTACATATTTTCTTTTTTGAATTGTAGAAATTGTTGGAGCATAGGTCGAAGGACGACCAATACCTAAATCTTCCATTTTTTTCACCAAACTTGCTTCTGTATATCTTGGGGGGTGTTGGGCATATTTTTCAGTTGCCTCCGCTTTGGACAATAGCAATTCCATACCTTCTTTCATTGAAGGCAAAATAGTGGTTGTCAATTCATCTTCCCCTTCATCATCTTTCGATTCAAGATAGACTTTCAAAAAACCGTCAAAGAGCAACACCTCACCAATTGCCACAAATTTTTCAGCCGCATTAGATATATTAATGTCTATTGTTGTTTTTTCAAACAAAGCATCACTCATTTGGGAAGCAATGGTTCGTTTCCAAATCAGTTCATACAATCTATTTTGGGCATTATCCGACAAACTGAGTTTTTTTACGGTTAAATCCGTTGGTCTAATTGCCTCATGTGCACCTTGGGCTCCTTTTATTTTAGTTGTATATTTACGGGTTTTGGCATATTTATCGCCATAGGCTTGCTCTATTTCTTTTTTGGCATCCACCAAAGCCAAGTTAGACAAATTGACAGAATCGGTACGCATATAGGTAATATGTCCAGCCTCATACAATTGTTGGGCAACGGTCATGGTTTTGGATACCGAAAAGCCCAATTTTCTGGCAGCCTCTTGTTGCAAAGTTGAAGTAGTGAAAGGTGCTGCAGGTGATTTTTTTGTAGGGGTTTGCGTTACAGCATTTACCGTAAATATGGCTTCTTTGCATTTTTCCAAAAATGCAATGGCTTCTTTTTCCGTATCAAAACGTTTGTTTAATTCCGCTTGAACTCCCTTTTTGTCTTTTTTGTCAAAAAGAAATTGTGCCACCACTCGATAATTTGATGTAGCCTTAAATTGGTTGATTTCTTTTTCGCGTTCTACAATCAAACGAACAGCCACCGATTGCACTCTACCTGCAGACAAAGAAGGTTTAACCTTTCTCCACAAAACAGGCGACAATTCAAAGCCTACCAATCTGTCAAGCACCCGTCTGGCTTGTTGGGCGTTTACCAAATTGATGTCCAATTCTCTTGGATTGGCAATGGCATTCAAAATAGAAGGCTTTGTTATTTCATGAAAAGCAATACGTTTTGTCTTTTCTGCCGGCAAATTCAACACTTCTTGCAAATGCCACGAAATGGCTTCTCCCTCACGGTCCTCATCGGTTGCCAACCAAACGACATCTGATTTTTGTATCTCGCTTTTTAATTCTTTGATAATACTTTTCTTATCTGGAAGAATCTCATACAAAGGGACAAAACCTGCGGCAATATCTATACCGATATTTTTTTCGGGCAAATCTCTAATATGCCCCATACTGGATTTTACCTTATAGTCTTTACCAAGAAACTTTTCTATTGTTTTTGCCTTTGCTGGAGACTCTACTATGACTAAATTTTTACTCATCTTATTTCGTTTCAGAATGAATCTGCAAAGATAACATAAAAAATTTAATACAATTTACAAATTGCCATAGCCCAATAAAAAATATTTATAACAATGCTCTCATTTTCTTTTATCTACAATATTTATATTTCGGCTAAATTCCCTATCTTTTTAAACTTTCTACCACCTCACCCAAAATGTCATTTGCCCAATTAAACCATAGAAAGGAATAATTTTCCTAATTGTGCTTGATAAGAAAATTATTCCATGCTAAAATTATTTATCTATTGAATTAGAGTTTATTAATATGCAAAATAAGGTAAATTTGGTTCGTTGTGTGTTTTTCTACTTTTTACAATATCTATATCCACATTCAATCGTTTAATAATATTCTCCCGATTTTGCCCCAACATCAAAGACATTCTTTGCTCTCTAAGTATATTTGACACTATAAAATTTTTATACTTTCTATCCAAATTAACCCAAGCTAAACAAGATTGTCCTTGCTGATAATCAACTAATTCATATTGTATTTTTGCAAAACTACAACTTTTCTGCAATTTTTCTGTAGGCAAATAAATATATTTTTTTATTAACAGACTATCCTTATTATATATGAATTGATGTTCTCCCTCTTTTGCTATTTGATATTTTATATATTGCTGTTCTTCAATGATAAAATCAAAAGACAATAAATTTTTACTTTGCACCCAATTTATTTTACTGATGTGTCCTATTAAATCAAACCATTGTGCATAAAAGTTTAAAAATGGATTTTGGGCAAAAAATTCTATTCCATATTGAAAGGTTTCCACTTCCTGAATTTGATTTTTTTCATTATAAATATAAATGGAATCATTTTCAATAATATAACTTACCGAATCACCTATTGTTAACTTCACCTTTGGCAGGAAAAATTCATTAAGTGGCCATCGCAAAAAATCCATTTCACAATTATATACAACAGGTTCATCTTTAAGGTTTTGCCAGACATACATTTTATAATAAATTTTTCCTGAATAAATATCGGCAGAACTTTTTCTTAATGGATATAAAAGATATTTATTATAAATATTATGATTTTTTTTATTGATAACCGACTTGGTTTCCTGACTGAAAACAACAAGTGGGAACAAACAGCACGATAAAACTATACATTTAATTACTCTTTTCATGGTATCTTATATTTAATTTGGAAAAAGTTCATCACAAGGATATTCGGGATAAATATCTCGTTGGTTTTTATTGTTAAAAATTACAATAGCCTCATTGATTTTACAACAATGCTGGTATTCCGAAATGCTTCCGCGTTCTAATTGTCTATCCGCCCTATCACATCTTCGAGCAAATGCATTTACTCCCTTATAATACCCCGTAGTGGGATTTATTCCATATAATTCTATCTCCTCTATTGCCTTATCCAAAAGTAAATACATAAAATCTTCCTTTTCTAAAAACATAGGATTGGATATTGCAAGAGATTCGAAAAATGAATAAAAGTAATGATTGTACTCTTGACAAAAGTCAGAAGATATAAAATTAGGAAACGTAATAAACAAATTATCAATATTTGATAAATATTCTGGTAGATTAGGGTGTTCTATAACCATTATAAGTTCATCAGTTTCAAAATAATCTGACCAAACTAAGTCTTCGTATTCCGAAAACATTGCTTTTTTTATAAAAATATTATTTTCCTTTTGTTGACTATAATTTATTGTATCCTTTTTCTTACACCCTATAATACCTATCGAAGTTAGTATTATAAACGATATTGCAAAAAATGCAATTTTTTGTATATTCTTTTTCATGTTTAATGTTTTTTAATTAAAAATAATTCATTTTCAGATATTAAAAAATTTATTTATTTGTTAGAGTTAAGATTCTCTATACTCCCTTTCCGTGTTATATTTTGCTCCTTTAGAAAGGAAGATTTCAGCAAAATATCTGTTCTTCTATATTTATATATTTCATATCAAAGCAAAGAACAATCTCTATAATTTACGCCTACCTACACCGAGAAACACGCGGGCATAGGAGGCTTCTGTTCTGGAAATTTTGCCCGACACAAAAACCAAATATTATGCTTCCAATATAAACTTGGATTGATATACTCAATAAATATTTTTGCTATTTGATAAACTTTTGAAGTTTTGTTTTGATTTTTTTGCAACAAAGAATAGCAATTTGTTCCCCCAAACACTTTTTTTATCAATTGCAAAACTTGTTTTATATGTGTAGAGATAGTAGTAAAAATATTTAATACAGTTTTCATTAGTTTTTTTTCAAGATTTTATTTTACAGCATTTTTTTTACAAAAATATAAAAAATAATAATAGGACACCTCTAAAAATAAAAAAAATTTAATAATCAAAGAATAATATTTTATTTTTATTTGCTATACAATTGATAATCAAAATGTAAATCACACGGAAAGAAAAAGAAATAAAATACAAGACATTGTTTGTTTAAGCTATAATAAAACTTTGTAGTAATAAAAAAAACAAGATTTTTCCAAATCTTGTTTTTTTGAACATCGTTTTCTACAAACTTGCAATATTTGTTCTGCAAATCTATTTTTTTTCTAATTCAAAACTAACATTCCATGAGTCTGTATCATAATATCTGTCTTCTTTATCATAGTACTTGTCCACCACTTTGCCAGACAAAGACATCTCTTTTTTTGATAGATTATCAACATTAAGGGTAATAGTACAATTCCCTTTATAGTAATTTCCATCATAATCAAGATCTCCACCGGATAAAGTCAGTGTTTTTTTATCGAAAGCATAATTACACGTAACTGCCGATTCCCCTCCCCATATATCACCGACAAATTTTCCATTATCCTTAAATGTCCATATCTCACCTTTCAAAGAAGCATCATCATCCATACCCTTGGAATAAGTAACTTTCCATTTGCCGATTATTTTCTTTTCCGGTTTACATGACATCATAGTGGTCATTCCTACTAGTAAAAACATTACACTTAAACTATACATTAACTTTTTCATTATTTCTTTGGGTGCCATTTATATCCCATCGGCACGTCGGTTTTTGTTAAAAAATTTATTATTTGAATTAAATTGTTTTTATTTGTGCCGAATGTGTTGATTTGCACATAAACAAAGCGTGGCACTTTAAGTCTTTATTGGTACTTTGAGGTCTTCGACTACCTTTACACTCCAATTACAAACGTACAAGTCCACGCAAATACGCGAAAACCGTTGCTTGTGTCTGGAGTGTAAATTGAAAGTGTCGAAGTTTCAAAGTACCAGATAAGCAAAATCGCTTTATCCTATTTTATAATGTACAAACTAAATTTTGTTATTTTTACTCTTTCTATTTATTTTCGTTAATATTATATTTAATGTCAGCAAATTTCCATTTGGGGAAAATTGCACTGCAAAGATACAACTTTTTTCACTAAAATTTCAATTGGGATTTTATAAAAATTAATAGGAGCATTGAAAAAAATGTTACCTTTGTAAAATTTAAAAGAACAAATATGGGAAAGGTTATTGCTATTGCAAATCAAAAAGGAGGAGTTGGAAAGACCACAACAGCCATCAATTTGGCTGCAAGTTTGGCTATATTGGAACATAGTGTATTGGTTATAGATGCAGACCCACAAGCAAATACGTCATCGGGATTGGGTATAGACCCCAACAACATTACCAACAGTATCTACGAAATACTTACAGGACAGGCTGATATAAAAGATACTATTCGCAAAACCGATGTGCCTAATTTGGACATCATTCCCGCCCATATTGATTTGGTGGGAGCAGAAATAGAGATGGTCAATTTGACCAACCGTGAAACGATGATGAAACAAGCCTTAGACACCGTTGTTGATCAATATGAGTTTATTATTATAGATTGTGCTCCGTCTTTGGGTTTAATTACAGTAAACGCTCTCACTTGTGCCAACTCGGTGCTTATACCTGTCCAATGCGAATATTTTGCCTTGGAGGGGTTAGGCAAATTGCTCAATACCATTAAATTAGTTCAAACCAATCTCAACCCTGAACTTGGATTGGAAGGCATTTTGCTTACCATGTATAATAATAGAACCAGATTGGCCAACGATGTGGTGGAAGATGTGAGAACACATTTCAAAAATTTGGTATTCTCTACCATTATCTATAGAAATGTCCGTTTGGCAGAAGCTCCAAGTTACCAAAAACCGGTATTGTTATATGATGCTTCTTCCAAAGGTGCTACTAACTATTTGAATTTGGCAAGAGAAATTTTAACAAAAAACGAAAAAAACAAGTAAAATATGCCTACTAAAAAAGAACAAGCAACACAAAAGCCACAAGAACCTGTGTCCACAAATACACATGGCAAAGGGCATGGTTTGGGTAAAGGTATCGGGGCACTATTGGGCAGTACACCGGATGTCAGCATTGTAACCCCTCAATCACCAAGTCGCATTCAAGAAAAAGAATTCGAAAAAATAAAAATCAGTCTCATCGATACCAACCCATGGCAACCTCGTTCCGAATTTGAAGAAGACGCCTTGGCTGAATTGGTAGAATCAATAAAAACAAACGGACTGATACAACCTATAACTGTCCGCTTAGGCAAAAACGGTCGTTATCAACTCATTGCAGGAGAAAGACGGTTAAGAGCCAGCAAATTGGCAGGCATGGAAACCATTGCCGCTTTTATCAGAACAGCCACCGATATGCAAATGTTGGAAATGGGTCTTGTGGAAAACATTCAACGAAAAGATCTTAACCCTATTGAAATAGCCTTATCGTTTCAACGTTTGATGAACGAATGCAATCTGAAACAAGATGAATTGGCTGCCAAAGTCGCCAAAAGCAGACCACTTATTGCCAACTATTTACGTTTATTAAAACTTTCCACTCCCGTACAAAAATATATTTGCGAAGGTCGAATATCTATGGGTCATGCCAAAATGCTCGCTTCTTTGGACGACATTGACCAACAAAAAGAAATCGCAGACAAAATTATAGCGGACGACCTATCTGTAAGGCAACTGGAAAATCTGATAAAAAAAATCAACCAAGATAAAAATGCAGATAAGAAGAAAACAAAAACTGTTCTTCCTCAGCATTTGATATCTATCCGCCAATATCTATCGGAATACTACCATGCCGACATCAAAATCAATCGCGACATAAAAGGTAAAGGTCAAATTGTTCTTGCCTTTAAAAACGACAAAGATTTGGAACGTATTCTTGATTTGTTGAAAAAATAACCCTATGAGCAAATTGCACTTACGTTTGTTGTTGCTATTTTTGTTTTGTCTTTCTTGGCATTGTATGCAGGCACAAGACAACAACAACGATTTGCATATCAAAGACACGCTCTCGCCCAAAGCAAGCAAAACGCATTTGCATTCACCTAAAAAAGCCGCTTGGATGTCGGCAGTTTTGCCTGGTTTGGGACAAGCCTACAATCATAAATATTGGAAAATACCTATTGTCTATGTGGGTTTTGGCGGTGCCGGAGCAGGCATTTATTTTCTCAACAAAAATTTTACCTACTATCGTAATGAATACCGATACAGATTAAACGGACAAACAGACAAACTTAAACCCGAATTAACCTCGTGGAGCGATGAAAACATTGAGGCAATGCGAACTTATTATCTTCGCTATTTGGAAATTGTTTCCATTGCTACTGTGTTGTGGTATATTGTCAATATTATTGATGCCGTTGTTGATGCCCACCTGTTCTATTTCGATGTTTCCGACAACCTTTCTTTGGACATAAAACCCAACATCACAACATCACATCTATTTGGGAAAAACCAATTGTTTAATGAAATTTCTTTAACTTTAAAATTTTAAAATTTATGAATATTGCTATTGTCGGTTATGGAAAAATGGGTGAACAAATCGAAATTGTAGCCAATGAAAACCAAGATAAAATCGTTGCATATATAGACGATGCCAACGACTGGGAAAAATATGCCGACAAAATAAAAACGGCAGATGTAGCCATTGAGTTTTCCACACCGCAAAGTGTCATAGACAACATTTATCGTTGTTTCGAGTTGGATATTCCGATTATTGTCGGTACAACAGGTTGGTACAATGAAATAGAAACGATAAAAAACAAATGTTTGACAGACAATCATAGTTTATTGTATGCTTCCAATTTCAGTTTGGGTGTCAATCTGTTTTTTGCCCTCAATAGATATTTGGCTAACTTGATGAAAAATCAAGATACTTACGATGCTAGCATTGAAGAAATTCACCATATCAATAAAAAAGATACCCCAAGTGGCACTGCCATTACTCTTGCCAATGATATTATCAAAACAATAGACAACAAAAAATCATGGATAAACGAAATAAATGACAATAGCAGCGAATTGTCTATCAAATCAGAACGTCAAAGCAACAACGTTGGCACTCATATCGTTTCCTATACTTCAGAATGGGACACTATAGAAATAAAACATACCGCCCTAAACCGAAAAAGTTTTGCTATAGGTGCAGTAAAATCTGCACACTGGTTGATGGGCAAAAAAGGATTTTTTAATATTAACGACATGCTTAATCTCAAATAAATTATGACCTTTTCCATTACCTTTCTTTTCATATTTTGTTTAGCCTACTATATCGGTACTTTTGCAGGCTTATGGGGTGTATTCAAAAAAGCAGGACAAAAACCATGGTTGGCACTCATTCCGCTTTACCATTATTATATATGGTTAAAAGTGATAGAAAGACCGCTTTGGTGGTTAATTTTTTTCGCCATTCCTTATCTTAACGTGTTTATGTTCATGTTGGCAATATGGAAAACATACCGGCTATTTGACAAAACAAGATATATCGAACTTGTTCCAATGACCATGTTCCCTTTTGTTGGAATGATATATGTAGGATTTTCTCCAAAAGAAACATTCTACACAAGGCAATCTGTTCCTAAAAAAGAACTTGGTTTTTGGCATTCCAAACCTTTGAGCAAAACCAACAAATCAAAAACCACAGAAGAAGGCTTTGTAAAAACCAAAACCAGAAGTTGGACAGATGCCCTTATCTACGCTGTTGTAGCTGCCTATATTATCAGAACATTCCTTTTTGAATTTTACAAAATACCAACCTCATCAATGGAATCAACCTTAATGGTTGGAGATTTTTTGATGGTTAGCAAAACAGCATACGGTCCCAAAATACCACAAACTCCTATTGCTGTCCCCTTTGTGCATAATATTCTACCTTTTACAAAAGGCACAAAATCTTATATTGAATCAATACAATTTCCCTATTACAGATTTCCCAAACGTACTGATATAAAACGTTATGATGCTGTAGTATTTAACTATCCTGACGGTGATACAGTCGCATTGGAACGCAGCAACGAAAGTTATTATGCTATTCTAAGAGCCATAAAAAAAGCATTTCAAAATCCACAAAAATATGCTTCTCAATATTATTTTTTCAATGGAAATTGGCACCAATATACCGAATTGCTCCAAAAATACGGCATAGGATACTATAATGGCAAAGAATATGATGTTATAAACAAAGAATATCATGTTATCTATCGACCAATAGACAAAAGAGACAACTATATCAAACGTTGTGTCGGAATGCCCGGCGACAAACTGAAAATTATAAACGGCGTTTTATTCATCAATGGAGAAAAAGCCTACTTGCCGGAAAAATCCCAACTGATGTATAATGTTGTTACCAATGGATTGGATATTGGAGAAGAAAATCGCAAAAAACTCAACATCAACGAAGAAGACCACTATCAAATCGGAGCCAACGAATTTATTTACCATTTGTTTCCCGAACAAGTCGCAACAATCAAAAACTATCCCAACGTAATTTCCATAATACCAATGATTGCCGCTGACAGCATTTGGGAAGAAGATATTTTTCCTCAAAATAGTCGATACCCTTGGAACAAAGACAATTTTGGCGAAATTACCATTCCCAAAGCAGGTGAAAGCGTAACCATTAACGATTCTACTATCTGCTTATATGCAAGGATTATCAAAAATTATGAAGGGAATAAACTGGAAATCAAAAACGGAAAAATACTTATCAATGACAAAGAATGTCAATCTTATACTTTTCAGATGAATTATTATTGGATGATGGGGGACAACAGACACAACTCTTTAGACTCTCGTTATTGGGGCTTTGTTCCAGAAAATCATATTGTTGGAAAAGCAAGTTTTGTCTGGTTAAGTTTGGATAAATTCAAAAATTGGGGAGAAGGCAAAATCCGTTGGAAAAGAATGTTCAAAAAAATTAAATAAAATTAAATAAAATATGAAAACATTAAAAATTATTTGCTGTATTCTTTGTTTGTTGTTCGCAGGCAACAACATATCTTTGGCTCAGAAAAAGCACAAGCCTTTTTCTGGTGAAATTACCTACAAACTATCTTACAAAAATTTATCTGAAGAAATGAGAACCCTTCAATCTATTCTGCCTTCGGATATAAATATATATGTAAAGGATAGTACAATATTGATGAATATTTCTGTTTTTGACCAATCCATCAAAATCATCAAAAACACCAATGACGATAAAGTTGTCCTTCTTTTCAATATGGCAGGAATGACCATGGCAACAGAAATATCACCTAACGATTCAATTGCTTTATTCAATAAATTCAAAACAATGTCCGGACAAACTGGAGACACTTCCGTTATTCTCAAAGAAAACTCAAAAACAAAAAAAATCTGCGGATACACTTGCCAAGGCTATGATATATATAAATTAGACACTAATGGCAAAGAACAATTATACGCCACCCAATTTACATGCCCCAACTTTCTGCCTTGGTTTTACAATGGTCTTGTGTTTTATATTGAAACTATCGGCAAAGACCAACAAGCAATGTCTTTTACTGCAGAAATAACCAAAATAACATCTAAAAAACTTTCTGACGACATTTTTGCCGTTCCGCAAAATGCCATACGCATGAATCTTGAAGATTTATTAAATAGTTTTATGGGAAACGAATAAAAAATAGTAACTTTGCAACATTTAATTAATTAATATTTTATTCAAATGAAAAAGATAATTATTGCACTATTGATTTGTAGCAGTTTTTTGACAATCAACACAATTTCAGCTCAGAAAAAGGGAAAGAAATCTTTTGCAGGTACCGTTACCTTCAAAATAAGTTATGAGGGAGATATAGACCCTCAAAAAATAGCACAACTCCCTACCAAACAAACAACTTCTGTTTTTGAAAACAATACAAGAAGCGTTTTTCCTGGTATTCCCCGATATATTATTTCACTTGGAGATTCTTGTAAACAAATTATCCTATTTGATATTCCGGGGTCTCAAATTGCAGTTATTTCCAATAAAGAGGAGGTACTTGAAAGTATTGGAAATTTGAATTATACTTATGAAAAAACAGGCGACACAAAAACAATTTGCGGTTATGTTTGCACAGGATATAAAATAACCATTACCGACAAAGAAGAGGAAGATTCTGAAGAACAAACCGTTATAACCTACACCACGACTGAAATCGGTCTCAATAATGCCATAAACAGCACAAGCACACCCGGTTTGGAAGGCTTCCCTTTATATAGTCAACTAAACGCGAATGGAATTATTCAGACAATAGAAGCAACCGAAATAAAAAAATCCAAAGTTTCTATAGTTGATTTCATGATACCTACGTCTTATAAAACAATGACGATGAGTCAATTAAGAGAATTACAACAACAAGGTAGCGATGATGAAGATGATTTTTAATCAAAAATAGCATTTAGAATACAAAAAAAACAAAAAGACACCCGCCCAAGCAGGTGTCTTTTTAACTAAAAACACTTGTAATGGAATTTATTGATACTCATACTCATATTTATGTTTCAGAATTTGAACAAGATATAGATATTGTTATTCAAGAATGTCTCAATAACAATGTTAACCATCTATTATTGCCCAATATCAATATGGAATCCATTTCGCCTATGCTTACTGTTTGTGCCAAATATGCTCAAATTTGTTATCCCATGTTAGGATTACACCCTTGTGATGTCAATGCAGACTACAAAAATACACTCAAAAATATGTTTGCCCTATTTGAGCAATATCCTTTTATTGCCATAGGAGAAATAGGTATTGATTTATATTGGGACAAAACATTTATTGAAGAACAAAAAGACGCCTTACGTTGGCAAATTGATTTTGCCATAGAAAAAGACCTTCCTATTATTATTCACAAACGACAATCCTATTATGAAGTGATGTCCGTACTTGATGAATTTTCCAACTGCAAACTTCGTGGTATTTTTCACTGCTATTCAGGTTCGGTAGAACATGCACAAGCCCTCATTGATAAAGGTTTTTTGCTTGGCATAGGTGGAACGGTTACCTACAAAAGTGCCAAATTAGATGAAATCCTACCTCATATAGATTTACAACATATTGTATTGGAAACAGATTCTCCCTATCTTCCCCCCGTTCCCTATAGAGGACAACGCAACAAAAGCAGTTATATTCCGCTCATTGCCCAACGCATTGCCGAAATAAAACAAACAACCATAGAACAAGTGGCAGAAATAACCACAAACAATGCCAAACAATTGTTTAAAATTTAAGTTCCAAGAAGACAATTCTCAAATAAAAATATCGGTTTTTATCATAAAACACTGAAAACACAATCATAAAAATAAACTGCAATTTTGGAGAATGGAGCAATTCAAAAAACACGTGAACAACTATAAATCAAATACATAAATTGTGGATTATTTGTTAATTAATTCTTGGAAAAAAGTTTAAAAAGATATTATTTTTTTTAGTAATTTAGCAACTTGAAAAATAGAAGTCCAAGGAGAGGTGTCCGAGTTGGCCGAAGGAGCACGCCTGGAAAGTGTGTAAGCGACAAAATCGCTTCCAGGGTTCGAATCCCTGTCTCTCCGCAAAATTTTAAAATTTAAGTAAAAATAGTATTAACAACAAAAATTGTAGTATGAAAAAATTAGTTGCATGTTTGGCATTTGCTGGACTTTTTATCTTTGGAACAAACAACGTAGTTATGGCTCAAGAAGCCACAGAACCACAAGCGTCTGAACAAACAGAAAACGAAGCAACCGTTACGGAACAACCTGTTGCTGCCGCAGCCCCTGTTGTAGAAGAAGAAGTCGTTGTTGAAAAACCTTTCAATCAAGTGTTGAAAGACAAATTCATTGAAGGTGGTGTAGGATTTATGACTCCTATTTTGTTAGCACTTATTTTGGGTTTGGCATTAGTTATCGAAAGAACCATTTATTTGAATTTGGCTACAACCGACACTAAAAAATTACTTGCTGGTATTGAAGAAGCATTGAAAAATGGTAATGTAGAAAAAGCCAAAGAAATTTGTCGCAACACAAGAGGTCCTGTTGCAAGTGTATTCTATCAAGGTTTGGACCGCTATGACGAAGGTAATGAAAGTATAGAAAAAGCTGTTGTTTCTTATGGTGGTGTTCAAACCGCTCGTTTGGAATCTAACATGTCTTGGATAGCATTCTTTATCGCAGTGGCTCCATCTTTGGGATTCTTGGGTACAGTTGTTGGTATGGTTCAAGCATTTGACGATATTGAAAAAGCAGGGGATATTTCTCCAACCATTGTTGCCGGCGGTATGAAAGTGGCTTTGATTACAACCGTAACTGGTTTGATAGTTGCAATTATCCTTCAAGTGTTCTACTCTTATTTGGTTTCTAAAATAGATAGTTTGGTTACTTCTATGGAAGATGCAACCATCAGTTACATGGACATCTTGGTAAAATACAGAAAGTAAAATCATTAATTGTCTAAACTAAAAGTATAACGACAATGGAAAAATTAATTAGAAAAATCGGAAACATATATGTCATTGCGATAGCAGTCATCGCAATAGTATTTGCTTTCCTTGCAGTTTTCAATATCAACGGAGCAGGTTCCGTTGCTGAATTGCAAGCAGCAGGCAATACCACCGCAGTGACCGCTCTCAATGTCATGTATTCTTTATTGGTATATGCCCTCATTGGGGTATCTTTGTTACTTATCATTGCTTTCTTAATTATGCAAGTAGCATCAAACAAAAAACAAGCTATTAGTACATTAATATTATTAGGTATTTGTGCTGTTGTTGTGCTTGTCGCCTATTTGTTGGCTCCAAAAGAAATAACAGAAATGGACGAAGTTGCTTTAAGAGTCGGCATTTCAAACGGATTATTTGTTTGGGTAAGTACATTAATGAATATTATATGGATTGTCTTTATTGGTGTTATCGCAGCAATAATAGGCTCTTTAGTTTATGTTAAAATTAGAAAATAAATAGAATTATGGCAAAAAAGAGCACACCTGGTCTTAATACAGGTTCTATGGCAGATATTTCCTTCTTGCTGTTGACATTCTTTTTGCTTACCTCTTCTATTAACACAGACCAAGGTATTCAGCGAAGATTGCCACCAGCATTGACAGGAGATGAAAAGCCCCCAGAAATCAACAAACGTAACGTAATGAAGATTTTGGTGAATATGTATGACCAACTTTTGGTAAATGACGAACCAATGGATGATGTTCGCCAACTAAAAGCACGTACTATAGAATTTATCACCAACCCATCAAACAATCCTCACATGTCTGAAATAAAACTCAAATTTATTGAGGAACTTGGGGCAGAAGCACCTGTTTCGAGTGGCGTTATTTCTCTACAAAGCGATAGGGGAACATCTTACAAAGCATATATTGCCGTTCAAGATCAACTTACTGCTGCGTTTAACGAAATTCGTGACTCTTATTCTCAACAACAATTCGGCAAAACTTTTGATAACTTGACAGAAGGACAACGTGAAATTGTAAAAAAAGTCGTTCCTGTTAGTATTTCAGAAGCAGAACCATCTAATTATGGAGGGAAAAAATAATGGCAAGATTTAGAAAAGAAGGGAAAAAAGGTGTTCCAGATTTGAACATGGGTTCTATGTCTGATATCATCTTCATGTTCTTATTCTTCTTTATGGTTATCACAACCATGAGAGAATCCCAATTGTTTGTTAGAACAAAAGTGCCTCAGGCAACAGAAGTTCAAAAATTGGAGAAAAAATCTTTGATTGCAAATATCAATATCGGTCAACCCAACACACGTGAATTGATTGCTAAATATGGTCCTGAACCTCGTATTCAATTGAATGACCAATTGGGCGATGTACGTGATATTATTCAATTTGTAGAAATTGAAAAGAAATCCCGTAATGAAGCAGACCGTACACAAATGACATGGTCGCTCCGCGTGGACGAAGCCGTAAAAATGGGGATTGTTACCGATGTTAAACAAGAACTTCGTAAAGCAAGTGCCTTCAAAGTAAATTACTCTACTTCCAAAGGCATAAAAAAATAATATTGTATTTTATGTAGTAAAAAAAAGGTTGGGAATATTCCCAACCTTTTTTAGTAATTTTTTTGAAATGAAAACAATTTTTAAAACGGGGAATATGATATATCCTCTCCCCGCGGTATTAGTATCTTGTGGAAATAAAGAACAAGGATACAATATTTTAACTATCGCTTGGACAGGTACAATATGCTCATCTCCTGCCATGTGTTATATTTCCGTTCGTCCGGAAAGGTTCTCTCATCATATCATTAAAGAAAACGGGGATTTTTTCATCAATCTTACCAACCAACAATTGGCTTTTGCTACCGATTGGTGCGGTGTAAAATCAGGAAAAGAAGTAGATAAATTCAAATATCTGAACCTCACCCCAATGCATTGTCCTGAAATAAATGCTCCCTATATCAAAGAATCTCCATTAAGCATTGCATGCAAAGTAAAAGAAATTATACCTTTAGGGTCCCACGATATGTTTATCGCTGACGTGGTAACCATATTGGCCGACAATATGTTCATTTCACCACAAAGCGGCAGTTTCAATTTAGAACAGGCCAACCTTATATCTTATTGTCATGGAAAATATTATACCATGGGCAAAGCTATCGGCAAATTCGGGTGGAGTGTGGAAAAGAAAAAACGCAGAAAATAATTATTTTTGTTTATCCTCCTATAAAATTTCTTTTATCAGTTCTACCAATTTATCTGTATTGACATTCAGTACAGCAATCTCCAACGTTGCCTGTTTATAAAACATTTCTCTTGCCGACAATGTTTGTTGTACATATTGCAAAATATTATCTGTATTTACCAAAGGCCTTGGTTTGCGACTGTTTTTCAATCTGTCTGCCAGCACTTTTGCGGGTAAAGACAAATATATCGCCACGCCATTTTGTTTGATATACTGCATATTATCTCCAAAGCAAGGTGTACCGCCTCCAGTAGCAACAAGTACATTGTTCATTGTTGCAGTTTCGTGCAACAAGATTGTTTCTATTTTTCGGAAAGCCTCCTCACCTTTTTGGGCAAAAAAAAACGAAATAGGTCCGTATCGCTGCTCAAACAAAGTATCCAAATCCACAAAACGATAACTTAATTTGGCAGCGATAGTTTTCCCCAATGAGGATTTGCCACAACCGGCAAATCCAACTAAATAAATGTTTTTCATTTATTTGGCTGCGTATTTTATCGCTGCTAACAAATTTTCAGTAATATATTTCAATTGTTCTTCATCAAGTTCAGTGTGCATTGGCAAAGAAATAACCTCTTTGCACAATTGTTCGCTTACAGGGAAATCACCATGCTGATACCTTTTATCTTGATAGGCTTTTTGCAAATGCAATGGCACCGGATAATATATCATTACAGGAATATGTTTTTCTGCCATATAAGCAATCAATTTTTCTCTGTCCACACCTTTCGCTTTCAAGGTATATTGATGAAAAACATGTGTTGATTTGTCTGAGACAACGGGTATAACCAATTTATCGCAATTGGCAAATGCTTGGTTATAGTATGCTGCAACTCTGTTTCTTGCCTGAGCATACTCATCTAAATATTTGAGTTTAACATCTAAGACCGCTGCTTGTAGGCTATCCAAACGGGAATTAACACCAACCATATCATGATAATATCTTTTGAACATACCATGATTGACAATACCTCTTAATTGATAAGCAATATTATCGTCATTGGTGAAAATGGCACCGCCGTCACCATAACAGCCTAAATTTTTTGAAGGGAAAAACGATGTGCAACCAATTGTTCCCATCGTACCGGCTTTTCGGGCTGTTCCATTAGAAAAAGTATAGGTTGCTCCGATTGCCTGACAAGCATCTTCTATTACATACAAATTATGTTTTTGTGCAATAGCAAGTATTTGCTCCATATTGGCACATTGACCAAACAAATGAACAGGAACTATCGCTTTTGTTTTAGGTGTTATGGCTTTTTCTATAGCCGAAACATCTATATTAAACGTATCTGCATCAACATCTACCAAAACAGGTGTTAAACCCAACAATGCAACAACTTCTGCTGTTGCAATAAAAGTAAATGTCGTTGTTATCACTTCATCACCGGGTTTCAAATTCAAAGACATCAAAGCCACTTGCAATGCATCTGTACCATTGCCACACGGAATAACATGCTTTACTCCTAAATACGCCTCTAAATCCGCTTGAAATTGTTTTACCATAGGACCATTGATAAAAGCACAACTTTCCATCACTTCTTCCCATTTCTCATCTATTTCCTTTTTTATTTTCAGATATTGCGAATGCAAATCTACCATCTGTATATTTTTCATTGATATTTATTTTTTTAACATTATTTAATTGTCTTCCACTAAATTTTCTTGCTGTGAGGAGACCTGAACAGCAACAGCCTCGTTTTGTTCCACTACTTTTGTGGTATCTTTTTTTTCTTTATTGTTTTTATCTTCCAATCTGGTTTTTTCCTCCACCAATTGTTCTGTAACCTTTTTTAACATAGTCTTAGCCATATCATCATTGGACATATAATAATTTAGATTTTCCTGAAAATCAACATATTCTATATGATGTTTGTCCATAATATGATTCATTTGTATATGCAACCACGCTGTTTTATTTACAACAGTCGTGTCCAATTGTCTTATACGATATTCTCCTTCCAATAGATATATATCATGTAAAATGGCTTCTATCTCAGTTTGGGAGTATAATTTTTTAGGTTTTTCTGCTTTCATCCTCTGACAAGCACTACCCACAAACAACAAGGCTAAAAATAATATCAAAAATCGTTTTGTTTTCATTATCTGTCAAATTTTAAAGCCATTGCTGCTTTAGTATCAGCAAACTTTCCTTCAACATAAACCAAAACACCATTCAAAAACGTTTGGCAAATATGAGAATGCAATACCATTCCCTCCAAGGGAGACCATTGACATTTATAAAAAATATTATCCTTGGTTACTTTTTCACTAACGGACATATCAACAAGAACCATATCGGCAAAATACCCCTCTTTGAGAAAACCTCGCTTGCTGATATTGAACAATTTGGCTGGTTGATGGGCAAAACTATCCACTAAACGTTCCATTGTCAAACGGTTCTGGCAAACCAATTCCAACAATATTTGCAAACTATGTTGCACCATTGGCATTCCGGATGGAGCTTGAAAATAGTTGTGTTGTTTTTCTGCCCAAGTATGTGGAGCATGATCAGAACCAACGGTCAAGACAAGTCCATCGTTTAAGGCTTTTTGTAAGGCTAATTTGTCTTTTGCGGTTTTGATAGATGGATTGCATTTGAGACTCGTTCCATATTGTTCATAATCAGTATTATCAAAGAAAAGATATGATGGACAGACCTCCGCTGTGATATTTTTGTTTTCTCTTGAAAACAACGTCAATTCTTTTGCTGTACTTACATGCAAAACATGCAGACGTGTACCCCGTTGTTTCGCCCTTCGCACAGCTGTTGCCGAAGTAGTATAACAGGCTTCTTCACTGCGTACTTCACAATGTTTGCTTATTGGCATAGTATCACCAAAACGCTGATGATATATTTCTGTATTTTTCTTTATAATATTTTCATTTTCAGCATGTACCAAAATAGGCAAGCCTTGTATGGAAAACACCTTGTCCAACACTTGTTCATCTTGAATAAGCATATTGCCCGTTGAGGAACCCAAAAACAATTTTAAAGCTGCAACATTTTGCTTGTCAATGCGACAAACTTCGTCCCAATTAGTATCTGTAGCCGCTAAATGAAAAGCATAGTTACAACACATGGATTTTTCCGCCATGGACAATCGTTCTTGCAACAATGCATTTGTGGTAGTTTGCGGAACAACATTGGGCATATCTATCACAGAGGTAACACCACCGGCCAAAGCCGCCCGACTTTCGGTGAACATATCTCCCTTGTGGATTAAACCCGGGTCCCTAAAATGAACATGTTCATCTATCATACCCGGCAACAAATATTTGCCTTGAGCATCTATTTTTTGGTATGAGTCATAGGTTTCTGTTCGAAAAATATCATCTGTATGACTTATTTTTTCTATTTTCCCCTTAGAAATGGCAAGATGAGATTTTGTAATTTTTCCCTCATTCACCAACAATGCATTATAAATAATGTATTTATTCATCTTCTTTATAAAAACCCAAAAGAAAATATCTATTAAAAATACAAAAATAGCAAAAAACAATATTAAATCTTCATTTAGCATCAAAAAATAACTACTAAATAAAAAAAATTTATTGTATCTTTGCAAAATCTGAAAGGACAATATACTCTCAGATTTACGTTCTTATTAACTGAAAAACAGTTTTTTATTTTATAGAAAAAGCGTTAGCGTACACTTGTACTTTGAAATTAGCACTTTGAAGACCAACAAGCAGTAAAGCGGTAACGCTCACGCATATTGCGTGGGTTTTACTTTTTTGTTGGTCAGGGTCGTGCTAAACCTCAAAGTGCAGAATAAGTTAAAGTCCACGTTTTTTTATGTTTAATTTTTAACGTTCTTGGACTTGGAACGAGGAAAAAGGAAATATGAAAAAAATATTTTCGATTATTTTATTTTTAGGTGCTTTATTTTATGCTCAAGCCCAAGATATTATTATTACAAAAGACTCAAAAAAGATAGATGCCAAAATCACAAAAGTTACCAAAGACGAAATTGAATACAAGAAAACAAATAATCTTGATGGACCTATTTTTGTAATTCCTATTAATGATATTAATTCAATTATTTATGCCAATGGGGAGATACAACTTTTTGAAACAAAAAACGATATTACAATTCCTAAAGCAGAAAAAAACATTAATATTATTAATGACGATATAGATAATAATAACGAACATCTTAATCAAACTACAACAGAAAACTTCTCTTACATAAGCAAAGTAGAAGATTCTTATTTTATCAAAGGCAAACAAGTAAACGAAAAAGAATATCTTAATTTTATTGCAAGCGAATGCCCAATTGCTTATCGTTATCATCAAGAAGGAAATAAACAATGCCATAAGGGACTTGGATTTATTATTGGTGGCTGCATATCTTTCCCTATTTCTGCAACCTTTTATGCTTCAGGAGACAGAACTCATGCAATAATTTATTATTCTATCAGTGCGATATGGAGTATTGTTGGTATAGTAGGTTTAAGTGTAGGTATCCCAATATATTGTAAAGGGCTGAAGAAGAAAAATAATTCTTATAAAATTTATAATAAGGAATGCTCCAATAAATTAAGTTTGAATTTACAATCAGGAATAAACGGTTGTAGTATCAAATTGCAATTTTAACCCCTATCACACTACGTTTTATTGCAGAAAAGTGTGATTGTTTTTATCTTTTTTTTGTACGCTTCACAAAAAATGCTATCTTTGCACATCTTTTCAGATTACGATGAACGAAATATTGTTTT
>CAJOFD010000014.1 GCA_905233585.1 uncultured Bacteroidales bacterium
GGGTCAGGGCTTAAGAAATGTGCCAAAACAGGGTCGTACATTCTGCCGTTAAAATTGATAAGGTTAAATCTATCCAAATGTTGTTGTCCGGTAAAACCTTTGTCAATAAGGTGTTTAGCGGTGTCGTTGTAGTGCCAGTTTGCAGACATTCTCCGCTTGCCAAATGGAGTATAGCTCATAGCATCTACCACATCTCCATCTGTATTTGTTATCTTTTCTATACTCCCGTTGTGATTGGTGTACAAATAGTACAACTTATTGCTATCATTTTGTATATATACTGCTATCGGCTCATTGCCGACATAAATATAATTATATTGTGTGTTGGTGGTGAGGTTATACTCATACTCTTTGCCACAATAGACTTTTTCTTCCATCAATAGGTTATCTTGATAAAGTTTTGTTTTGGAACGCTGTTTATTTGCATAATAATCAATAGTATAACGTTTTCCCGCCTCATTTATTGTGTGGGTCTTGTTAAAAATGTTGTAAGTAATGTCACATTGGTCTGCAGATATAACACTGTCGTTAATAGGCTGCACAGAGCCAATGACATGGGCTTTGCCGGAGGCATAGTCAAAACTGCCTACGGCGGAGTTGGCGGTCATGATTGGCATTATTATTTATCCCATATGTGTTTTTGGTGTATTGACAAAGAATCTTTTGCATTATATAATAAATAAAATTTTTCACCATTTAAATTCTCAATTTTTATAAAATAATTTGGATTTCCTGATTTTAAAATACAATTAGGTAATTTTTTATTTCTTTGAGGAATATTAAAGTTAATGTATATATTCTCAAAATAAGGAAATCTTGATATTTCTTCTCTATAAACAATATGTTTTCCTTTTTTTAATAAAATTAAATAAGTTTCTTTTGACCAAAAATCTCCTTGTTGATAAGGAATACCTATAATATTTTCTATTTGTTTTTTTGAGGAATTTGAAAACAAATATAAAGTATCATAATCATTTCCTAATGATTCCTGTAAATTAATAGTTGTCCATTTTATAGAATCATAAGAAATAACCGATTCTTGTTTTTTTATACTTTTGATGATTTTTTTAGTAAAAGAACTATTTTTATTTTTCCCCCAGTAATTTTTTTTTGAGGATGATATTTTTTCCCAATTACCTATATGCTCTAGTATTTCTTTTTCAAATTTTGCTTTAATAGCATTGTTAGCCTTTTTAGATAAATGTAAATTTATGTCTTGGTGGGTAATATCTGTTGATATGTATCCCGGTGATTCAATTATGCGTACCAACCCGATTGCTGTATTTTTATGGTTTGAAATTGTATCATTTTCAGCGACACATAAAATTGTTAATTGAATATCAGAAAAATAAAAGTAATATAATTTATAATTATTATGGATTTTATCCATAGATGAAAAGAAATTATCATCATTTCTTACTATTACATCATATTGTGGATATTTAGATTTAAAAAGATTGATATTATTATCCAATTCAGTAAAAGATGTTTCTACATTATACCATTCTGCCATGGGATAAGAACCACTCGCAAAAAATGTACAACTATAATTTAATAATAGCAGAACAAGTATTGTGGAACATAGTATTTTGAAAGAAAAACCGATTTTATTGTTTATTTTTTTAAGTGCATGAATGGTCATTTTGTAACTTGTTATTATTCCAAAGCCAATGGCTGTTGCCGTAGATCTCATTTTATCTAAAAAAGGAGTAGTTGGATTATTTGCATTCATGATATTATAAATTGTTAAAAATGCATCTGCTTTCCAAACGTCAGTACATAATAAAGCACCATTGAATCCCTTTACGTTTGCATTATCATACATTAAATCATGAATTATAGAACCATATTCGCTCCTATTACGCGGTAAATATTCATAAGTAGTATTCCCATTATAATCTGTAGGATTATTGGGACCAGTATAACTAGTTCCGAATAAATTCTTATGTAAAGTTTTGGCATTTACACTTTCATCTGTTGTACCTGCAAATATGGTATAATTATATTCTGAAATAATATTTCTATCATTATTTAAAAGATTTCCATTTATATCCAATATCAAACCATCTCTATTATTTATATGGTCGTTATATATGATATATTTTCCTTCTATAATTGAACCATCAGGTAAATGTTTTATACCTGAGTTTTTTCCATAAAGAGCATCTATATCTTCTTGAGATTTTATATCTCTATCGTAATAAATTTCTTTTTTCCCATTAATGATTCGTTCAACCCAATCTATCAGCAATCCTGTTGGATCAACATATTGCAACGGAGAAAACAAGCAATAGGAATATCTATTGTGGTTTAGTGGGTTTTCAGGAGATTGGATATAAGGGTCTGGGCTTAAGAAGTGTGCTAAAACAGGGTCGTACATTCTGCCATTAAAGTTAATAAGGGCAAAATTATCCAAATGCTGTTGTCCTGTAAAACCACGGTCTATGAGGTGTTTGGCGGTGTCGTTGTAGTGCCAGTTTGCAGACATTCTCCGCTTGCCAAAAGGAGTATAGCTCATAGCATCTACCACATCTCCCTTTGTATTTGTTATCTTTTTGTGATTGGTGTACAAATAGTACAACTTATTGCTATCATTTTGTATATATACCGCTATCGGGTCATCGCCCACATAAATATAATTGTATTGTGTGTTGGTCGTGAGGTTATACTCATACTCTTTGCCACAATATATTTTCTTTTCCTGCTCTGTGTTGTTAACACTGTAGGTGGTCATAGCCCGCTGTTTTCTGTATTTGTATTTATTATCTTTGTGATAAAAAATCTGTCAGTAAAGATTTATCTATCTGTTTTTGTGCAACCATGATATGAAATTCTGACATGTCAAAAGGACCAAATGTTGAATCTGCAATATCTTTTATATCCATTTTTTTGCTATTGGAAAAATGGATTATCCAATATCTTTCTCGCATACAAGTATCTACTGAAACTATTGTTTTTGCGAGGAGCCATTCTTTATTATTTGAGAAAATATCCACATATTCATTTTCTCTGTTGAGAGCATTTATTTGGAATTGTGCATTACTAGGAATAACAGGAATGCCCGAAACTCTTTTCCAAGGCATAACTTCATCGTTATAAATAATAATTTTTTCATATGGAGTTCCACAATCCCATAATAACACATTTTCTGATATTGGATATATACCAAAAAAATGGTTGCAACTGACAATGCACATAGATATAATACATAAAAAATAGATGTTTATTTTATTTATTAACTTTCCCTTTACCATAATAAAAAGTTTTAAAACCATGAGTATCGTTTAAATTGTTTAATTTTCGTTCCATTTGGATTAAAGCATTTCTAACCACACCACCACCAGTATTCCAATCATAATCAGTTGCATTATCATTTACTACGCGAACATCTCCTAATTGATTTAATAGAATAAGATTTACTCTTCCTAAAGCATATACCGTATTTTGAATTCTTTCATTAAAAAAAAGACCATTGATAAAATTTTTGTGTGTTAGTGTTTGAATTGGGGAACTTTTGCCAACTCCATTTATAAAATTAGAAATACTGATATTTCCAAAATCCAAAAGAGCGGCATCAATATATAATGTATTTTCTGGTGTTGGATTTTTTAGGGCATAAGGGTGTGCTTTTGCCCAAGCGATTCCTTCTTCTCTTGTTACGACTCCATCCCAATCGGGTCTATTGGGAAAAGTTGAAGTTTGTGCATCAATTTTATTCATAAGTTCAAACATAATATCAGGTAGGTCGCTTCTTCTAATTCCTTTTTTCAAAGCCTCTTCGTGAGACATGTTTTGAACAAAATCCCATTTATTCATAATAATTGCTTCTCCTTGTATTCCTCTATCGTCAGTTCCAAGAAAGTTGCCTTGCCAATCAAAAATAGGGTTATACATCTCCCCGCTCGGGTCCACATACTGTAGCGGAGAAAACAAACAATAGGAATATCTATTGTGGTTTAGCGGGTTTTCAGGAGATTGGATATAAGGGTCAGGGGAGAGGAAGTGAGCTAAAACAGGGTCATACATTCTGCCGTTAAAATTGATAAGGGCAAAGTTATCCAAATGTTGTTGCCCAGTAAAACCTCTGTCTATAAGGTGTTTAGCCGTATCGTTGTAGTGCCAGTTTGCAGACATTCTCCGCTTGCCAAATGGAGTATAGCTCATAGCATCTACCACATCTCCCTTTGTATTTGTTATCTTTTCTATACTCCCGTTGTGATTGGTATATAGGTAGTAAAGCCTATTGCTATCATTTTGTATATATACCGCTATGGGTTCATTGCCTACATAGATATAATTGTAGTGGGTGTTGGTCGTGAGATTCTTCTCATACTCCCTGCCACAATATATTTTCTCTTCCATCAATAGGTTATCTTGATAAAGTTTTGTTTTGGAACGCTGTTTATTTGCATAATAATCAATAGTATAACGTAAGTTTTCTTCTGTTATTGTGTTTGTCTTGTCAAATAGATTGTAGGTGATAGCACAGATGTTTTCGCTTATTACGGTATCATTTACAGGTATAATTGAACTAATAGCATGGGCTTTGTTGTTGGCGTAATAAAAATCTCCAACAGAAGAATTCCTTGTCATTCTCGTATGCTCATACTGAAAATTCATCAGCGTATCTTCCTCTAATTCTTCCATGTACATTGTTCCCCAAGGGGATTCTATAGGGCGAAAAAACAAATGGCTTCTACGATTACTTGTCAGACGGTCAAAAATATCATAAGAAAAATACTCTTTGTCTTGTGTCCCTATAATTTCTAATGGAACGGTAAAAAAATATTGCGGTGAAACATTTTTTATCTCTATCAATCGACCTACATTATCGTAACTATAATAATGGTGCATTATGGAACTATCTGACAAATCAAAACTTGTTTGCAAGGGTATAGGCATATCCCCTTCATCTTCTACAATGATAGTATTAGTGCCTATATCAGGCGGTATTCCCAAGCCTATTATAATTCCGGGGTCTTCAATGACTACGCCTCCATCATCAATAAAAATGCTTTCTATCCCTTGCCCAGCCATTTTTGAGGTAGTTTGCCCAGTTTTATTATATGCTAATTTTACTCCTTGCTTTTGCCCTAATTGATAAAAAACAGGTCTTTGCAATGCTCTATTCCAATCAAGGACATTATAGATACTTGTATCTCCGATTTTTATTTCTTTTATTTGGGAAAATTGGGTATATGTATACGATAGCGTTAAGCCACTTGGGTAACTCATTGTAGCAAGTTGCCCTATCTGATTATATGTATAATGATAACGAAAACTATCGTTTTCTACAACATAAATCTTTTCTTTCAATCTGCCCAAACTATCATGTTTATAAAAAATAGTTGTATTGCCGTAAGTTTCCTCACTTAAAACACCTTTTATTCCATTGGCATCGTATGTATAATAAATATCTTTACTATTTGTATCATTTTCAATATTAATATGTGTAACTCGACCCAAACTATCATATTGATAATTAGACATATTTCCGTTTGCGTCAGTATAAGTTTCTATTTCATCAAAACAATTGTATGAAGTAAATGTAGCCCCTGCATCAGTATCAAATGTAGTAATTTGTCTATTTCTCACATCGGTTTTTAGGGTATCATAAAAACCCACAGAATTTTCTATAATTGTGTTTATCATTGCTTTCCCGTTCTGCTGTGCTGATAAATAAGAAAAATTCAGGGTGTTTTCATTATTGTCTTGGCTATTTCCTATACTACTTTCATGTATATGCCCAATCCCATCTGTTTTTTTTGAAAAATAGGTATTTCTCAAGGAATCATAAACTGTGGTAATCAAAAACATAGAATCTTGTATTTGATAACTATAGTGCAAATGAGTATAAGGACTTTTTTCTCTTTCCAATAAATCCATGGCATTATACGTGAAAAAAGTCCATTGTTTAGAGGTGTCTTCTGCCGTATATGGCGTAGATTGTGCTATCAGTCGTCCTTGGGGGTCATATTCCTTTTGTATAAACCTATCATATTTTTTGGTCAAAATTTCATTCCCTACGGCATCAAAATATGAGGTTGAATAAATTGCTCCATTTTTACGGCTCCAGATACAATATTTTATATCAGGATTGCTTATCCCCCACATACTGCCTAAAACATAGGCATATTGTTCCGACGAACCATCCGGATAAATTACCGATTTAGTTCGCCCAAAACCATCGTATGTATATGTAGTTGTATTGTTATTAATATCGGTGTATGTCAAAGGGTTCCCAAACTTCGGCTCAAATGTCCATCTTTCAACTTGATTATAGGCTTTTCTCAAGGTTGTAATAAATCTATATAAAGTGTCATAGTCATAATATTCGGCTCTATATGCCTCATTACCAAAACTTTCACTTGTGGTCACTCCATAAATAGGATGATAGGTGCGATATGTTTTAAAAACATTACCTCCTTGATACTGCTGTTTTTCACACAAATCTCCATTTGTATAAATATACATAGTGGTATCTTTTAGCCAAAGGGCAGAATTTCCTATTTGCCGGGAATGTATTTCTTGCAGCACTTTGGTTAATTGCCGTCCATCGGATAATGAAACTTGACCATAATCATATTTATATTGTTCTGCCCATTGCCCTTTCATAGAAGTAGTTGT
The DNA here is from genome assembly GCA_905233585.1 of uncultured Bacteroidales bacterium. GTDB lineage: Bacteria > Bacteroidota > Bacteroidia > Bacteroidales > WCHB1-69 > UBA1205. Next base: position 6,628 of record CAJOFD010000014.1, read on the forward strand.
CTCTATTAATCTTCCATTGGTATAATCTATTTTGTTACAAATATTTTTCATTAGCCCGTTATCTATTAATACCATAGAATCCTGAAGCATTTTACACAAGCCATTAGGTAATGGCTGTATATGGCAAAAATAATTATAATTACTTATTTCATTATTATTAAAAATAACATCCCCGAATAGAACTTCTTTTTTATAAGAAGACAACAACAAACGATGATACATGTCATTGTATTGATAAATAGTTTCTTCTCTATAATTTAGTACATTATCTTCACATGTTGTTTTTCCAAACCCCAAAAATGCTCCTCTACTATGGTCATAAAGAGGATATTGATAAGTATAATGCTTGTTAAACAATATCGTTTCAGCAGAGTTGGCTTGTTTTTTAGAAAACGATGTTGCCAAAATAAGATTGGTTCTTATCCCACAATAGATAGTATTTAAATTGGTTTTTATCTTTGTTCTTACACGTTTTGCCTTATACTCAATAGTATACAGATTCGACAAGCAGTCAGTTATTTTGGTCAGAAAACAACGCTGATATGCCCCCCGTGTTATACCCTTGAGTTTCCCGTCATTGCACACCCATGTTATATCAACAATCCCGTCTCTATCCCCATCTGAAAACATTAAAGGCACATGCGGCAATTTGTTGGATAACAATGAACTATTTATATGATATTGTTCTGTATATAGATAATTTTGAGTTATATTTCCTATAGAAAAGCCCAAAGTAAGATAAATCTGAATAGAAGAACTTCCATTATTGCTTTCATAGATATATACAATATCATCTTTTCCATCTCCATTTATATCTATCAATTGAAAAAGAACATTATTGGGAGATGGTAAATTTTGGGGGATCTCAGCAACGGGAAAACTTGTTGTTGAGAATCCATTTCCTGTACCCAAATAAACGCCCCAGACAGTGTCTATATAAAAATATGGCGTATCATTATACCGTTGACAACGTGTAAACAAATCTGTAATGCCATCTCCATTTACATCTCCAAAATACAAATGGGCTCTCGTTGTTGTATCAAAAGACAATTTCGATATATTACTCTGATGTAAATTAAAATTAATGTTAATAGAAGTACTATTTTTATAAATACGGCCCCCATTTTGTGGATGTATTATCAATAACTCCATTTGTCCATCTCCATCTATATCTATAGCCTCTAATTTTTCCTTTTCTCCTACAGAAATGCGTGCATAACTACTATTGCTCTGTGGATTACAAAAATTGGGATAAACATATACCATTCCATTTTGTACATAAATATAATCCAAAGCAGGATTGTCATCAAAATTGCCAAACAAGACTTGTTCTGGATTCGTATTCTCTGGCAACAAATATGATACCCAACTATTTCCTTCATATCGGCACCAATATGCCATGCCCTTGTCATATTTATAGTTGCTCTGTGTGCTAATAGCCACATTTATCAATACTTCGTCTGTATTGCTCACATCGGCATCACACGATATGGCATTGAAGGTTATGTTTGTATAATATCCCCCATAAGGGTGTGTCCATGGTCCGATTGTTAAGCCATGATTATCATTGGTGTCATGTAATAGTATCCTGTTGTTAGCAACCCATATTCTCAATATACTATTGGTATCATTATTGAAAAAACAACCACTTAGTACACGCTGGACAGAAGAACTTTGTGCCGAATGTATCCCTTGCCAATTGTAATATGAATTTGAAACGGTTACATATTGAAAAAACAATGGGGGATAATAGTTGTTGTCTGCACCAAATTCCTGAACTTGTACAAGACGAGGATAAAAACTGCCAAAACTACTATATTGTAAAATATATGTCTTGACAATTTCGCCTTTATGCTTGATAAGAACAGATTTTAATATAGTCTGCTGCACCACTCTTAAGCCCCCAACATATTGTATCTGTGCAATATTCGGTATAGTATCGTATTGAAATATAATACTATTGTAGGGTTTTAGATTTACATAATGATTCCCTGTATAAGAGATAGAATCTATTAAAATGTTGTTTCCTAAGGATTTGTAATGATATAAAATGTAATTTCCATTCTTGTCCGCAACACTATCTATATACCAATGATACCTAAAACTTGCTTCCGAAGAAGAATATTTTGCCACACTGCCATCATCACTTGTTGCTAAAAAATATTGCGGATAATTTGCTCCCAAATTGTGGCTTTCTACCCTAATATATGTTTCTTCCTCTGTTCCATAAACACAACCCTCTGAACCATATTTCTTATTATTCAAAACAATAAGTCGCTGCCCATCTAATGCAAACCTGTCAGAGGTATCCATTGTTACCGCAGATATTTTATTGTCAAAATACAAATTTTTACCCACGCGGCCTATAACTGACAGCCCTGAAATATCCCACCCATATCCTGCCAAGCCAATACCACTTTGGCTATTATATGACAATGTGAGTTGTGGTGTCATATTAGCAGTTCCATCGGGAAATAGTAGGGGAATATCGCATTGCAAACCACCATGGTCATTTGTATAAATATCAAACTTTGTACTGCCCACAACTTGAGCCTGAACACCATAACAGCCCATTAGAACAACGAAAAATAATAAAAACAGTCTTCCTCTCATTCCTTTATTACTTTCCATTCTCGTTGCTTTTCTCCAATATGCAACCTTAATATATAAATCCCTTTCGGATATGAACTTAAATCTATTTCTGTTAACAGATTCTTGATATGTTTCTGTTGCAATTGCCGTCCATTTTGGGTATAAACATCTACAATACTTTGATGATCCAAATTCTCTGTTTCTATCATCAATCGAATAACTGAGGTCGTAGGATTGGGATATACCGATGTTTTTAATTCTTCTATCTGCTCTAATAAGTAATAAGCATCTTCTTGGGTCTGTCGCTCCTGCTCCAAACAAACGCTATCTTCTTTTGGTAAAGTGGCATTTAAAACAATTACTTTCCGTATCACTCTATTTCCACCCGAATCATAGTCATAAATGCGTGGTAATAACGTCTGGGAATAACCTATGCAAGTAATACCGATTAAGAAAAAAGCAAAGAAAATCCTCCTCATACCACAATGTTTTTTATTTTGCAAAGATAATGATAATTTGAATATATATAATCAATTGATAGGATAAAAATGCAAAAAATCTGCAATTTATAGATTCAACGAGCAAAGATATTTTGCAAATAAAAGAACTTTTAAGGCAAAAACAGAAACACTATAGTACGTCCCGTTCTTTAGACCATTTTTTATCCCAAGCTAAGGGACCATTCCTTGCTGGTTTGACATTGCGTAATCTGGTTGGGGGTGCCGTTCATATTTCTTGCACAGTTCTGACAGGTGCTGATGTTTCTGCACCGCTTCCAAGGCAACCTTCGTCTTGAACTCCGCCGTGAATTTCCAACGGCTCTTTTGGGTAATGTTGTTCATCTTTTTTGAATTTTTGTGCAAAGATAATCATTTTAGCCGTTGGGCCAGTTTGGAAGGTGCATTATATACATTCTCTTCGGTTTTTGGCAATAGCAATTGCTCTAAAATATTTCTTGCCTCTTTTACAGAATTTACTTTCAAAAACGTTAAAGTAAGTTTGCTTCCATTTTCTTTCATATAACATTTTTGTTGATGTTGTTGTAAATAAGACAAAATATAAAAAAATTGCAGACTTTCAAAATAAGGTGAATCTTGTTTGGAAATAAAATGAGCAATCAATTTACCTTGTTTTAAAGTAATTTTTTCAAACCCAATTTGTATAGCAATTTGTCTCAATTTCATCAAAGAAATCAATTCTTCCGTTTCGAGAGGAATAGTTCCGAATCTGTCTTGCAATTGAAGTCTGAACATTTCTCGTTCTTCATCTGTATTTGTTGCATTTAAAGCCTTATACAAAGACAAACGTTCAGCAGAAGAAGAGACATAGGTATCTGGTATCAAAACTTCCATATCTGTTTCTATTTGACAATCTGTAACAAAGTTATAATCCACAGGTAGCAGTTCTTGTCTGTTTTCTGTTTCTGTTTGATTCATTTCTACAATGGCTTCATCTAATATTTTTTGATACATTTCGTAGCCTATTTCTGAAATAAATCCACTTTGTTCAGCTCCCAACATATTTCCAGCCCCACGAATATCCAAATCTCGCATAGCAATATTAAAGCCACTGCCAATATCAGAAAACTCCTCTATGGCATCTAATCGTTTTTTGGCTGTATCAGACAAAAATTCTCGAGATGGTGTGAGCAAATAACAAAATGCCTTTTTGTTTTTTCGTCCTACTCTACCTCGCAACTGATGCAATTCACTCAAACCATAATTTTGGGCATCGGTTATAATAATTGTATTGGCATTAGGAATATCCAAGCCAGATTCTATTATAGTCGTAGAAACCAAGACATCGTAATATCCATCAATAAAATCCATCATGATTTTTTCCAATGTATCCCCGTTCATTTGTCCATGAGCGACCACCACTTTCTGATTCGGAAAATGATTTTGAATCAAAGCGGCAATTTCTGCAATATTTTGAATTCTATTATGTACAACAAAAACTTGTCCTCCTCTATACAATTCATATTCTACAGCATTAAAAATTGTTTGTTCATTAAAAGTCTGTACAGAAGTTTCTATCGGATAACGATTCAATGGCGGAGTTTTCATAATAGAAATATCTCTTGCGCCCATCAAAGAAAATTGCAATGTTCGTGGAATAGGTGTTGCTGTCATTGTCAATGTATCTACATTGACTTTTAGCGTTCTCAGTTTTTCTTTGGCCCCTACACCAAATTTTTGCTCTTCATCTACAATAAGCAAACCCAAATCTTTAAACTTTACATCTTTGCCAAGCAATTTGTGTGTACCAATAATTATATCCAACTTTCCGTCTTGCAAGGCTTGCAGGGTGGCTTTTTGCTGTTTTGCAGATTTGAATCTATTGAGATAATCCACACTACAAGGCAAATTGGCCAATCTGTCTCGAAAAGTATTGTAATGTTGCAATGCCAACACCGTTGTCGGCACCAAAACCGCCACTTGTTTGCTGTCGCAAACCGCCTTAAAAGCAGCACGAATTGCTATTTCTGTTTTTCCGAAGCCGACATCACCACATATCAGCCTATCCATCGGGAATTTGGCCTCCATATCTGCTTTCACTTCTTGGGTGGCTTTAAGTTGGTCAGGAGTATCTTCATAAACAAAAGAGGCTTCCAAGGTCGTTTGCATATAATTATCGGGCGAAAAAGCAAAACCTTGTGTTGCCTTGCGTTCAGCATATAATTTTGCCAAATCAAAAACCAATTGTTTTACTTTTGTTTTTGTTTTCTCTTTTATTTTCTGCCAACTGTTGCTTCCCAATCGTGTCAATGTCGGTTCCACGCCATCTTTGCCACTGTATTTGGCAATTTTATACAAAGAATGGATGCTTAAATATAAAATATCGTTATTTTTATAAATAATTTTTATAGCTTCCTGTTTTTTCCCTTGTATTTCAATCTTTTCCAAACCGGCATATTGCCCGATACCATGGTCTATATGAGTGATATAATCTCCTTCTTTCAAATCGTACAACTCTTTTAAAGTCAACGATTCCGATTTTTTATACTTATCTTCTATTTTATAGCGATAATAACGATTAAAAACCTGATGGTCAGTATAAAATGCTATTCTTGTATCTTGGTCAACAAAACCTTCATGCAAAGGGAAATTGACATATTTCACCATTTGATTTTCAAATACATTTTTTTCTTCTGCCGTATAAATATCATATTGAGCATCAGTTTCTATCAAATCTCTAATGATATTTCTCATTCTCATTGACTGATTTTCATTGGCAGAACTAAAAACAATGTGGAATCCTGCTTGATAAGATGAAATCCAATTATCCAACAACATTTTAAATTGCTTATTTACAGATATTTGTGATGAAATTTGAAAAGACAATTCAAAATCAGAGGTTGCATAAGTATTTTTTCCAAACTCCAACAAAGCAAAATCCAGTATTTTCCTTCTAAAATATGCAATATCAATATATTTATTGTTTTTTTCAACAGGAGAGATTTCTGCTTCCCAACATCTCGCTATTTCATGTTCACAAACAGCAATATCGTCAGACCAAATAATGGTATTTGGGGGCAAGAGAGCAAAAAAATCTGTTCGGGCTTGCACTTCCGATTTAGAAAAAACATCTGGAGAAATGACAATTTCCTCTATTTTTTGTTGAGTCAATTGCGTTTCAATGTCAAACAATCGCAACGATTGAATTTTATCTCCCTCAAATTCAATTCTAATAGGATTTTCATGAACATAGGTAAACACATCTATCAAACCTCCTCTTAATGTATATTGCCCCGGACGAACCACAAAATCAGCATATTCAAATTCAAAATCAGACAATTGTTCCAAAACGGTATCCATAGAACAATTTTCGCCCACTTTAACCAATAATTGTGCTTTCTCTATATCTCGATTGTCAATAATGGTTTCACAAACGGCTTCCATATAGGAAACTATCAACAAAGGTTGAGTCTGCTGAACTTTTGTTAAAACATTGTTTCTTAACAAATTATTATAATAATCTATTTTATTTGATTGATGTTTGTCATCAGCATAAAATAGCACTTTTTTTTCTTGAATATCAATATTTTGCTCTTGAAATATTTGCTCAAAATCAGCAAACAAGAGAGAAGCCTTTTCTTTATCGGGTAACAGACATAAATGTGTCGTATTGGTTTTTGAAAACAAGGCTGCCACATAAAAACTTAATACACCCCCTTGTAAACCTGATAATTTAGCATGCAAAAAAGGATTTTTCAACAATGCCTCTTGTAAAAGATGCAACTTGTCATTTTCTTGATAGACTTGTAATATTTCTTCTATTTTCATCTAAACTATTGTTTTCAAAATGATTGACTATCGGAACAAAAGTGTTGGTATCAAAAAAAGCGGCAAATTGCATACTCTGATATTGTTTACCATTGACAGAAAAAATATCTGTCTGCAAAGCATCATCAAACAAATGCCAAAGCATTTCTGTACAATAAAACGCACTTGTATCTTCAAAATCAAACTGATTATCAAAAGGAATTTTACACTGTAAATACGTTTCGGCCTGTCGGGTTAATTGTTGTGCCAAATCTTTGTTTTCTACAATTAAACGATGACGTAATACGATAATCGTATTTTGTTGGGCATTTTTTACAAATACCGACAATTTATCTTTCTGCATACCATCTGTTTCAGACAAGGCATTTGAAACGGTATGGATAACAGAAAACGATCCATCTTGTTCTTGTACGACTATTCCGCAATGCGAAACAGGATACTTGTCTTTGGATAGTTTCGCTATTGCATCGCTAATTACGCCAAAACCATGTCGCAAGATAACATCACCAGAGTTCAACAACTGTATTTCTTCTGGAGAAAGCACATCGGGGACATTTTTTTTATATTGAAGTGTGCGACTGCAGGCACTCAATATGATTATCATAAAAAACAATAAAATGTTTTTCATTTTCATTAAAAATGGCTGTCTGAAAAAACCAAACAGCCATGTGTTATTTTATTGATAATTTAAGTATATATTAGTTTTCTTCGGATTCCTCTTCTTCTATTGGAAAATCACCATCAATTTGTCCACTTGTAACGTTCTCATCTAAATCCGATTCTGTTGACCAGTTTTCATCTTTTCCTGTATCAACCAACCACTGATTATCAACTTTTTTCAAAGTAAGGCTACCCTGTTCTACAATACTTTCATTGTTTTCATTTCTAACGAGGTCGCAAGTACAAACGGCAATTGTTTTATCTTCATTGTATTCCAATTGAATATTATCAACTTCCACTTTTATTTTTTCCAACCCTTCACCATTATTCTGAGACAATATTTTTTGTATTGTCTGATAATACTCTTTCTTTTCAGGAGTTACATACTTTTGTATATTTTCAAAATCATTATTAAAATAACATTCATAGTAACTCTTTACAACTTCTTCAGGAGAAGCATTCTTTTTACAAGCCACACAAAGCAAAGCTATAACTGCCGTAAATAACAAAATCCTTTTCATTTTTTCTTATTTTTTTGAATTAAAATGCTATTGAACGATTATCTTCTATTTTTACCATTTTTTGCAAAGTGGTATTCAAACTTCTTTGAACCCGATTGTTGAATATCATTTTGCGTTGTTCTGCCATCATTTGTTTTTGGGCAGACAAATCTTCTTCACCAACTGCTTTTGAAGAGTTGTCAATTTTTGTCACCTTAATCAAGTAAACACCCATTTCTCCATCGGCAACAAATTGATGATTGGCTTTTTGTCCGAACAATTTACCTATTATTTTTTGTTCAGGACCATAATGTGAAAGATTATAATCAGCAAAAGAAGTTTGTATTCCGTTTTGTGCTTCCACAGCATATTTTTCAGCAATAGCCGACAAGGTCATTCCTGCTTGCATGTCTTTTGTTAGCATATCACTCAAAATTGTTGCTTTTTTATCACGTTTTGCCATTGTTTCAGCATAACTTCTTATTTGTTCATTTTCCAAAGACATATTTCCTTTTGGATAAATACCTTTGAGTGCCACAACAATAAACATATCCTCTAAAGCATATACATTGGAAATATCTCCTTGTTTGGTCTTTTTGTCATATATCCATCTTACAATTTCTCTGCCATTAACAGTCATACCTGGCAAATTGTAAGTCATAGGTTCAACTCTTTCGAAAGAACGTTTGTTTAAATTTTTGTCCACAACAGCCTTGTCAAAATCCGCCAAAGAGGCCAATCCATTGACAAAAGTGTGTGCTTGACTTTCCAAATTATCGATAGATTCTTGAGAGGCAACAATTTCTTTTTTACCAATAGCAACTTGTATTTTGCGTACCGATGTTGTTTGACCTTCACATTTTACCACCAAAGTATAACCATACATTGGTACATCAAAAGTAAAAACATCGCCCACTTTTCCTTTCATAATAGAATCAAACATATATTGCGTAGCAGGCTCACCATCTATCAAATCCATACGACCGGAATCTGGTTGTTGAGCCATAGGATAATCGGAAAACATTTCTGATACCGCATTAAAATCAACCATTGTTTTAGCAGCAGTAATTGCACTATCCAATTTAGCTTCATATTCTGCTTTGGTACGGGTTATTTGTTGATTCTTGTCTGTTGTGATAACAAAAGATGCTACCGAAAGTGTATCGGGACGCATGCGAACATTCAACAATTTTGCAAATGTCCAATAATCACCATCAACAAAAGGAGGTACCAATGCACCTTCTTGTGCATTAAACAACATTGTATCTATGGCCGGTTGCAATTCACCTTGTTTAAAATAAGTGCTGTCAAAACGAGATGAAGGCATTCTGTTTACAAAATCTTGAGGGCGTTCACTTGCAACAAATTCTTCATATGTTTTCATCACCTCATTTTCTATATTTTGCAAATCTGTCATGGTGGGTTCTATTTTAAAGATAACATATTCCACTTCGCGATATTCCTTATCTTGCACAAAGCGATATTTGTTTTCTTTATACCATTTTTCTATGTCTGCTTCGGTAACTTTTATTTTATCATCACTAACAAGTTCATTGCTATAGGGCACTTGAAGCACATCAATAGTAGCCGTTAGATGATTTTCTTCTTCTTCTTTTTGTACAAATGCCGTTGGCATATAGAAAGATTGGGTAATTAAATTAACATATTTATTGGTAGCGATTTCTCTTTCTATATAATGCTCCAACTCCAGATAACGACTTCTGACCGTACTATCATATTGATCCATATTATCCAAAAATTGATTGGCTAACTGCATATTATATGATGTACCGTCAGAGAAGAAAGTCTGTGCATATTCATGTGCATTGGGACCAGAAACGGCACCCCTTAACTCTTCTGCTGTAACTGTTATACCAAGATAATCTGATTGTTCTGCTATCAAAACAGAATCCACCAACTGATTATACAAGGCTGTACCCACCTCATAATCTTCTTGTTGAGAAAGTGTTTGTTGACCAGAATTAATTCTGTAACGTTCTTTCATTTGCTCCAATTGAGTTACATATTCATTATATGAAATATTACTTTTACTTATTTTAAGAAATTTGTCATACAACGTATTTGATCTTCTCTTTGAGAAATCTCCTAAAATAAATGCTAATAATGCAACTGCTACAACGATAAGCAAAATTGTTGAATGTTTTCTAATGGAACCTATTGCTGCCATAATAATTATTCGTTTTTTATGAATTAAAATTTAACACAATTTGCAAAAGTAATAAAAAAATCAATACATATTAAAAAAAAGAAATTATTTTATTCGTGAAATATTAATTTTTCTGCATTTTTACAAAAGAAAATTTTACTACCTTTGCAAACATTAAATCAAAAATAAAGAAACAAAAAAATGAAAATATTAGTTTTAAATTGCGGTAGTTCATCTATCAAATACCAATTGATAGATATGGCCAATGATGCCGAAGTAATGGCAAAAGGATTAATGGAAAGAGTCGGTTTGGAAATGGGAGAATTTACCCACAAGGCCAAAGGTAAAGACAAATATTATACTCAAGTGCCTATACCTTCACATGCAGCAGGTATCGAATTGTTGTTAAAAACTCTCACCAGCAAGGAGTTGGGAGTTATTTCCGATTTAAATGAAATAGGAGCATGCGGACATCGTGTTCCTCATGGCGGTGAATATTTCAAAACAAGCATGATTCTTGAAGATGAACAAATTGCAGAAATAGAAAAATTATGCACATTGGCACCTTTGCACAATCCGGGCAGTCTTGTCGGGATCAGAACAATGAAAAAATTGTTACCTAACGTAAAGCATGTCGGTGTATTTGACACATCATTCCACCAGACCATGCCCGCTAAGGCTTATTTATATGCTCTTCCTTATGAATATTATACTAATGACAGAATACGCCGCTACGGATTTCACGGAACAAGTCATAAGTACGTGGCTCCGAAAGCTGCCAATATGCTTGGTATGGATTGGAAGGACAAAAAAATTATTGTTTGCCATTTAGGTAGCGGTGCTTCTATTTGTGCAGTTGACCATGGCAAATCAGTAGATACCTCTATGGGATTTACCCCTGTTGAAGGCTTGATAATGGGAACACGCTGCGGTGATTTGGACCTTGGGGCTTTGTTATTTATCGGTGAAAACGAAAATCTGACCTTCAAACAATTAAATGACTTAATCAATAAGAAATCAGGGTTGAGCGGTATCTCCGGCGGCAAATCAGACATGAGAGATATTCGGGCAGGCAGAGATGCAGGCGATGAACGTTGTACACACGCTTTCAATATGTTTGCTTATCGCGTAAAGAAATATATCGGGGCTTATGTAGCGGCTATGAATGGCGTTGATATTATCGCTATGACAGGCGGAATAGGTGAAAACGCTTGGTTTATGAGAGAACCTATTTTGGAAAACATGGAATATCTCGGCATTAAATTAGACAAACAAGCCAACGAAAAGTTTGCAGGTTGCGATGGTATTATTTCTGCTGACGACAGCAAAGTAAAAGTATTATCCGTTACTACAAACGAGGAATTGGTCATTGCCCAAGACACATACACCTTGGCAACCAAATAAGAGTATCATCTTTGTATTTCATAGTAAGAAGAGACTGTTCTTGATGATAGTCTCTTCTTTTTTTATTCATAAGACAATTAGACAAACTACACCATCCACATAAATCCACCCAACAGACTGCTATTTTAAACAATTTTCTTATTACAAAAAAAAAGGCAGCCTTATGGCTGCCTTGAATATACATTTTATTTTTTTAATCGTAAATTTATTCAGATATACATTTGCAAACCAAATTTCTATCTCCGTAGGCATCATCTACTTTAGAAACTGTTGGCCAATATTTATCATCGTAAGGAAGTGGGAATGCTGCCTCTTGACGAGTATAAGCGTGATTCCATTCGTTTGCACAAATCACCTGCATAGTATGAGGTGCATTGGCAATAGGATTATCTTCTTTAGAAAGTTTTCCGTTTTCTATATCGGCAACTTCTTTTCTAATCTGTATCAACGCATCGCAAAGTCTATCCATTTCAGATAGCGGTTCACTTTCGGTAGGTTCAACCATCAACGTGCCATGAACAGGAAAAGCCACTGTTGGAGCGTGGAAACCATAATCCATCAAACGTTTTGCCAAATCGCCAACTTGTGCACTCAAACTAAATGAATTACAATCTAATATCATTTCATGAGCCACTCTCCCCTTTGTTCCTGTATAAAGTATTTTATAGGTATCTTTCAATCTTGACATCATATAGTTGGCATTTAAAATAGCATATCTTGTAGCTTCAGCCAAACCTTCAGCACCCAACATTTTGATATATCCGTAGGTGATAGGCAACAAAAGCGGATAACCAAAAGGAGCAGCAGAAACGGCAGAACCTTGTTTGCCACCAACTTCTACTTGACTGTGATTTGGCAAGAAATCTTTCAATTTGCTATTTACACAGATAGGACCGACACCAGGACCACCACCGCCATGAGGCATGGCAAATGTTTTATGGAGGTTCAAGTGGCAAACATCAGCACCCATTGTTGCAGGATTGGTCAAACCAACTTGAGCATTCATATTGGCTCCGTCCATATATACCAAACCGCCATTTTGATGAATTATATTAATAATATCCATAACGGCTTCTTCAAACACACCATGTGTAGAAGGATAGGTTATCATCAAACAAGCCAAATTATCTTTATTTTGTTCTGCTTTTTGTCTTAAATCTTCAACGTCTATTTCTCCACTTGCGGTAGCATTGACCACAACAATTTTCATACCTGCCATCGCTGCTGAGGCGGGATTGGTACCATGAGCAGAAGAAGGTATCAAACAAACATTGCGGTGACCTGCATTGTTGGCATCGAAATATCTGCGGATAACCAACAAACCGGCATATTCACCGGAAGCACCTGACATAGGTTGCAAAGAAACACCATCAAAACCGGTAATGGTAGCCAAATCGCGTTCTATTTCTTTTATCATTGTCAAATAACCTTCAACTTGGTCTGCGGGAACAAATGGATGAATGGCTTGGAAACGTACCCAACTGATAGGCAACATTTCTGCTGCGGCATTCAATTTCATAGTACAACTGCCAAGTGGAATCATTGCTCTATTCAAAGACAAATCTTTTATCTCTAATTTTTTGATATATCTCATCATCTCTGTTTCGCTATGATAACTATTGAAAACAGGGTGAGTCAAATAAGGAGATGTTCTTTTTAGATTTTCAGGCACATGAGCCATTGATAATGTTTGACAACAACCATTACAATTTATCTTTTCATGCGTTTTGCCTGCGGCAATAGCCAATACATTCAATATTTCATCTATATCGTCTTTGGTTGTTGTTTCATCTATACTGATACCGATGCAGTCTTCGCAGATATAACGGAAATTGATTTCATGTTCAAGGGCTACTTGACGTACTTTGTCAGTCTTTACAGGACATTCTATAGCCAAAGTATCAAAGAAATATTTATTGTGTTGTTTGTATCCCAATTTAGGTAATTCTTCGTTCAATTTTTCGGTCAAAACATTGATACGTGTTGCAATATCTTTGATACCGTCTTTTCCATGATAAACAGCATAGAAACCATTCATAATAGCCATCAAAGCCGAAGCGGTACAAATGTTTGAAGTTGCTTTTTCGCGTTTGATGTGTTGTTCACGTGTTTGCAATGCCATACGATAAGCACGATTGCCTTGTTTGTCAATGGTTATACCGATAATACGTCCTGGCATTTGACGTTTGAAATCTTCTGTACAAGCAAAGAAACCTGCAGTTGGACCGCCAAAGCCCATAGGCAAACCAAAACGTTGGGTTGAACCCAAAACACAATCAGCACCCCATTCGCCCGGAGGAGTCAATAATGCCAATGCCATCAAATCGGTAGCAACAGCAACTCTTACGCCATGAGATTTCATCGTTTTAACAAAATCGGCATAATCAACAACTTCACCATATTGATTGGGATATTGTACCAATACGCCAAATATTTTATCGGAAAGAACCAAATCAGAACATTTGCCGACAACAACTTCTATACCTAAGAATTTTGCTCTTGTTTTAACAACATGCAAAGTTTGAGGGAAAACATCTTCAGAAACAAAGAACTGATTGGCATTGTTTTTCTGCATATCACGGCTACGTGCATTGAAAAACATAATCATAGCCTCTGCTGCTGCCGTTGCTTCATCAAGCAAAGAAGCATTTGCCAATGGCATTGCTGTCAAATCTGAAATAACAGTTTGATAATTTAACAAAGCCTCCAAACGACCTTGTGAAATTTCGGCTTGATACGGAGTATAAGATGTGTACCAACCTGGATTTTCCAACACATTTCTCAAAATAACAGCAGGAGTTATACTGCCATAATAACCCATACCGATATATGACTTGTACAATTTGTTTTTCAAAGCCAATAGGCGAACATGATTCAAAAATTCTGCTTCTCCCATAGGAGCGTCCATTTTCAAAGGTTCTTTTAAACGGATTTTGGCAGGAATAGTTTGGTCTATCAATTCATCTATAGATGAAACACCTATAACTTTCAGCATCTTTTCAACTTCTGCAGGACGTGGTCCCACATGTCTTGAAACAAAAATATCTCTATTCATTTATTTATTGTTTTATGTTATTTTTTTATATTGAATTTGCAAAGATAGATTTTTTTTAGCAATAAATTTACAAAATTTCACAAAAAATCAGCAGACAAAACAACTATTCTACAAAACACAGCATTTTGCTGAGTAATAAAACTATTTTATGCCAATATTTACAATTCTTTTATCGTTTTTACTATACTATCCACATCAAGTTTGCAAAGCGATTGCAATTGTGCTACCGACCCCTGCTCCACAAACACGTCATCTATACCAAGTATAGTTAATGGATTGTTGTAATTGTGCTGTTTCATGTATTCAGCTACAACACCTCCCAAACCACCTGTTTTGACTCCATTTTCAATAGTAACAATCTGCTCATAATTTTGACAAACAAAATCCAACAGCGATTCATCGATAGGTTTTAGAAAAATCATATTGTAGATTCCAATATCAAAACCTTCTTGTTGTAAAATTTTATCAGCCTTTACCACATTGTTAGTGATATGTCCGATACCCAAAACAGCAATTTTTTGTCCTTTTTTTACTTCTATTCCTTTTCCTATCGGCAATAGCGAAAAAGGTTCATTTTTCCATTGTTGCAATACTCCTTTTCCTCTTGGATAACGAATGGAAAACGGAGACTTGGTTTGAGTTGCCGTGTACATTAAATTTCTCAAATCCATTTCATTCATCGGAGCTGACACTATCATATTGGGAATGCAACGCAAATAAGCCAAATCAAAAACACCATGATGAGTAGCCCCGTCTTCTCCGACAAGGCCTGCCCTGTCTATACAAAAAACAACGTGCAAATTCTGCAAAGCAACATCATGAATAATTTGGTCGTATGACCTTTGTAAAAATGAAGAATATATGTTGCAAAACGGAATATATCCATCGGTAGCCAAACCCGCAGAAAAAGTAACCGCATGTTGTTCGGCAATTCCCACATCAAAACAACGGTTAGGAAAACATTGCATCATCATATCCAACGAACAACCGCTTGCCATGGCTGGGGTAATCCCCACAATTTTCTCGTTTTGTTCCGCCAAATCTATAATTGTTGTACCAAATACTTTTTGGTATTTTTCTATTTTATAGGGGTCAAATTCAGGTTGAAGAATATTTCCGGACACAGGGTCAAACAATCCTGGAGCATGATACAAGGTTTGACTTTCTTCCGCTTTTTTCAAGCCTTTGCCCTTCATGGTGATACAATGCAACAATTTAGGACCCTTTAAGTTTTTCAGTCGGGAAAGCACATCCACCAAATACAAAATATTGTGTCCGTCTACAGGTCCAAAATAACGGAATCCAAGCGATTCAAACAAATTACTTTCTTTGAGCAAACTACCTTTAACCATATTTTGGGTATTCTGCATAACACTTCTGGCTTTTAAACCTTTGCCCGATAAAAGATTCCAAATCTTTGTTTTAAAACGGTTGTAGGTCGTTGAAGTGGAAAGTTTTACCAAATATTTGCTCATCGCTCCGACATTTTTGTCTATAGCCATTCCATTATCATTGAGAATGACCAAAACATTGGCTTTTGCATTTCCTGCATGATTCAAGCCTTCAAAGGCTTCACCGCCTGTGAGAGCACCGTCTCCGATAACGGCAATATGGTTCCGTGTTTTATTGCCCGACAAATCCGCAGCAACAGCCATACCTAAAATAGAGGATATGGAAATGGAAGCATGACCTCCGCCAAAGGCATCGTAAGGACTTTCTGTCATTTTGGGGAAACCGCTTATTCCATTAAGTTTTCGGTTATTTTCAAAGGCTTCTCGTCTGCCTGTGAGTATTTTGTGTGCATAAGCCTGATGTCCAACATCCCATACCAATTTATCGGTTGGGGTATCAAAAACATAATGAATGGCTACGGTTAATTCTATTGTTCCCAAACTTGCCCCCAGATGTCCGGGATTGTTGGCGGTTTGCTCTATAATATATTGTCGCAACTCCGTACACAATGGCTCCAACTGATTTTTAGGCAATTTTTTAATATCAGCAGGACTGTTTATGACCGGTAATATTTTATATTCGCTCATTGTATCATCAATCTTGCAAAGGTATGAAAAAAAACAGTGTTAAATTATAAAGTTATCAAATAATTTTCATTTCCAAACTTTCAGCATTATTATTATGGTAAAAATCAAAAATAAATGCTACCTTTGCATCTCAAAAAAAGGAGAAATATATGAAAAAAATTTGTTTTTTGTTGTTCGGTTTGCTGCTTGTCATCAATGGTTTTGCCCAAAATTATACGGAAGAATTTGCAGTAAAAGACACCAACCATTTGTTGTTAGACATTTACACCCCTTCAATAACATCGTCTGACACAAATTATCCGTGTTTGGTTTTCGTTTTTGGCGGAGGTTTCAAAACAGGTCAGCGCAATGCACCTATCATGATTAAAACTTTTACGGAAATGGCCAAAAGAGGCTATGTTATTGTTTCCATTGATTATCGTTTAGGTCTAAAAGGTGTAACAAAAATGGGCGTAACCCACTTAAAAACCTTGGAAAATGCAATTCGTTTGGCCGTTGAAGATTTATATTCGGCCACAAGTTATATCTACAAAAATGCGGCTCGTTTGCATATCAATACCAACGAAATAATGATTTCCGGTGTATCGGCAGGTGCAATTACGGTATTGCAAGCCGATTATTGGCTACACAATCGGCATGAAACCGCCCAAGTATTACCCGACAATTTTCGCTATGCCGGAGTTATTTCTTTTTCGGGAGCCATATTTTCCCGCAATGGAAAAGTAAAATATCCATACGGCAATCCGGCTCCAACGCTGTTTTATCATGGCGATGAAGACCATTTGGTAACTTACAATCAGGTTGCTTTTGCCAATCTCGGTTTTTTTGGAAGTAACAAATTGGTGCAACGGTTTGAAAAATTCAACTATCCATACCGTATCAAAAGAATGAAAAATTATGGGCATGAGGTTGCTACACTATTCCCTGATATGTTAGACGAAATTGATGAGTTTTATCAAAATTGGATTGTATTGTCAAAAAAATACCAAATAGACGAAACATGGTACAATCCTGATTACCAACCTGATATGCGATGGCGTTTGTCTCCTTCCGATTTATACAAGAAAAACAAATAGGTTCGTTCGTTTTTATCACAGCATAAAAAGAAAAACATGCTAAATTTATTAAATTAAGCAATAAATAAAAAATCACCCGGCTTTGTTAGTATTGGGTGATTTTTTACACATATTCTTCCTTTACATTCCGCCATAATTTACAGCAATGTATTTAAGATATCTTCACGAATAATCTTTGGTCTGCTTTTCCCCGCAAGAACAAGTATTTTCTTTCCATTTCGATAAATGTGCAATTGTCGGGAACGAACAATAGCGGTCAAATCGGAAGATGCTTCTATTTGTTTCCATATATTATGATATTCACCATCTGTATCAAATAACTTGTGCTGCAAATGTGAACACATATTCATTGTATCAATAGACATATTCTTTTGTATTTTATGTTTTTCTTAATTGACAGACATATTCAAACCAAATAATTCCTAAATCAAAGGACAAAATTTATAAACATGGATAAAAGCCAAAATCAATTAGTTTTGTTCATATAAATAATATCCTCATTATGTCCGCCGTCAAAAATTTTGGCAAAAGAAAACTGATTGCGTTGTATAAACTCCCGCCATAAGGCATCAAGACGGGAGGCTTGCTCTTCGTTTAAGACAAGGCCGGAATGACCTTTTGACCATTCAAAATCCGGAATAAACTGGTCCAACTCATGACAGGTAAGTATAGGTAAGGCATCAGGATTTATCAAAATATCTGGACAAAAATCAACATAGAAAGTTTCGCGTCCTTTACCCGACCAGTCTTCATCCAAATAAGGCTCGGATGTAATGGTACCCGAACCAACTATACCAGTTTGTCCGTACATACCCACTTTCACCCAATAAAATCTATCCCCTTCATGTATTCGGGTATAATCCCAAACCGACCAATTATAATCAAAAGTATTGTATTTCAATAAATGATGCAGGTCATATAGATAATGCATCATAGAATAAGAAGAGAATGCCGGATTCCATTTAAATATGACTGTTTTCATATCTTTGTCCTTGACTCTAAAATATTATATGTTCCCCTATTTTCTTTTTGTTTGTAGAAATTCATTCAATTCATCAATAGAAGATGAATAGGTAAATACCTTATTCAGTTTATAATATTTGTTGGGGTCAAAACAAAAATCATAAGCAAATTTAAGATATTGAAGTTTGGTGTCTTCAAAAGTAAACAAGGTAGCAATTTCAGCCAATTGGTCCACCGTTAGCAATTCTGCCGCGGTAGCCTGCTTTGCAATAGTCAATTTTGCATCTTCATAAGTTTCTTTTTGCACCAATTGCTTTATTTCCATAAAATCTTTGTCATTGCATGGTTTAGGAGCAGGAGCAGGCTCTGGTGCCGGAACGGAAGCAGGGGTAGAATTAGGTGCTGGTACCATAGGTTTTTGCGATGGCATACGTTCTTGCGATGGTGTTGTATTATAATTATAGTTATGAGCAGGCTCTTGCACACGAGTATGGTTAGGAGCCTGTGCTGGAATGTGTCCATTCTGCCCGTGGATATTGTCCTGATAACGTTGTTGCTGTGTATTTACATTATATTGTGCGTCCATCTGATAAACCATACGCCCAAAAGCATTGATTGCATCTCCTGCCATCTGTGCATCTTTGTCTGCTTCTCTAAAACTAATTCTATTATTTTGGGGCAAGTAGGCAACTTCAAAGTAATTCACACCTGTATGCAAGGTTATTTTTGTTTTAAATGTAGTTTGTTTCCGATTGTCCATAACAATGGTTACACTATACGTACGAGGAGCAAGGTCTTTTGCTATAACAACTTCATCTGCACGTTCATTTTGTAGTTGTTTATTAATATACACCCAAAATCGTTCATGACCCTTTGACTGAATGGCGACTGCCGTTTGAGGTGGTTGGGCTATAGCCAACACAAAACATAATACTGATACTAAAGTTAAAACATATTTTTTCATGGCTATTTGTTATTTTATTTATTTTGCAAAAATACAAAAATATTTTTTTCAATTTGTCTTTTTATCAAATTTATGTTTGTAAAAATCACCAAAAACACGATATTTTGTAGATATTTTCCATATACGTCTATACAAATAAACAATCTACTGACATTCACCTGTCAAAAGCAAATTTGTGTTTAGTTGAGAGAAATTTATCATACAGTAAAATGTTGCACAAGTGGCATGCAATAGGAACTGACAATCTATAATGATTAAAAGTAACGAAAAACGAAATATATTTTTTCAGATTGTGAAAGTTGTTGGGGATTAGAACCTTGCTCTCCTTCCGGAATAGGAACATTGTAGGCTGCAAAATGGGCAATCCAATACGAAGAATCGTGGTCCCCTTCTTTAAATGTCATTGCAATGGTGTTAAAAACAGGTTTTTGCCTTTTGTCAGTATAGCATACATACACCAATTCCGAACAATAATAAGCATTGTTATCGGCTGCATAAACATAATCGTATGGACAACCTATATAAGAAGACGCTTTTTGCACAATCCCGTTTAAATCAACATGTTTGCTTACTCTTGATTTCAATCTTGCCACAGCTACAAGCGGTTTGCCGTTCACAAAAGCAGAGTTGTTCAAAAAACTGTCAAGAGGGGTTCTGACCACACAAGGTGTAGTGGCTTCTATCACAAAAACAGAATCATTTTCTATGCAAACAATCCCCACATGAGTATAGGTGATGTTTGTTCGGGCGGTCGTGGAGGCTGCAATGGCATCGCTCAAAGCAGATGACGCATTTACTTGAAAAAGCAAATCTCCATTTTTCAACAAATGGTTTTGCCCGACAAGACGAAACCCCAACATGATCAACAAAAAGAACAGACAATATCTTTTCATACCCAAGCAATCTTTCGCAAAGATACCACAAAAATTAATATCAATAGAAAAAAAGGAAGCAACTATTGCTAGTAATCTAATTTTCTTCACCCACACACATATATGTTTCTCAACATAAGGCAAAAATTGTACTTTAAGATATTCAAAGTTACTGCAACAAACATCTTTATAATAGCCCAATCAACAAATATCCTTGAAAAATATGATTTGTTCTGTTTAAATACTTATTCTTTACAATGTTGTTCCATAAAGAATTGTTTTTGTTGCTCTATTTACCCTACGGAATTCTTCTTCGGTGGACATGTAGGTCATATATTTAGTAACATATAATTGATCACTTTCGTACAATTCCTCCATTATACGTCCGTCCCACTACGACCTTGTTTAAGAATACATTTTTACTTGTTTTCCTTACGATGTTGTTCGGCAGACTTTTCTTGCAAAGTCCTCACTCTCCGAACACCCCATTTCCACATTTTTATGTCAAAATAAACAAACAAAACAAGGAGTGCTTCCTCCAGCCAATCTATATTGGCATTTATCATCGTATCAGACACAAACAGCAAGGTGTCAAAACTGCCGTGCAACAACATTGGAACAAAAAATGCCAAAAACAAATTTTTAAACTTACTTTGAGGTTCAAATTTAGCAAGAGCAAAATAATAGCCCATCAACACTGCGAACAAAAAATGTGCAGGTACAGAAAGTACCGCCCGCATTAGGCTGGTATGTACAGCAGTAATAAAAGTATCTGCTTGGAAAACATACAAAATATTCTCCACACACGCAAACCCTAAAGACAAAAACGTTGCATAGACAATGCCATCAAAATATTCATTAAAATCCTTGCTTTTCCATACTGCCCAATAGAGAAAAATCAGTTTGCACAATTCCTCACTGCCACCTGCCACAATATAGCCATTAAAAAGTTCAACAGAAACAACATTCGCACTATATTTCATCATTAAATATTGCTCAAGCAAAACAGCAGGTACCACCGAAAAACAACCGAAAACAAATGCTTTGACAAGCATTCGTACAGGTTCCTTTTCAAATTTATCTTTACTATAAATAAATATCGAAAGTACTATTACAGGCAATACCGCTAAACACAAAAGAATCAAATCACTTGTCATCGTATCGTTTTATATTTCAATTATACATTGTTTTCACTACATATCAAGCAAATTATCATCTATCGATTTTTCTGCCAAATTTGATAACCATTGAACAGATTTTGACAAATAATATATATCGCAGGAACGATTGAAGACAGTGGATTCAAAAATGTTTGAGCCATCCAAATGGCTAAAATGGTATTTTTCTGCCCTATCGCCTGTCCTCCCGCCACAACATCACCATATTTTTTCCCAATAAGTCTCCCTACCGTGAATTGCAAGACACAAATCAATATAGCGGCAATTGCCATAAAAATAATGATTTTGTGTTGGGATTCGTTTTGTAAAACGATATAATTGATGGCTTTGCCAATGGCAATTGTCAGAGAAATTGCCCATAAATATAATGAAATGCCATTGTGTTTAACAATAAATTTCGCAGAATTTGGGGAGATTCTTTTCAACACCAAGGCTAACAACAAGGGTAGTACCAACAATGGAAATATTTTTGCAAATATCAATCCTAATGTATGCAGAAACGAAAAAGAACCATTGTATCCGATATGCGAAAATACCAGCGGACAAATAACAGCCATTATCAAATTACTCAACAGGGTATAGGTGGTCATGGTTCCGATATTGGCTCCCAACATACCTGCTACCACCACCGCTGCAGTAGCCGTTGGCACAATAATAGTAATCAAAACACCTTGGGCAACAATAGTATTAAATGGATTGATTATCATATACAAACCAATAGAAGTTACTATCTGAAACAAAAGCATAGATATATGGAATCCACTCATTTTCAAATCTTTGACATGCAAATCACAATACGTAATGAAAAGCATACAAAAAATTAAATAAGGCACAACCATCCCAAATTTGTCCAAATATTCATGGAACAATAATCCTAAAATTACAGCAAGCGGTAAAATTATATTTTTAAATTTTCGCATATACTTTCATTTTTCATTAAAACCAAAATACAGACAAAAAAGAGGGGAACATAAAAGTTCCCCAAATATGCAAATGTCATTCGAGTTTACACTTCCCAAGTTTCGCCGCTATTGAGCAAATCATCAACACAACGTATCGTAGATTCGTTTTTTGCTTTTATTACTTGGTCTTCTAACAATTGGTCATAAGTAGGAGCGACAACTGACCTGATAACACCCAAGGCAATAGGAAATTCAGGATAACGCATTTGTGCCAACATCAAATGCAAGCCCGGATCTTGTTGATACATATCGTGAACAAGAATATCTTGTTCAGTAATCCCATTTTGTCCGATAGTTACCACTTCCAAGCCTCTTTCGCCCATAATGATACCTTTATCTCTGTTTTTACCAAATATCATCGGTTCACCGTCTTTAAGTATCAATTGTCTATCAGCGGCCGTTTCTTTGTCTGTAATAATAGAATGTGCCCCATCATTAAAAATGACACAATTCTGCAAAAATTCAACTACAGAAGTGCCGTCATGTTTAGCGGCTTCAAGCATAACTTCCTGCATAAGTTTAAGATTGTTGTCCACCACTCTCGCAAAGAAAGTGCCATTAGCACTCAACACCAATTTGCCGGGAATAAAAGGTTCTTCTATCGTTCCCTGCGGAGAAGTTTTGGTAATTTTTCCAAATGGTGTAGTAGGCGAATATTGACCTTTGGTCAGACCATATATTTGATTGTTAAATATCAGAATATTCAAATCCACATTTCTTCTAATGGTATGAATAAGGTGATTGCCGCCAATAGCCATAGAATCGCCATCGCCGGATATAACCCATACACTCAATTGCCTGTTGTTCACCCTAACACCTGTAGCAATAGGATTTGCCCTTCCATGAATAGCATGGAAACCATAAGTATTAACATAATAAGGGAATCGAGAGGCACAACCAATACCTGAAATCAAACAGAAATTTTCTTTCCGATAACCTATTTTAGGAAAAACATTTTCCAACGATGCCAAAATAGCATGCGAACCGCAACCCGGGCACCATTTTACCATTTGATCGCTGGCAAAATCATTTTTTGTCAATGCAACATTTGTACGTTCTATTGTATTATAACTCATGATTATTCCTCCTCAATTAGTTGATTAAATTTTGTTACCAATTCTTCCGTTGTAAAAGGCAATCCTTGATGTTTATCATATTTCTGATAAGAAAATTCGGGCAATTTCATACGTAAATAATTAACAAATTGTCCATCGTTCAATTCACAAACTACAATTTTCTTAAAACCTTTCATCACCTCTGCTGTATTTTTAGGTAGCGGTGAAATATATTTAAAGTGTGCCAAACTAACTTTTCTGCCTTGTTTTTGCATTTGTTTTACAGCCATCAAAGTTTGACCGAAGGTACCACCCCAACTAACAACCAACAAATCACCTTCTTTATCACCGATAATTTCTTGTTCTGGTATGTAATTGGCAACACGTTCTACCTTTTCGCGTCTGTAATTCACCATTTTTTCATGGTTGATGGGATCGGTAGATACAGCACCGAAAATATCAGTCTTTTCCAAACCACCAATACGATGTCTTAAACCTTCAGTACCCGGCAAAGCCCATTTGCGGGCCAATGTTTGTTCATCTCTTCTATATGGAGCGAAATCAGGATCGTTGGGTTGTGCTATTGGAGGTGTAATTTTAGGCATATCAGCCATTTTGGGAATACGGAACAATTCTGAACCTTGACCTATATAACCGTCTGTAAGCAAAATGGTCGGTGTCATGTGCTCCATGGCCAATTTTGCCGCCTCAAAAGCAGCATAGAAACAATCGCTTGGCGAAGTGGCAGAAATGATAATGCAAGGGCATTCGCCATTTCTGCCGAAAAGCGCTTGATACAAATCGCCTTGTTCCGATTTTGTAGGCAAACCAGTAGAAGGACCTCCTCTTTGTACATCTATCAAAACAATCGGCAACTCTGTCATTACTGCCAGACCCAAAGCCTCCGATTTTAAAGACAAACCAGGACCTGATGTACTTGTTACTGCCATAGAACCAGCAAAAGCAGCACCAATGGTTGAACAAATGCCTGCTATTTCATCTTCACATTGCATTACTCTGGCATTGAGTGATTTGTGTTTTGCCAATTCTACCATAATATCCGTTGCCGGTGTAATAGGATAAGAACCCAGGAACAACGGTCTACCCGATTTTTCTGAAGCAGCCAACAACCCCCATGCTGTTGCGATATTACCTGAAATATTGCGATAACGTCCTTTAGGCATATCTGCAGTTTGAACATGGTATCTTGATTCTACTATTTCCGCACTTTCAGCATAGATGTAACCAGCATTCAGAACAGCAATATTTGCTTGGGCAACATCTGGTTTTTTCTTGAATTTAAGTTCAATACGTTTGGCTATTTTTTCCAAATCTCTATCAAAGATAAATGCCACAATACCCAAGGCAAACATATTCTTTGTTTTTTCAGAAGATTTGATATCCATATTATGTTCTTGACCGATTCGTTTTGCCGATGAAGAAATAGGAGCAGCAATAATTCTGTAACTTGACAAAGAGCCATCGGTTATAGGGTTTGAAGCATAACCTGCTTTTTCTACCAATTTTTCATCAAAAGAATCTGCATCAATAATAATGGATCCACCCATGGCTACCCATTTCAAATTGGCTTTTAACGAAGCAGGATTCATAGCCACTAACACATCGCACTTGTCCCCAATGGTTTTTATTTCTTTTCCAATATGTACCTGAAAACCTGAAACTCCCGCTATCGTATTATGCGGAGCCCGAATCTCAGCGGGATAATCGGGAAATGTCACCAAATCATTGCCAGAAAAGGCAGAGGTATCTGAAAACAAAGTTCCCGTCAGTTGCATACCATCGCCCGAGTCTCCGGCGAATTTAATTACAACACTCTCTTTTTCAACGAATTTTAAATTGTCTTTTGCCATATTATATAAACAAATACTTTATTGCTAAATAATATTGCAAAAGTATAAGTTTTTATGGCACATTTTACATATTTTTTAAAATAATTTTTATTTTCTCATCTTTTCTTATTTATACAAACAAAAAAAGTTTTACCTTTGTAAAATCGGTAATTTTTTTACATCATTTTTTATGAATCTCACTATTACATATTTAACCGTTTTTTGTTTAATAACAATAGGCATATCGTTGTTTGTCAATTGGTTCCTTTTGCGTTATTCCGGCAATAAATTTGCCAAAGACGTGCCCATAGGTTCCCAACGATGGGAAGCCAAAAAGAAACCAGCCATTGGAGGCATATCTTTTATGGTAGGTTTTGTTTGTTCCTTGTTATTTTATCTTGTCTTTTGGAAATATTCTCCAATTGATACACACGAAAAAATAACTATCTCCATTCTCATTTGTGCAATTACCTCCGCTTTTGTTATTGGTTTGTACGATGACTTGCACAATGCAAAAGTTCCTATAAAATTTGCAGTACAAATTATCATCGCCATTGCTTTAATGTGCGGAAATATCTATATACATCTCACCAATGTATGGGTAATAGATTATCTCATCACACTACTTTGGGTAGTCGGTATTATCAACTCTTTGAATATGTTAGACAATATGGACGGCGTTACCGCAATGGTATCCATTGGCATATTGGGAAACATATTGTTGCTAAAATATAATGCCATTCCCGATTTAAACAAATTGATAATGATAGGTTTCATTTGTTCCATTATAGGTTTTCTGCGATACAATCTGCATCCCTCAAAAATGTATATGGGCGATGTGGGTAGTATGACCTTAGGTTGTACATTGGCAATTTTTGGGATTTTATATTTATGGAATAACCCTGCGGAGCCTGTTACATTGAGCGTCTCATTGCAACATATTTTATGTATAGCCTTGGTTTTTGTTGTTCCTTTAACAGATACAATTACGGTATTTATCAAAAGAATAGCCAAACATCGTTCACCATTTCAGGGCGACAAAGGTCATACAACCCATCATTTGGTATATGCAGGTTGGTCTCAAAAGTGGGTCGCTCCGTTCTATTTGCTACTCACCCTATTGGCTGGTTTGATAGTTTATTTTATATTAACATATCATACCTTAGCAACATATAGCATCGGAGTGGTATATGTGCTGACAGTATTCGGCTTTTTGTTTGGAATTTCACTAAAAAATACCGACAAAGAATAAAATGAAATACAAATACATAATCTTCGGTTCTATAATAGGATTACTTGCAGTATTAGTTTTGCTTTCAACCTCTGCTCCTAAACATCAAAACTCTCCAACAGAAGATGATTTCAAAAAAACTTTTAATACCAAATATCAATTATTATCACCTCCCATGCCAGATAGCTTGATGTTTTGTGGCGAAGTTGTTCCTATTGACAGAGAAGATATTAGAGAAGCCTTGGATAGAGAAATGCTGGTCAATTTATATTGGCAATCCAATCTGCTGTTATATTTTAAGCGTGCCTATCGATTCTTTCCAGTAATAGAACCCATCTTAAAAACAAACGGTATTCCTGAAGATTTCAAATATTTAGCAGTTATTGAAAGCGGGCTTACCAATGCCGTTTCACCAGCCAAAGCAGTTGGCTATTGGCAAATAATGAAAGAAACAGGTCTAAGTTTTGGCTTGGAAATTTCTTCAGATATAGACCAAAGACGTGATATTGTTCAATCAACAGAAGCCGCTTGTAAATATCTCAAACAATCCAAAGCCCAACATGGCTCTTGGACCGCTGCCGCTGCCGCTTACAATATGGGTGATGGAGGATACAAAAAAACAAGTACACAGCAACATACCAAAAATTATTGGGACTTACTATTCAAAGAAGAAACGGCAAGATACATTTTTCGTATTTTAGCGGTAAAAATACTTATGCAGGAACCTCAACAATATGGAATTTTTTTAAGGTATGCTGATTTATATCCACCATTTTCCACCACAAATATCAAAGTGGATACCTCTATTAATAATCTACCTGCCTTTGCTGTGCAACAAGGTATATCCTATAAAGAATTAAAAAGATTAAACCCTTGGTTGATTTCTGATAAATTGGAAAACAAATCTCATACAACATATTATATTGCCATACCCAACACCGACAAAACACAAACTCCGCACAATAACAACGAACTGCTGAAAAAATTGTAAATGCTATCCGCTAAAACTTTGGTACATATCGGTCTATTTTGGGACCAGCTTTCAGTATAGACTATGTCTTTCACCGATTTCTTTCTTTGCTCACATTCAATAGTGAACGGAAAAAATTTTGACACATTTTTTTGTGTAATTCTTATTTTAGTTGGATATGATATATGAATTATTGCAAGGGAATTTCATCTAAAAAAACAGAAAAATTGAATTGTATGAAAACACAAAGGCGGACTTAATGGTCCGCCTTGTTTATTTTAACCGTTAAACCTCGATTAAGCATTATTTGGGCGATTCTTCGCACCTCTTCATACGGAGCGGTAAAAACATCACATTTGCCCGCAGTATGTGTAATAAAGGCACATTGCAGAGCTTGTTCATAAGTATGTTTGCACAACTCCATTAATGTATCTATCACAAATTCAAAGGTATTGTAATCATCATTTATCAACCACAATACATAAGGCGAATCTTCCAACAATGCCTCTTGATAAGCCTCTTGTGCTTTATATTGCGAACTACCACTCATCTACAATAACTTTTTCAGGTAGCATACCTTCTTTTAATGCCGCTATCAGTTTATGTACCGCTTCATCTATTTGATGCAAATGGTCATAACGTACAGCTGTCCATTCCGGACGTGATTGGTCCAACCATTTTTCTATCGGAAATCGGGCAGATTCTCTTTTGTAAATATCTGTAATCGTGTAACGATAACGGTTTTCTTTAGCCTCTATAGTCAAAGTGTAATAAACAAACCCTGCCGCTTGAAAAGTTTTTCCATCTTTGGACAATGTGCTAATTTTAATATTGGACTCACATACCAATGTTGTATTGTCTTTGTCGGCTTTTTTTATAGCCACCATAGGATTGCTAAAATAACCATTAGCCCACTTTACCGCACGATCATACAAAACAGTTGAACTACCCTGTTGTTGTACTACCTCCCGATAAGAAACCAATTTGGTATTTTCATCAATAGGCATATTGGGAAAATCGTTGTATTGTGTTTTTTGAGCCATTAGGCTGCCTAAAATGGATAAAACACAAACCATTGTCAAAAATTCTTTTTTCATATTCAAATATTTTTTCGTTTATAAACACAAAATGTATAATCATAAGGGTGCTTTTCATCTGCCTTACATTTTATTTCTTCTTGCAAATTCCATTCCGAAACATCAAAATTCGGGAAAAAAGCATCGGCATCAGGAAAATCAGCATGTATTCTTGTCAAATACAACGTTGAAATCATGGGGAAAAATTGTCGATACACAGAGGCACCTCCCATGACAAAAACTTTTTCTTCTTTTTCTATCAAACGCAAAGCTTCATCGATGGAATGTGCCATATAGCAAGCCGCATAGCGTTGCATTTCGTTGGCAGCCAAAACAATATTTTTTCTTCCCGAAAGAGGTTTATGAGGCAAAGATTGATAGGTATTTTCTCCCATTAATACGGTTGCCCCCATGGTAACTTTTTTAAACCATTTCAAATCGTTGGGCAAATGACAAAGCAATTCATTTTTCCTACCGATTTCATTGTTGTTGCCTATGGCAACTATCATATTTAAATTATTATATATCATTATATTATCTTTTATTTTTCAATAAACGGTTTGCAATTTGCGGCAATTCATCAACAGACACTCTGTCTTGAGTCATGGTATCCCGATAACGAATTGTTACCGTATTGTCTTCCAATGTTTGGTTATCAACCGTGATACAGAAAGGTGTACCAATAGCATCTTGACGGCGATAGCGTCTGCCAATAGCATCTTTTTCATCATATTGACAATTGTAATCTTCTTGCAAAGAAGCCAAAATTTCTCTTGCTTTTTCCGGCATTCCGTCTTTTTTAACAAGAGGCAATACAGCAAATTTATAAGGTGCTAAAAATGAAGGGATATTCAAAACAACACGTTCTGAACCATCTTCCAATTTTTCTTCTGTATAGGCATTGCTTAACACAGCCAGAAACATTCTATCCAAACCTATTGAAGTTTCCACAACATAAGGCACATAACTTTCATTAAGTTCTGCATCAAAATATTGCATTTTTTTGCCAGAATAGGTTTGATGAGCACTCAAATCAAAATCTGTACGGGAATGAATGCCTTCCAATTCTTTAAAACCAAACGGAAACTCAAATTCAATATCTGTTGCGGCATTGGCATAATGGGCCAATTTTTCATGGTCATGAAAACGATATTTTGTTTCTTTTATTCCCAATGATTTATGCCATTTCATACGTTCTTCTTTCCAAAATGCAAACCATTTGAGTTCTTCACCCGGACGAACAAAGAATTGCATTTCCATTTGTTCAAATTCTCTCATTCTAAAAATAAACTGACGGGCAACTATCTCATTTCTAAAAGCTTTCCCTATCTGAGCAATACCAAAAGGCACTTTCATACGCCCCGTTTTTTGAACATTGAGAAAATTGACAAAAATACCTTGTGCTGTTTCCGGACGCAAATAAATAGTATCTGCCCCCTCTGCGGTAGACCCCATTTGTGTGGCAAACATCAAATTAAATTGACGTACATCTGTCCAATTTCTAGAACCAGAGATAGGACAAACAATGCCCAATTCTTCTATCAAGGCTTTTATTCCCTGCAAATCATTATCTATCATTGCTTTTTGGAAACGACCATTAATATCATCTATTTTAGCCTGATATTCCAATACACGTTGATTGGTAGAACGGAACATCTTTTCGTCAAAGTTTTCAAAACGTTTAGACGCTTTTTCTATTTCTTTATTGATTTTATCTTCAATTTTTTGCAGATAATCTTCTATGAGATTGTCTGCCCGATAACGTTTTTTAGAATCTTTATTATCAATCATCGGGTCATTGAAAGCATCAACGTGTCCAGAGGCTTTCCATGTGGTAGGGTGCATAAAAATAGCACTATCTATTCCGACAATATTTTCGTGCATTTGCACCATTGCTTTCCACCAATATTGTTTAATATTGTTTTTTAATTCAACACCCAACTGACCATAATCATACACCGCACTCAAACCATCATATATTTCACTTGAAGGAAATATAAAACCATATTCTTTGGCATGTGCCGTTATCTTTTTAAACAAATCTTCATTATTTGCCATTGTTCTTTCCTATATTATTAAAAAAATAAATGTTCTATCAATATTTTTGTTCCGATTGCAATCAAGATGAGACCTCCAAACATCTCCCATTTGTTGAATGTGAAACGATTTCTACAATAGGAGCCTATCAAAGAACCTACCATAGAAAACAGAAGACTGACTATCCCTATTATAGCTATTGCCCACCAAATTTCATTGTCATGACCGACAAATATCAATCCTGTTGCCAATGCATCTATGCTGGTCGCAATGGATAAAATCATCAATCTTTTAAATGTAAAATATTGTTCATTAGATTCTTTCGTTATTTCTTCTTTATTTCTCAAGTTTTCAACAATCATTTTTCCACCGATTAATAACAAAATAAAAAAAGCCAACCAATGATCAATGGGTTCAATATATTTAGCAAAACTAACACCAACCGACCAACCAATCAATGGCATAAATGCTTGAAAAAATCCGAACAGAAATGCCATTAGCAAGCGATGAGCAGTTGTGATATTGTTTTGTACAACTCCATATGTAATGGAAACTGCAAAACAATCCATTGCCAAACCAATTGCCAACAAAACAATAAATGTCAATGTCATCTGCTCAAAAAGTCCATATTTATATGTAAATGCCGTCTAATAAAACTTTTTTATTAGACGGACATAAGAAATCTTATTTTGAATTTATCAACAATTTATTTTTTTGCTGTATAAATCTTTTCATTATTGGGATAACCTTCACTATCATCAACAATGAAAATCAATTGGCTGTTTTCTATCTTATATTTATAGGTAACATCTGCCACTTTTGAGCCGTCATCTTGTGTTTGATTGTAAAAAGTTATTTTATTGTGTTTGCGTTCAAAATTACCTTCTCTTGTCCAACGTGTGTATTTTCCTTCTTTTCGCAACATATAACTTCGTTTGAATTTTTGACTATTCCCTGAATCAAAGGTCAGTGTTTCTTTGCAAGAATCTACAGCCAGATTTTGTGCAGCCTTGATATCTATTTCCCAACTACCAACAATTTTCATTTTGTCGTATTTGTTACAACTTGTAGCCAAAAAGCCGACAAAGAACAAAAATCCCATTATGAACATCATTTTTTTTACCATCTTTTTCATGTTTATTTTATTTTTACATTAATAACAACTATTTTTCATTAAATAATTTTGCACATAATCTTTCACCCCATCTTCCAATGAAGTAAACGGTTGATTATAACCGATATCTATCAATTTATCCATTTTTGCTTGGGTATAATATTGATATTTTTCACGTATATCCAATGGCATATCCACAAATTCAATACATTCAGGTCTATCCATGGCAGCAAATGTCGCTTTTGCCAAATCAAGAAACGACCTTGCGTGTCCAGTGCCAACATTATACAAGCCGGATTTGGTTTGTGTCTGCATCAAAAAAGCAATTACATTAATAACATCTTTGACATAAACAAAATCCCGCAATTGTTTACCATCTTCAAATTTTGGATTATGCGAACGGAACAATTGTACTTTTCCTGTTTCTTGAATTTGATGAAAAGAATGCAATATTACAGAAGCCATTCTTTTTTTGTGATATTCATTAGGACCATATACATTAAAGAATTTCAAACCTGCCCAAAAAGGAGGTTCTTCTTCTTGAGCCAAAGCCCACTTGTCAAACTCATTTTTAGAAACGCCATATAAATTTAATGGTTTCAATTTTTCTACAATGCTATGACTATCCACATAACCATATTCTCCATTGCCATAGGTAGCAGCAGAAGAAGCATATATGAGTGGAATTTGATATAGTACACAATTTTCCCAAACTTGTTGAGTGTAACTAAGATTCAACTCATCTAACAATTCCCAATTGGTTTCTGTGGTATCTGTTCTTGCACCAATATGCAAAATGCATTTCACTGCATTGCCGTTGGCCTCCAACCACGAGAAAAATTCTGTACGACTTACTTTGGTAACAAATGATTTATGTTCCAAATTGCAGTTTTTTTCTTGTTTGGAAAAATCATCAACTGCAACCAAATTTTCATAATTTAATTCATGTAATCTCTGCAATAAGCAACTCCCAATAAAACCAGCAGCACCTGTTACAACGATATATTTCATGGTATCCTTTTTATTTCTGTTTTTTGCAAAGGTATCAAAAAAAAACAGACGATAATCAATTCTATTTACTTTGCAAAAAAATTATTTTATTTATTTTTAATTATCACTATTTTCTATTGATTTTCTTTCCCTATTGGAAATATCATAAAATACCTCTACTTCCTCTTCGTAGGCTTTGTGTTTGACATAATTTCTCCATTTGGTCAAAACATTTTGCATGTCCATACACAACTCGGAATCAAAAAACATTCTTTTTCCCGTTGTAGGGTGTTCAAATCCAATGCATTTAGCATGCAAGGCTTGTCTTGGCAATATCTCAAAACAATTTTGGACAAATTGTTTATATTTTGAAAATGTGGTTCCTTTTAAAATTCTATCGCCCCCATAAGTGGCATCGTTAAACAACGGATGTCCAATATGTTGCATGTGGACACGTATTTGATGAGTCCTGCCTGTTTCCAATTGACATTCTATTAATGTTACATAGCCAAAACGTTCCAAGACTTTCCAATGAGTAACAGCATGTTTGCCTTGTGTTTCGTCTGCAAATACAGTCATTATTTTTCTATCCTTAACACTTCTGCCCACATTACCGACAATGGTTCCATTTTCTTCTTGAAAATCGCCCCATACCAAGGCTTGATATTTTCTATCTATAGTATGGCTAAAAAATTGGGCAGCCAATTTGGCTTGAGCATATTCCGTTTTAGCTACAAGCATCAGACCCGAAGTGTTTTTGTCTATTCTGTGTACCAAAAACGGAGCCGTCATTGTTCCATTTTGGTTCAAAATGTGTTGCAAATGATAACACAAAGCATTAACCAAAGTTCCACTATAATTGCCATAAGCAGGGTGTACAACCATACCCGGAGCTTTATTGACAACCAACAAATCATCATCTTCGTAAACAATATACAAAGAAATATTTTCTGGAATAAGTTCTATCTCTCTTGGCGGATAAGACAAAACAACCGAAATTTCATCAAAAGGCTTTACCTTATAGTTTTGTTTGGCAACCTTACCATTAACAAGAATATTTCCAGCCATAGAGGCTTGTTTTATCTTACTTCTTGAGGTATTGGCCATCATACCAGCCAAATACTTGTCAAGTCTCAACAAACTTTGCCCTTTGTCTACGACAACCTTAAAATGCTCATAGAGTTCATCTCCACC
This sequence comes from uncultured Bacteroidales bacterium, assembly GCA_905233585.1. GTDB lineage: Bacteria > Bacteroidota > Bacteroidia > Bacteroidales > WCHB1-69 > UBA1205. Next base: position 40,863 of record CAJOFD010000014.1, read on the forward strand.
TTCTTCTGTGTCGGTATCTTCGGGCAAATCCAAATCTTCAGGCAATTTCAATAGTTCATCCATTCAGACAAATATTTTTTTCTATCGTTTAGACAACTTATTGCTCAACATTCGCAAGCGGATATTATGAATAACTTTTTTGGTATAAAGCGGGAAATCGGCTTTCATCATCCAATCATAATAAGAAGGCTCTATGGTAAAAATCTGTTCTACCGACTTGCCTTTATGTTTCCCGAAATTGAAAACCTCCTCATCTTTTTCATTAAAAACAATATGCCCTGCAAAATCGACATTTCTACCTACAGTAGAATAGGCAGCCAATTTGGCAACATTATTTTCTATAGGACAAATGCCTTGTTCTCTTTCTTTTTCGTCCCACGAAAGCGTATTTTGATATTTTTCAACTTGTGCCTCCAATATTTTAAAAGTGGCAATCGTATCGGCTTCTGCCGTATGGGCATTTTCAAGACTTTCGTTGCAATAGAAACGATAAGCAGCCTTTAAGGTACGCGGCTCCATTTTGTGAAAAATATTCTGTACATCAATTACTTTCACCTCCCTCAAATCCAAATCGCTATCTATACGGAGAAATTCTTCAACCAACAAAGGCAAATCAAATTTAAGCAAATTGTAACCTGCCAAATCACAACCTTTCAAAAAATCCGCAATTATAGGAGCAACTTGTTTAAAAGTAGGCTTGTTGACAACGTCTTTATCGTAAATACCATGAATTTCTGAAACCGATTCCGGTATGTGCATTTCAGGATTGAGTTGTTCGGTATAAACTTCCGTTGTATAATCCGGATTTACTTTATATAGACAAATTTCAACAATTTTATCTATTCCTATATTTAAACCTGTGGTTTCTAAATCAAAAAAAACAAGGGGTTTCTTTAAATCAAGCTTCATTTTTTAATATTTTATTTTAAGTTAATTATATATTTATCGGTGTAATCACTTTTAAAGATTTGGGGTCCAGGGCTATTTGTATCATTTTTTGCCGTCCTATCGGGTCTCCGTCCAAATGACAATATTGCCAATCTTCATTTTGTTCATAAATACGGCATTGTGAAGTTTTACAAACATGAACGGCCAATTTGTCTTGATGAAGTTTACCTATTAAAAGCAAAAAAATGCGTGTAGGCAACAAAAACAAAGACGGCTTTTTCACTACACAAATATCCAACAAACCGTCTTGCAATGAGGCTTTCGGTGCAATTTTTACATTAAAACCCCATTGTGAAGAATTTGCCACATTTACCAATAAGGTGTTTTTGCATTTTATGGTCTGTTCTTGAGTTTCAACTATAACGGTATGAGATTTATACCAAAAGAATGAACCTACCGTAAAACGAAAATAAGGCAAAAAACCACGTTGCGAAGAATTATCAAATTTTTTGGCAATAAGAGCATCAAAACCTATTCCTGCCATACTTACACAGACATTATTATTCACATCAACAGTATCAATCAACTCTTCGTGCATTTGATTTATCACCTGCACTGCTTTTGAAAGTTTGATAGGAATGCCGATATGTCTTGCCAAGCCGTTACCGCTTCCCACAGGAATGATACCCATGGCTGTATCTGTTTTCACAAGCCCTCTGGCCACCTCCCGAATTGTACCGTCTCCACCTACAGCGACAACAACATCAAAATGTTTGGACACAGCATCTTGGGTAATCTCTGTTGCATGTCCGCGCTTCTGTGTATAAACAACATCATAGTCAAACTTGCTTTTGTCAAGATGTGTGCTCAACAAGTGTTCTATATCTCTGTATTTTCCAATGCCTGAATGAGGATTGACGACAAAACGAATTTTGAACATAAGATTTGTGTGTTATTTTTTACGGAAATATATGTCCATCGGAGCACCTGAAAAATCCCATTGGGAACGAATTTTGTTTTCCAAAAACCGTTGGTATGAATCTATCACATATTGGGGCAAATTGCAGAAAAAAGCAAAAGCAGGTGTTTGGGTCGGCAATTGTGTTACATATTTTATTCGCACAACCTTGTCTTTGTGTATGGGAGGCGGATTGAAACTGATAATATCCAACATCGTATCGTTCAATTGCGAAGTGGAAATCTTTCTATTACAATTTTTATAAACAGCAATGGCGGTTTCCAACACTTTAAAAATACGCTGTTTGTTAATAACAGAAGTAAAAATAATCGGCACATCGTTGGCAGGAGCGATTTTTGCCTTGATGTTCTTTTCAAAATCCAAATGGGTGTTGGCATTCTTTTCTACCAAATCCCATTTGTTTACAACAATAACCACGCCTTTTTTGTTGCGTTGCGCCAAACTTAAAATATTCAAATCCTGTGCTTCAAAACCATTGGTTGCATCCGTCATCAATATGCAGACATCGCTGCTTTCTATTGCCCTGATGGTACGCATAACAGAATAGAACTCCAAGTTTTCCTCCACGCTTTTTTTCTTTCTCAATCCAGCCGTATCCACCAAATAGAAATCAAAACCAAAGCCTTTGTATCTTGAATAAATAGAATCTCTGGTTGTTCCTGCCATGGAGGTTACAATATTTCTGTCCTGTCCCAAAAAAGCATTGATAATGGACGATTTGCCCACATTGGGTCTGCCTATTACGGCAATTCTGGGGATATTTTCATCTATTTCTTCTTTTTCTTCGGAAAAATGTTTTACAATCTCATCTAACAATTCACCTGTTCCGCTACCCGAAACGGCAGAAACAGGATACAGGTTTTCAAGCCCAAGAGCATAAAAATCGAATTGGTCGGTATAATTTGATGGAGAATCTATCTTGTTTACAACCAAAAAAACAGGTTTGGAACAGGACCGCAACATCGTTGCTATTTCCTCATCTAAAACGGTTAAACCCTCTCTACCGTCCACCAAAAAAGCAATAACTTCGGCCTCTTCTATTGCCAATGTTACCTGTTTACATATTTCAGCTTCATAAATATCTTCTGAATTTAGTACATAACCACCTGTATCTATAACAGAAAAAGTTATACCATTCCATTCCGACTTTCCATAATTTCGATCTCTTGTTACCCCAGAGGTAGCATCTACAATGGCAGAACGTGTCCTTGTTAGCCGATTAAACAATGTTGACTTTCCCGTATTGGGTCTGCCTACCAAAGCAAGTGTATTTCTCATCGATTATCTTTTCTGTTTGTTTTATACAAATATCCTACTTATTTTGCAAAGATACAATTTTTTGCTTGTCTCCAGATAATTTTTAACTTTTTTAATATTTATTGATTTATTTTCAGCCAAAAACTACCACCATGTTTTTCTACTTTTTCCAAATTTTTATGTTCCCATATAGGAGCAATAATTGCAGATAATTTATCATCTTCACTTATGAAAAAATTAGGCAATATTGTTTTATATTTTTCAGGATTAGCCATAAGAAAGGAGGCTAAAACATATTGCTCATTATAAAAACGATCGCACATAAATTGTGGATAATCATAAGGTAAATAAATATCATGGAAATGTACGATAACACCTTTTTTCAGCATAGGCAAGATTTCCATAAAACAAACCATTGCATCTGAATTTGAAAAAACACGATGGGAATTATCTATAAATAAAATATCGTTTTTGTCTAAAGTTTTAAGAATAAAACTTATATTCTCCAATTTCTCTATAGGTTTGCGTATAATTGTGTCTGCTAAATGATCAATATTAGTACGAGGCATTGGATCAATAGAAATAATTTTTGTTTGCAAATTATTTTCTTGCACCGATTTATACACTACCTTCGTTGAATTTCCTGAACCTATTTCTATATATTTTTGGGGAGTGAATTTGGCAATCATCCCATAAAGAGTAACAATATCCAAACCAGGAAGATACCCGTTATTCCAAGTTGGAAGATCTTCGTTTGATTCGCATTTTTTATCTCTAATAATTTGAATATTATTAGTATATTCTAAAAAACATTGAAGAAGTTCTTTGTATTCTACTCTATTTTTATTTATTAGTTCATACATAAGAGAGTGGGGTGTAAAACGAGGTCTAGGATTTACCTTATATTCTATATGTATTGATTGAAATTTGGGAGATAAAAAATGATATAATGATTTTATTTTCATTTTTTTATTATTTAATTATTGTAAGTTTTTTATAATAAATAACATTGTTGCTATCAAATATTTTTATAAGATATATTCCATTTATAACACATTATGTACTATTAAATATAAAATATCTTACAAAGATAACATAAAAACAGTTGCCAAATAAAAAAAAGAATTATTTTTACCGACCTGAATTCAACAAAAAAACGTATCTTTGCAAAAAATTATTTCCATGTCAAAGCAGTATTTCAAAATCACATACATTATCATTTTTTGTTTGATGGTATTCTCTTTGTCAGGTTTTTCACAAAAAAGCCCCGCCTATCGGACAGAACCTGTCCACACCCGAATTCTATTCATTTTCGATGCCTCCAACAGCATGTGGGGAGACTGGCAAAGCGACAAAAAAATACATATTGCCAACAGATTGTTATCCAAAATGATAGACAGCCTTGAAAATTATCCGGGAGTGGAATTGGCCTTGAGAGTGTACGGACATCAAAAGGATTTCCGCTTATACGACTGCAACGACACTAAACTGGAAGTACCTTTCGCTCCCAATAACTTTGAACGTATAAAACAGAAACTGAAATCCATATCACCCAAGGGAACAACTCCCATCGGGCAATCCTTATTGGCCGCCCAACATGATTTCCCTTCAACAGAAAATGTGAGAAATGTAATCATTCTCATCACAGACGGAATTGAAGAATGCCAAAGCGACCCTTGTGAGATTTCCCAAACCTTGCAACGCAATGGCATTATATTGAAACCTTATGTTATCGGCTTGGGCAAGGATTTCAGTCTGGACCTCAGTTGTATTGGCACCTATATTGACGCAACCAGCGAATCGGCTTTTGACAAAGCCTTGTCAGTAATTGTTGAACAGATTTTCAATAAAACCACTTGTCAAGTCAATCTTTTGGATGCCTATGGAAAACCATTGGAAACCAATGTGCCCATCAGTTTCTTTGACGAAAAAGACAGCTCGCTAATGTACAATTACATACACACCATGAACGCACGTGGCGTTCCTGATACACTATTACTCAATACCATGCTGTCATACCGCATCAAAGTACACTCCCTTCCTCCTGTAGAAGTTTCGGGCATAAAACTCAATGTGGGTACACATAATATCATTCCCATTGATTTACCACAAGGTGCCTTGTCAATAAAATCCGTTACAAAAAACTCCCGTTATCAGTTCGTTCCTGCCATTGTCCGCAAAAAAGGAGAACATGAAATCGTTAATGTACAATATTTCAATCAAATAGAAAAATACATTGTCGGTTCTTATGATTTGGAAATACTTTGTTTGCCCAGACTATACATTAATAATGTGGAAATCAAACAAAATTCAACAAGCAATATAAAAATTCCGGATCCGGGCGTGGCTATTGTCAAAAAAAACAATCTTGGGTTTGGAAGTTTGTTTGTCGTTCGTGACGGAAAAGATGAATGGATATATAATTTAAGGAACGAAGACTCTTCAGAATCCATTCTGTTGTTACCGGGTACATACAAAGTGGTTTTCAGAGAAGCCTCGGAATACCAAACCACCAAAACAAAAGAAGTTACCTTTGTTGTCAAATCAAACGCGACAACTACAGTCAATGTTTCACAATTTTAATCATGGGAAAAAATAAACAAAATTTTATTATAGAAGATTTGGAAATTACCGATGCAGGTGCGGAAGGCATTTGTGTCGGCAAATATGAGGGAAAAGTTGTTTTTGTGTCCAATGTTGTTCCCGGAGATATTATAGACGCTGAAGTTTACAAGAAAAAACACGCTTATTATATGGCCCGCCCTTTGCAAATAAAAGTGTATTCTCCACAAAGAGAAACACCCAAATGCGAACACTTCGGCATTTGCGGCGGCTGCAAATGGCAAAACATGCAATATTGTTACCAATTGCAATACAAACAAAAACAAGTATTTGATAATTTCTCCCGCATTGGTAAATTTCCATTTCCCGATATTCTCCCCATACTTCCCTCTGACAAAATTTACGCCTACCGCAACAAAATAGAATATACTTTTTCCGATAAAAGATGGTTGTCTTTTGAAGAAATGGACCACAAAGAAGATTTCAATCCCAACGGCTTGGGTTTTCATCTGCCAGGCATGTTTGACAAAGTGCTTGACATTCATTATTGCCATTTACATGAGACTGTCGAAAACGATATTCGCAATTCGTTAAAAGCATTTGCCGTCAAAAACAATATTCCTTTCTACAATGCCCGCTCTCATGAAGGCCTGTTGCGGAATTTAATCATCAGACATTCCGTTTGCGGCGATTTGATGGTAATAATAGTATTCGCCTATAAAGATAAATATTTATCCATGATAATGGACTTTCTTAAAGTCAAATTTCCACAAATTACGGCTCTGATGTATGCTATCAACGATAAATTGAACGACAGTCTGAACGATATATGCGTACAAACCTATCACGGCAAAGACCATCTGACGGAACAAATGGAAGATTTATTCTTCAAAGTGGCACCTCAAGCCTTTTATCAGACCAATGCACAGCAAGCCATCAAACTCTACCAAACCGCAAGACAATTGGCCAATATTCAACCCAAACATATTGTTTACGATTTATATACCGGCACAGGCACCATTGCTTTGTTTGTTGCCAAACAAGCCCAAAAAGTTGTAGCCGTGGAATATGTAGCCTCAGCAGTGGAAAATGCCAAAGAAAACGCACGCTTGAACCATATTGACAACGCATATTTTTATGTAGGCGATATGGCTAAAATTTTCACCGACGAGTTCATCAGACAAAACGGACAACCTGATGTTATTATTACAGACCCGCCCCGCAACGGTATGCACCCCGATGTGGTTGCTCAAATATTAAAAATAAAACCGCAAAGAATTGTTTATGTCAGTTGCAATCCTGCAACGCAGGCTCGCGATATTGCCCTAATGACCAATATCTATCAGGTAAAAGTTACCCAACCGGTGGATATGTTTCCCCAGACTCATCATGTAGAAAACGTTTGTCTGCTGGAATTAAAAGAATCATAAAATCAAGACAAGTGAGGAAATAGGCTGCCATATTTGGACAACCCAACAAATTATTGCTCAGCTCTCCTTTTTCATATCTCAAACTGAACGGATATTCCGGCATCCTCAATGCCGTAACAAAAAAAGGGACGATATACATCGTCCCCAAATATTTTAATTATAAACCAAAATTCAATGTTCTATTCTTTTACGAATTTT